>JASLAE010000343.1 GCA_030147305.1 Cesiribacter sp.
AGCAGGCAGTAAGATGCGCCGCAAATCCGGATGATTGGTGAAACGAATGCCCACCAGGTCGAAAATTTCACGTTCGTGCCAGTCTGCCGTGCGCCAGATGTGGCTTACAGTGGGCAGTGCCGGCAGGGGTTCACCCGGCAGGTCACGCACAAGGACTACTTTTAGCATCAGGTGATGGTGGTAGGGAATAGAATACAGGTTGTAAATCACTTCCAGCGTAGCTGCCTCAGGACCGTTATCCAGGCCAGTAATGCAGCTGAGCTGATCGAAATAGGCCTGTTCATGCATGTGTAATAACTGACAAACCAGGGCAATGGCTTCCGGTGCAATAATGATTGCCAAGGGAGAACAGTTTTCATCCACACCCAGGATGGCTTCCGGACCAAAATTGTCCTGCAGGAGGCTGACAATTGCAGAAAAAGAAGGGGTTTCACTCATACCAGAGCTCCTTTCTTTTTAGCAATTAATTTTTCGAGGGCATCGGGTGTCATCAGGCTTTCTTTGCGAATCTTTTCCTGCAGCTTCAGAATACCACCAATCAGGGCCTCGGGCCGGGGTGGACAACCCGGCACATAAACATCTACCGGCACAATACGGTCTACCCCTTTTACGACATGGTATCCATATTGCCAGTAGGGACCGCCGCAATTGGAACAGCTGCCCATAGAGATCACATAGCGTGGTTCCGGCATTTGCTCGTACAGCCTGCGCAGGCGGTCGGCCATCTTAAAGGTCACGGTTCCTGCCACTATCATCACATCGCTTTGCCGTGGGCTGGGTCGCGGAAAAACGCCAATACGATCCAGGTCATAAGCAGAGGTAAAAGCACCCATCATTTCTATTGCGCAGCAGGCAATCCCAAAGCCCATCGGCCATAAGCTGCTGAGCCTGGCCCAGTTGATCAGGTCATCCACCTGACTGATGATTACCCCTCCCTGCCCAAATTTTTGATCTAATAAGCCCATAGATAAAAGTATGTATGCGTAATAAGACCTGCATATTTAACGAATCTGGCGCATCGGTCAATGCTTAAACCAGGCCGGCGCTTATTCTTTCTGCTGCTGTTCTTGTTTTGCTTGTGCCGCTACCTGCTTGTTAATCTTTTGATATAATGCTTGCGGAACCGGTGAGTTCACTTCCTGTATTTGTTGATGGGGCTTTACCCAATCCAGCAGTCCTCTGGCCCAGGCCCAGGCAAGACCAAGGCCTAAGATCAGGACAAAAATCAGCATTTCGGTAAAGGCAAACCAGCCCCACAAACCATTGGTAGCATCTATTAGCTCCTGTTTAGCAAATATGGTTGCCCAGGGGAATAAGAACACCAGTTCTACATCAAACAAAATAAATATTAAAGCAATGATGTAGAAGCGCACATTAAACTGTCCCCAGGCACTGCCCACTGGTTCCTCTCCAGACTCATAAGTAGACAGCTTTTCCACATTGGGTCGGTGGGGCCTGATCAGCCAGGCCGTGGCCAAACCACCCAGCACAAACACAACGCCTGCGATCAGGTAAAGCAGTATCTCGCCAAATGAAGAAACAGCAGGTGTTAACACATTCAATGGTTTATCTCAAAGATAATGAATTTAGACTTTAGTCCGGAATGGTGGATTGTCGATGTTTTTTGCATTGCTCAGGGCCAACGGCAACTAACAAGTTTCAGCTTGTTTTATTCAAATCTCCACTCCTCCAGCACTTTTGCGTAGCGGGGTGAGAAGCCATCGGCATATTCTGCAGGGTAACTGATGTGATAATAAAACTGGCGTCCCTGCTGCTCCCCTAATAGAACACTCGCTATTTGATCGGGCTTTTCGGAAACATACAGACATTCCCACTGCCATTTGTAGCTTGGTCGGCAGGACTGCACATTGGTGGCTCCCAGGGAAGCCTTGGCCATACTTTGCGCCCTTGAGCGGTTAGTGCCTTCAGGCATTATTACAAAGTTGATCACCGCATCGCCCATGCTGAAACGAATGGTATGATCTCTTTGGTTGGTGAGGGTCTCCACCTTGAAGTTGGCGGGCACATAGGTATGAAACGTAATGGGCCATCCTTCGGGAGCTTCATATAAGTTTAAAGCTACAGGCTCGGGCATGCCTTCCAGCATGAGCGTATCCTGCCGGGTTTTAGGCAACGCTTTGGTTCCGGCCGCTGCAGTCATTGCTGAAGAATCCGCTTCTTGTACGGGAGCAGCATTTTCGGTGCTTGTCTCGCCGGTGTCACAGGCTGTGAAGACCAGAAGCGTAAAGGCAATCAGGGTATATCTGAACATGGTAGTATGGAATTCATCAAAATACACAATTCACAGGCAGGAATCATTTAATTAACGAAAAGGTAGCCTAAATGCATAAAAATAAAGGGGCTGTCAGAATATGGATCTCCGGCAGCCCCATTATAGATCAATAGCCTTTTATCAGAAGTTGTTTAACAACTGGTTTAAGGTAGCACTTGGACGCATGGCACTTTCAGTTTTTTCAACATCAGGATGGAAATAACCGCCGATGTCAACAGCACTGCCCTGAACTCCATTGAGCTCAGCCACAATCTCAGCCTCGTGCTCGGTTAGCTGCTTTGCCAGTTCCCTGAATTTGTCCCTGAGCTCCTCATTTTTGCTTTGCTCGGCCAGGGCCTGCGCCCAGTACAAAGCCAGATAAAAATGGCTGCCCCGGTTATCAATGCCACCGATCGAACGGGTGGGTGATTTATCCTCATCCAGGAACTTGCCATTTGCCTGGTTAAGGCTTTCTGCCAGCACCTGCGCTTTTTCATTCCCGGTTTTCTGTGCCATGTCTTCTAGCGACACAGCAATGGCCAGGAACTCGCCCAGCGAATCCCACCTCAGGTAATTCTCTTCCACAAACTGCTGCACATGTTTGGGGGCAGAGCCACCGGCACCTGTTTCGAATAGGCCTCCACCTGCCAGGAGTGGAACAATGGAAAGCATTTTGGCACTGGTGCCCAGCTCCAGGATCGGAAAAAGGTCGGTCAGGTAGTCACGCAGTACGTTACCGGTAACGGAAATGGTGTCTTTGCCCGCCCTGGCTCTTTCGCATGTATAGCGCATGGCCTTTACCGGCGACATGATCTGGATATCGAGTCCCTGGGTGTCGTGGTCCTGCAGGTAGCGCTCCACTTTTTTGATCAGGTTCCGGTCATGGGCCCGGTCAGCATCCAGCCAGAAGATGGCCGGTGTATTGGTGATTCTGGCCCTGGTTACAGCCAGCTTTACCCAATCCTGAATGGCCACATCTTTGGTCTGGCACATCCTGAAAATATCACCTGCTGCTACTTGCTGCTCAAGCAAGACATTTCCGGCAGCATCTACTACCCGAACAGTCCCACTGCCCGTCATTTCGAAAGTTTTATCGTGCGAACCGTATTCCTCTGCCTTCTGCGCCATCAGGCCAATGTTTGGTACCGTTCCCATGGTGGTTACATCAAAGGCCCCATTTTCCTTATGGAATTTGATGACCTCCTGATAAATACCGGCATAGCTGCGATCCGGAATGATTGCTTTGGTATCATAAGGCTTGCCATCTGGTCCCCACATTTTACCGGATTCCCGGATGGCTGCCGGCATGGAAGCATCAATGATCACATCACTGGGCACATGCAGGTTTGTAATGCCTTTGTCTGAGTTCACCATGGCCAGTGCCGGACGGTGCTCATAAGTAGCTGCAATATCGGCTTCTATTTCCTTTTGTTGCGACTGGGGCAGGCTTTTGATCTTTGCATACAGGTCACCCAGGCCATTGTTCGGGTCTACCCCCAGCTCTTTGAATACTGCGGCATGCTTTTCAAATACTTCTTTAAAGTATACTGTAACGGCATGGCCGAACATAATCGGGTCCGACACCTTCATCATGGTCGCTTTCAGGTGGAGCGATAACAGCACGTTTGTCGCCTTGGCATCTGCGATCTCCTTTTCCAGAAAAGCACAAAGAGCGCTTTTGCTCATAACGGCTGCATCAATCACCTCCCCTGCCTTCAGGGGGGTCTTTTCTTTTAGTGTCTTTGTATTTCCATCGGCCGATACCAATTCAATTTTCACCTCTGTCGCTTTCTCTATCACAACGGAAGTTTCGCTGCCATAAAAGTCGCCTTCGGTCATGTGCGCTACGTGCGATTTAGAATCTGCCGTCCACTTACCCATGCGGTGCGGGTTCTTTCTGGCAT
>JASLAE010000389.1 GCA_030147305.1 Cesiribacter sp.
GAACAACTGTGGCAGTTGATTCCCTTCTTCGCCTTACTCCTCACCACTTAAAGTCTCCATGATCTCCCGAAAACTGCTCAACCCAGCCTCAATGTTCTCAATGATTTCATTCGCTAAGATATCCGGATCCGGCAGGTTGTCGAGGTCGGCCAGCCTTTGTTCTTTGAGCCAGAAGATGTACAGGTTGGTTTTATCGCGGGCGATGATTTCTTCATAAGTCAACTTGCGCCATCTGCCTACTGGGTTTTCAACTGACCAGGTTTGGCTAGGCTTGTGACGGTTCTGCGGATTGTAGCGCTGGATGAACGCCTGCAGGTCCTCCAGGCGCAGGGGCTTTTTCTTTAGGGTATGGTGGACATTAGTACGGTAGTCATATACCCACACCGCTTTGGTCCAGTGATCTTTAGAGGCTGGTTTGTTATCGAAAAAGAGTACATTGGCTTTTACCCCATTGGCGTAGAAGATGCCGGTGGGCAGGCGCAGGATGGTGTGCAGCTCTGTGGTTTTCAGTAACTCTTTGCGTAGGGTTTCGCCAGCGCCTTTCTCAAAGAGTACGTTGTCGGGCAGTACCACGGCAGCTTCGCCGGTGGTTCTGAGCAGCGTGCGGATGTGCCGCTAGAAGTTAAGCTGCTTGTTGGAGGTGGTGGCCCAGAAATCCCATGCCGTGGGGAAAAAGTTGGAAAATGTACTTGTGTACCGATTAGGAGAAATCAAGGGTGCAGAAGCCTATAATCAAATTAAAGAATATGTTAAGAGCTAGGGATTACCTTATTCATGGCTATATCAGGAAGCCTTTAACGGAGGAAAATGTTAAACAGGCTATAATGGCAATTTAATTGCTTACCACATGCGAGCGAGTTAAATAGAAAAAGATGAAAAGAATATGGTCTTTACGTTTTTGTATATAACTAGCTGCGTATAATAATTATCTTACTTAACAATGTAATAGTTAAGGGTTAGGAGCAACTACACATGAAGCTATTAAAGAAAATTTTAATTATAGATGATGATGAAACCAGGTGCTTTCTTGATAAGATCTTCCTGGAAGATATGCACGTAACAGAAGAGATTGAATGCTTTGAAGATCCAGAAGAGGCCTTAGCATTTATCAAGAAAATTTGTTCATCTGACTCTTTTGCCAACCTTGTCCCTGATCTTATTTTTTTAGACATCAACATGCCTGTGTTAAATGGCTTTGACTTCTTAGAAAAAGTAAAACAAATGGAAGGTATTGGTAATATTTGTGCTCAAAGAATTGTGATGTATACATCCTCGGTACATCCCAGGGACATAAAAAGAGCTAATAGCTACGGTGTATTAGGTTATATACAAAAGCCATTAAATGAAGAAAAGCTAAAAACTGTATTAGAAGCCTATGATCAAGCTTCATAAGCTGAAAGCTTCAGCGCTTGGCCAGTAGGTAAAAAAGCCTTATGAGGTAAAGTGTTTTTTGCGCATGTCTTATATCTCGAACACCCCCGCCCAATAAAATAATGGGTATCATAACCAAGCCGAATTGAATAGGGTACTTCAAATAGCTTGTTTAGAAAATCAGCATCAATACTCTGTAATTTACTTAAGATAAATTCTAAAGGTGGTTCCTTGATTCACTTTGCTGATAACCTCAATTTTTCCTCGGTTCCCATCAACAATTTTAGCAACCAGCGCTAAACCAACACCTGTACCTTCTGCATGTATGCTGTGTTCTAAGCGTTGATTCATTGAAAATATTCGTTTCTGGTCTTGCTCTTTAATACCAACTCCATTATCCGATACTTCAAGTATGACAAATCCATGTCTCTGGCTGTCTTTAATTTAATCTTGGGTTGTCTTTCAGGAGATCTGTATTTGATAGCATTTAAAATTAAATTATGTAAAATGCTGCAAATATGTTTTCTGGGATATCTGATATATTTCACTTCAGAATAATCTTCAAGAAAGGTGGCTCCTGTGCTCTTTATTTCATGGGACAATAAGTCTTTAATTTCGTTACTGGCATCATTAAACGTTTGATAGGTATAATCCTCTGTCTCCTCTTTGGCAGAAGTAGCCATATCAGTGAGAATCGACTTAAATTTCAAAGCCGATTGGTGCATAAAATCTGCTAGATTCAGTATATGCTTATCTTCAGGCAACTTATTCTGTAAATCTTTTTTTATCAATACTGCAAGCCCCTCAATGTTATTAAATGGAGCCTTCAGGTCATGGGATGCCGTATGGGCAAAATTATTAAGCTCTGCATTGATCGCTTTATACTCTTCAATTTTATTGTGCAGTTGGTCGAATAACTTCTTTTTTTCAGATTGATCCTGAGTAATTTTTACATACCCCACTAATTTTCCATTTTCATCAGTAATTTTGGTTAATACTACATAAGCCCAGAATAACTCTCAATTTTTAGTTCGTCTCCAATTTCGGTTTCGTATCTACCTTGTTCTTTGGCTGTGTGTATCTCCCTTTCAGGCATACCCTCTTCCTTAAGGAAATCAGGAAAGAGAATGCGATAGTTTTGTCCAATAGCCTCCTCTGGCTTATACCCCTTCATCATTTCACAACCTATATTCCAGGTTAAGATTGTACCATTCTCATCAGTCATAAAAAAGGCAAACCCCTTAACTTCTGATACAATCTTTGGAAAATAGGTTTCTAGAAATTTATCCATCATCCTAAGGCAACAATTGTAATGTCAGTCGAATTGTATTAAAGGTTTTACCTGGCTATTTAGTTAATGTAAGGGTGTGTAAATAACAATACAATAAACCAATCGGAATTTTTAAAAAGCCTAACAGCAATTACTTCGTATAACAGGTCAGTTTTTATGAGTTAATAGGATTTCAGAAGAGGTGGGAAAGTAAAAATCAAGCTGCATGAATCCTTACCGACGGATGTATACAAAATTGGTTATGTTTGCTTCAGATAAACAGTAAAGGTAGTGCCCTCACCTAAAGTGCTCTTAATTTCAATCTTGCCATCATACTTTTCAATAATCTTTTTGACTAGGTAAAGGCCTATACCACTGCCTGCTGAGTCAGTACTGAAGCGCCTGAACATGTCAAAAATCTTATCCTGATGTTCTGGAGCTATCCCCACTCCGTTATCGGAAATGGATATTGCATACTCCCCTTTCTCCATGCGTGTTTTGATTATGACGCATGGTAAGCGCTTTGGATGCCGGTATTTTATAGCATTCGATAAAAGGTTATCCAGCAAGCTGCGCAGGTGTTTGCGTGAGATACAACATATCTCTTCCACCTCAAGATTACATGCTAAAGTAGCTCCACTACTTTCAAGGAGAACTTCATGCGTTGATTTAAACTCTTCCAGAAGCTCGGGCAGGTAATTGTTCTCTAAAGTCTCAGCAGCTTCGTGCTGGATGCGGCTAATATCAGCCATTTCATGTATGGTTGCCTTCAGTTTCTCTATGGATTTCTTCATACGGCTGTATATGTTCTGTACCCCCATGTTGTCGCCGGCAGGAAGCTTAGCTTCTAATAAATGCATCAGGCTTTCCACATTCAAAATGGGAGTGCGCAAGTCATGGGAAGCAGAATATACAAAGTTGTCCAGTTCTTCGTTGATACGTTCAAGCTCTTGGGTTTTAAGCACCTGATCGTGGATATTAGTAGAGGTTCCAAACCACTGAGTGATTTCCCCAGCGCTGTTTTTCATAGGTACACTTCGGGTGAGATGCCAGTAATAATGCCCCTTGCTATCGGCAATGCGGAGCTTAGATTCATAAACAGTACCATTTTGTAACGCTTTCTCAAATAGCTGAGCCGAGGATGCTAAATCATCGGGATGGACTTTCTTGAGCCATCCTTCGTCTACAGCATCTTCAAGCCTTTGGCCTGTGAAGTTGTACCAGTTCTGATTTAAATAATCTGCCTTTCCATCAGGGCCGGAAGACCAAACCATTTGCGGAATAGCATCGGTGAGAAACGTGTACCGCTTGTTTTGCTCCTGTATTTGCAAAAGCATGTGATTGAAGGCATCGGTGAGCAAACCCAGTTCGTCGTTACCCCACTTGGTAGCCCTAACAGAATAATCCTTTCGCTGGGAAATAGCTGTTGCGGTCTCTGCCAGTGCCAAAACAGGCCCAGATATACTCTTCTGCAGAAATTTTGACATCAGGTAGGCTAAAACAAAGCAAATGGTAAGAATCGCCAGCACTATGATAGCATATAGCTTCAAGCGTTCATCCATTGCCTTCAGGTCGGATTTCAAATACAGGGTGCCGAGTATCTTATTCCCCTGGATAACGGGCTGAAAACCTTCCAGGTGGGCCTGCTTATACTGGTATAGCTTCTTTCCAGGTGTTAAGGAGGGTATATCTAAAGTAAGGTTAGCCGGATAGTATGCAAAAGGATGCCCTGTTGTATCATACAGTATTGCTGCTATAATATGCTGTTCGGCCTTTAGGGCTGCTAATATATCGCCGCCCTCTTCGGGGCTATCAAATGCTAGGGCCGCTGTACTGTTAGCGGC
>JASLAE010000416.1 GCA_030147305.1 Cesiribacter sp.
GTTACAGCCACCACAGGTTTGTTGCGCTTCATTTTTTGCAGTACCTCCTGCATTTTTCCCTCAAGCAACAGGCCATTGTACAGCACCAGATCGGCACTGTATAGTTGCTGAATATTACCCTGTGTTGGTTTATAAAGGTGTGGATCTACGCCAGGGCCCATCAGGCCTGTAACACTCGTAGAATCTCCGCCAATGATGCGGGCGGCATCAGCAATCATTCCTGTTGTGGCTACAACTGTAAAGTTGGCGCTATCTGCATCAGTTGCACTGTTCTGACAGGAAAGCAGTACCACGCAGCTTATCATAATGCACTTTATAATAACATCTTTAATTTTCATGGCTAATCTGTTACCATTATATTTTCTGTTGCCTCTCTGGATAGAAAAGCAGTTTTATTATCATCGATCTTTAGCTGAACAGAACCATCAAATTCCATGCGTTCTGCTATGGAAACCCGGGCACCAATGTATGCCCCAATTTTATTAAGGTACTGCAGGAAGCCCGGTCGCGAATCCTTTACGGCTACAATCGTAGCTTGCTGGTGCTGGGGCAGTTCAGACAGGAGCACCTTGGACTTAATAACATAATCACCCTGTGCATCAGGAATCGGATCCCCGTGCGGATCATATTTGGGATAACCCAGATAATGGTCCAGCTTTTCAGTGAGCACAGTGGAGCGCACATGTTCCAGCTGATCGGCGATGTCATGTACTTCATCCCATAGGAAGCCAAGCTTCTGCACTAAAAATACTTCCCATAATCTGTGGCGTCTCACAATTTTCAGCGCTTCCCGTTTGCCTTCCTCAGTGATCTGCAAGCCTCTGTATTTTTCATAATCCACTAATTTTTTAACAGATAATTTTCTAATCATATCTGTAGCTGAAGCAGGTTTGGTTTGCATAGCATCTGCCAGTGCATTGGTTTGAACAGTGGTATTACCATTGTTCGATAAATGGAAAATGGCTTTGAGGTAATTTTCTTCCGATAAACTCAGCATGCCTAAACAATGTTTGTGGCAAATATAAAAATATTATTAGGCAAGTCTAATAAAATAATCAGAATTTTAAAAGATCATAACGTTTTAGGTGCGCCTAAAATACGATATAATAAATTAGGCTTGCCTAAATACTGCCTTATAAATACTAATGATTGCTTCCTAAGGCCTATGAAGTGAGTGGAGTTCGTATCCGGAAACAAAATGCTGATACCTTCCTCATAAGCCAGAACCCATTGAATTTTAGCATTGGAGTAGCATTGGCCTGGATGCATCTAAAGGAAAAGCTGCCTATAAATTAAAAAGCAGGATAAGGAGTACATGCTGCCTTTACTTATCGTAATATACTATTGAGGGTATTTTTAGCTGGCCTATTCAGCTGATCATTAATACGTATAGATTCTTTGAAGTTGGGGCTGGGGAGCGGCAGATGGAGTCAAAACTTTTTGCATTGCAAAAGCATATTTCACCCATTAATCGCTACTATTTTGTCAATCAGGCTAATCCATTCCTTTTCACAACTTTCCCAGTAAATGTTTTCTGGAAGGGGTTGAGTGTAGTATTTGGTTTGAAATAATTTAGCCTTTAAGTATTCAATATCCGGATTAGCATAATCAATGCTAAAGCCGGCCATGTGTTGATCTGCTATAGTTACCCAGGGGTGTTCCCTGCGCAGGATCATGGGAGTTTGCCAGGCTAGTGCTTCCCATATTCTGGTAGGGATACAATCTTTGTTTGCAGGATTGAGGCGATAGGCTACCAGGGTAAAGTCAGCTTTGCCAAGTACTTCCAGTATGGTGGTATGTGGTAGGGGTGTTCTGCTGATCTGGAGCTTTACCCATGGACGATGCTTTGCAAGCGCTGTTAATTGTTGATAAACCTTAGCTAATGGACAGTGCCCGCAAATTGTGAATATAGTATTAGGCTGCACCTGCTGAACCGTATCAACCAGGTGGATGGCATCAAATATGCCATAGGATTCAGCAATGGTACCAGTATAGACGAGGTGTAGTGAAGAGGCTGTCTTCTTTGTAGGCTCTATTCCAGGTTTTAGTGCCTTATTTTCAAGGACCAAAGCAGGTTTGATAATGAATGAACATTCATTTACATAACATCGTTCTGCGAGAATGTATTGAATGATCATTCGATCTAATACTATTTCCTGTAATCTTATGAAGCCGGCCCTGATCCTGCTGAACAGGGAAGGCTTGTGGTGCGACCAGATAATATTGCGATAGTAGTTTTCCTGGAGGTCATTGATCAAGTAACAGCCAAATAAAATTTTGTATAGTACACTAACCGTCATCATATCAGTACCAGTAGCTATAATCACCTCAGGCTTTAGTTGAATCAATTTTTTGAAATAGCGAAGTGGCGCCACAAGCCTGCCGAGACTGATACGCTTGAAATCAAAGAGTGGCCAGAAGGTGATGGTTGGATCTTTGGGGAGATTTTTCGAGCTAAACCCTATGATATTAACATCATATTTATATGTTTGTGCCAGAGAGCGTCCCAGTTTTTCATACATGCGGGGCTCATCCACTGGTTTTAATAAAGAAGCAAAAACTACTTTTATTCGTCCAGCCATATTATGGAACTAAGAGATTTAATTGAAAGAGCCTGGGATCAGCGTGAGCTGCTGAAAGATAAAGATACACAGATTGCTATCAAAACGCTGGTGGATGACCTGGATCGCGGAATTCGGCGGGTGGCTCAACCTGATGGTAATGGTGGCTGGCTGGTAAATGAATGGATTAAAAAAGCCGTGATTTTGTATTTTCCGATCCAGGCAATGCAGACCATAGAGCTTGGCCCTTTTGAATTTCATGATAAAATTAAGCTGAAGACAGGCTATGCGCGTCAGGGGATTCGTGTGGTGCCGCATGCTATTGCCCGTTATGGTGCTTATATCAGTGCCGGCGTAGTGCTCATGCCTTCCTATGTAAACATTGGAGCTTATGTAGACGAAGGCACGATGGTTGATACCTGGGCGACGGTTGGTTCATGTGCGCAAATTGGCAAGCATGTGCATTTAAGTGGTGGTGTAGGGGTTGGTGGTGTACTGGAACCGGTGCAGGCAGCACCCGTTATTGTGGAAGATGGTGCTTTTATCGGCTCTCGCTGTATTCTGGTAGAAGGGGTTCGGGTTGGTAAAGAGGCCGTTTTGGGTGCCAATGTAACTTTAACAGCTTCCTCTAAGATCATAGACATAAGCGGATCTGAGCCAGTTGAATATAAGGGATACGTTCCGGAACGTTCTGTCGTTATACCGGGTAGTTATCAAAAGAAATTCCCCGCCGGGGAATATGGAGTACCCTGTGCACTCATCATAGGTAAACGCAAAGCCAGCACAGACTTGAAAACTTCACTGAATGATGCACTGCGCGAAAACAATGTGGCAGTGTGATGTAATCTTTTATAAAAAGTTAATTTGTTCAGGCCATTGAGAAACCTGATATTCAGGTATATGAAAAAGTACTGGTTGCTGGTGTTGGTGATGTTGTGTGCTAATCTCGTATTCGGGCAGGATTATCCGCTTTCATCCAGAAATTATATACAGCATGGTGAGCTGCTCACCTATAAGATAACCTATGGGTTTCTAACCATTGGAGAGGCTAAAATAGAAACAAGCAGTGATGTACACCTGGTGGACGGCGTGCCCTGCTATCGGGTGGATATTTCCGGCCGCACCACAGGTGCAGTAGGCTGGGTGGCCAAAGTGGATGACCGGTGGGGGGCTTTTCTTAATAAAGCAGATCTGCTACCCACCAAAGGATATCGCATTGTAAGAGAAAATAATTACAAAAGAGACGAGACTACCTATTTCGACCATCGCCAGAAACGGATCAGGTATTATCGCTATGACCATCAGGCACACAAATACCAGGATGAACAGGTGTTTACTTTCACTGAAAAAGTTCGTGACCTGATTGGGGCATACCATTACTTACGGCAGCTTGATTTTGACAGAATGTCGACAGGAGACACAATCAAAGTAACTGGTTTCTTTGAAAATGAATTCTATAATTTTCAAGTCCTGTACAGTGGTAAAGAAAAAATAAAGACAGAGTTTGGGAAAATAAAAGCTATCAGGCTTGTTCCGGTAATGCCCGACAATAAAGTTTTTGATGGTGAAAATTCTATCTCTCTGTGGATCTCTGATGATGCTAACCGCATACCACTGAAAGCAGAAGCTAACATGTTTATTGGGAAAGCAGGTTGTGATATCATTAGCTATACCAACATCAAAAGCAGCCTTGGAACAATTAGTAAGCGATAATTTCTTTTGAATCTTTTATATTGAATCTAAAGGGCAAAAGGCATTTGCTTCCTGTGCATTTGCATTGACAGCCAAATTGCCAAAGTGCTGCATCTTCCTTTAAGAAGCTTCGTGTACCATCATTCTACGAGGAAGATCACTTTTTACCAAACTTGAGTATCATTCTTGTAATGCCTTAAGTTATTATATTTGTGCAGCTGCGTACGTTCCTTTCTGCATTAGCTTTTACTAAAAACATTAAAGCATTTTTATAGTCCCGATGATTTAGAAACATTACCCTAAAGGGTATTGTAAAAGCGCTTTATCAGGTTTGTCTTGTTATTATATGCATTCATTCGCTTATGTAACATTGCAATCTGATAATTAGGAATGCTAAGCTATAAGAAAGTCATTACCACCATCTTCTAAAGCAGAAATTGAATTCTAAGAATCATGGCCATGGCCTGTCTGCTCTATCCCGCTATATCGATTTAAATTTTGCAGAAGATTAGACATCGAAGTAGTTAAGTCATATACCTGAGCTTTACTTTTCTGATGCTTTCATAAACTATAATCGTGAATTCTGCTATTAAATACAGCTGCTAGGGATTACCAGCTTAATTGAGGTGTTAAAGCGCTCCACATCAATACCATCGAGCTATCAGATATTCATATGACTAATAATTTTCATGTAGTATCTTAAATGCCTGATATTATTCTTTTTTTTTATAATACATAGTCATGCTGCAGAACCATAAATTGAATTTTACCATGGTAAGCTACTACGGGATAAAACATGGAGTTCACTGCTAGAATGTCTTGCCATTGAATGCGTTAGGGCTTTTATGATATTCAATTAAAACATTAAGTATATAGGTATAAAAGATTGAATTTCAATATATTATCCAAAATCATTT
>JASLAE010000419.1 GCA_030147305.1 Cesiribacter sp.
ACGCCCAGGTTGTTTACCTCGTGCCGCCGCATGCGTAATTGAATTTCCCAACGGGCCATATCAGCATAGACTAACAAATCTGCAGCCGGAAAAATCAGGCTTGCGCCAGGGCCATAAATGACGACGGTACCTGTATGCAGCTTCTCTGCCTGGAGACGGAGGTGCTCAATCTTTGCAGCATCCATAAAATCTTCCATCTTCAGCCGGCTCAGATAGCCAAAGATCCGGTCGTTTGTAACATCGGGAAATACCAGCGCCCGCACTTCATTTTCTGGCATGAAAGCTTCAGTGGCATTGATCCATAGCTGGTGCTTTAGCCCGTTTTGCAACTGATGCATCAGCTCCCTATCATCTACGCCATGATAGCATTCAATCACGACCAGCTTGATTCCCTTATCTATTGATTTTATTTTTTGATTCAGGGTGTGGCAAATAGTATCCCAACCAGC
Organism: Cesiribacter sp.; assembly: GCA_030147305.1. Classification (GTDB taxonomy): domain Bacteria; phylum Bacteroidota; class Bacteroidia; order Cytophagales; family Cyclobacteriaceae; genus Cesiribacter. The sequence continues at coordinate 450 of JASLAE010000419.1, forward strand.
AAAACAAGCATGACTCGCCTCTTCCACCTGCACAAAAGGATACTTATCGTAATTAGGTCTTTTCAAGGCCATATCAATTTAATGTTGAAACCAAATAATCCATCCCCAGCAGTCCGGCATACTCCACCTGCTCTGCAGATACAATTTTAATATTACCTGCTGCCGGTGCCCAGGCGTATTGGTCCAGCATATTCTGCAGGTAAGGCAGAATGCTTGCCTTCTTTTGCATGATGCCACCCCCAATAATGATCAGTTCGGGGTCATAGGCATGCACCATATTCACTACGCCTATGCCCCACGCTTTCAGGCATTCCTCCAGCAGTTGTGCCGCTACTGCATCGCCCCTTTCAGCCTCCTGGAAAAGGGTTGAAAATTCTATATTACCAGCTTTTGACAAACTGCTTTCAGCAAAGCCTGTATGCTTTCTTGCCTTCTCGGGCAGCACCCAGGTAGAGGCTTCTGATTCCAGGCAGCCAATGAACCCACAGTTACAGGCACTGCCATGCATGTTTACAGACATATGCCCACCCAGATTGCCTGCCAGATAATGAGCGCCTTTCAACAATTTACCCTCTATCAGCACACCACTCCCTACCCCTGTACCCAGAGTAAGCAGAACGATATTATTAATGCCCTTACCTGCTCCCTGTGTCCATTCACCTAGGAGTGCTGCCCTGGCATCGTTCTCCAGCGCCAGTGGCAGTTGCCACTCCTGCATAGCCCAGGCTTTAAAATCAAACAGGTGGGCATTTTTATACTTTACATATCGCGAAAGCACCCTGCAGGCTTTGCTGTCAACAATGCCAGGAAAAGTGAGGCCGACACCCTTCAGCTGGTGGGCAGCGATCCCCAGCTGCACCAACAAGGCTCTGGCTGCCTGATTTATGCCGGAAAGATTTACTTCGATGCTTTCATGCGCCAGTGCATCAAGCTTGGTAGTGGCGAGTAATTCACCATCCTTTATGATCCCTAACTTAATTCTGGTCCCACCCAGGTCTGCTGCAATCGTTGTCATAGGTTTTTTGTATCCTGATCTCTGCACTTGTGATGACCCAAAAATTTAAGGCTGTATGCGCTATGGATGCTAAATAACAGCTGCAGGCTTAAGCTGAACCACCCCCTATTTAGTGCACCTGTGCTTCAGCACTGGTTGCTGTAAAATTAAATATAGTAAGTATGAACATATGAACAAATCAAAGCTTTGTTTTTATTCTATTCTGCAAATAAGAGCGCAAAGCCTTAAGCCTCTACTGTGACTAAAATGTAACAGCCGAATGTCTAGCAGGCTAGTGGATTGATCAGAGCCAGTAAAATAAGTAGGGATTGTGGGGCCGCAACTGTAAAGAATAAAACCTGCTATAATAGTAAGCCGGTTGCTTCAAGGAAAGATGTTCAAAAAACCTTGGTAGCGGCGTATTAAATCAAAAGTATAACAACAGATGAAGTGCTGAGGATCAAATCAAGGATCAGTTTCAAAACCCTATGTGCTGGTATTGCCTATCAAAGCATTAGAATTGATGCTGCTAATGCCTCCATATTTGCCATAAGCTTAACACTACTTATATAATATAATAAGGCTAGTTGCAATTCTGCATCGCACAACACCAAATAAGGCATGACAAAGGCTGCCATAACATTGTATATATCTAGATGTTTAAACTGAGGTTATGAAATTATTTATTAAAATTATATAAAAATATTTAGCCTTTCTATTGCATTTAAATTTCAGCCGCACTACCTTAACAACAAGTATTCTGTGATAGATCAGCACTTTACCACATAATACTTCCCGAGCAATATTGTTGATGCACTTATTTTTTGGATTGCTAATGCGCCTACATTTTTTTAGCAAGTATAAGGATTTATCATGCTTATTATCCCAAATGCCTGCAAAGGCTGATCGGGAAAGAACCCTCTTTTTACTTGTCTGAAGGAAATGCCGTCAAAGTTCTAATGCTGTGCAAGCCTGAGAATGTATATCAGTATAAATTGCTGTTGCTTTAAAATTGAGAATAAGATCTGTCTTTACGATGCCGGATGCCGTTCCGGAATACCTTGTAAATTGAATTTTGTTTTTTAAAGGGCAAGTCTTTTATTTTTTAGGGTTCCTTTTTTACTGGTAGTTAAAATGCAACGCACTTGTTTGCGTGCAGTTACAAAATCACCGATTAGGATTATCCCTTTACTTTTAAGAAAGCAAGACTTGATGTTTAGATCTGCCCCAGCACCCATCGGGCAGCGTAATGATAAGCGAAGCTTTAAGACTTTTAGCCAAAAGGCTTTACATTTTATTTAGGTTATGGTTAAAGAAGACAACTGTAACTGAAAGAGCGAAGCTGTGTCTGCGCCACAGCAACAAGACCTTGAAAATTAAAAGGCTTCTACAGCATCCATACTCGCTTTGTTTAGAAAGGTATAGACTATAGCCAGGTGCATCAACCAAGCCTTGTTTATAGCAGTATATCAACAAACTTTCTGATAGCTTTATTAAGATAATGATATCAATGGCCTTTGGCCACTGCGGTTCAAACACTAACATTTTAAACCCCGATTTTCAAATCCTACAATAGCCGTTCCCCAACATAATTACTTACTAATGAAAACAGCGCTCATAACAGGTATCACAGGTCAGGATGGAGCCTATCTAGCAGAGTTTCTCCTGGAGAAGGGCTATCTGGTGCATGGCATTAAAAGACGTACCTCCCTAATCAATACCAACAGAATAGACCATCTCTACCAGGACAGGCACGAAACAGATATCAGGTTTAAGCTGCATTATGGTGATTTGTCAGATGCCACTAATTTGATGCGGATCATTCAGGAGGTACAACCAGATGAAATATATAACCTGGGGGCCATGTCGCATGTAAAAGTAAGTTTTGATACCCCGGAATATACAGCCAATATAGACGGTTTAGGAACCCTGCGTATTCTGGAGATAGTGCGCATGCTTGGCTTGGCAGAAAAAACGAAAATTTATCAGGCCTCCTCCTCGGAGTTATACGGTAAAGTGCAGGAAGTACCGCAAACAGAAAATACGCCTTTTTATCCTCGCTCACCCTATGCCGTAGCTAAACTTTACGCCTACTGGATAATCGTAAATTACAGGGAAGCTTATAATATGTTTGCCTGCAATGGTATTCTGTTTAATCATGAATCTCCCTTGCGCGGAGAAACATTTGTTACCCGAAAGATCACCAGGGCTGCCTGCCGCATTGCACTGGGGCTCCAGGAGACCCTGTACCTGGGCAACCTGGATGCGAAAAGAGACTGGGGCCATGCAAAAGATTATGTAAAAGCCATGTGGCTCATGCTGCAGCAGGAAAAGCCAGAAGACTATGTGATAGCCTCTGGCATTACCACAACTGTACGCGATTTTGTACACAAAGCCTTTGCTGCCCTGGGCATTGGATTAGCTTTTGAAGGAGAAGGGGAAAATGAAGTTGGAAAAGTAGTGTACTGCCTGAATCCTTCCTACCAGATAGTTCCAGGTACGGCTGTGGTGAAGGTAGATGCGGCCTACTTTAGGCCTACTGAAGTCGATTTGCTTTTAGGTGATCCGACCAAAGCTAAACAAAAACTTGGCTGGGTATTGAAATACGATTTAGATGCACTTGTT
>JASLAE010000470.1 GCA_030147305.1 Cesiribacter sp.
AGCCGAGGCGCAGCCGGTGCTGGCCTAAATATTTTTCCTATAGTTATCTTCAAAAATCCCCGCCTCTCTGAGGTGGGGATTTTTTCTTGTGGCAGTTATTGTAAGGCCAGGAGGTTTTTAAAGATTATTGCTGAAAAGGAGAATGGCATACCTGCTCATCAGCAGGTGAAGTGCTGTAGCAATAGAAACTGGCTTTTATGCCTTTTTAAGTTAGAAACGGGAAGCATAGCAGGAATACTCAGTCCACCACCTGGCTTTCACTGAGTGCAGTATGCCTCGCCTTATTAGCCAGAGCAGCAGGCGCTACAACAGCCCCAGCAATGGTGAGGAAGGTTTTTCACAGGTAGTAGATATTCATGAATTGCCCCTTTTAAACATGCAGTCCGCATTCCGACTTGGGCGTATCTTTCCAGCGGCCTGAGCGACCGTTGCCTTTGGCGGTGCAGGAGCGGCAGCCAATTGAATCGTAGCCTTGCTCTACCAGCGGATGCATCGGCAAATCGTAAATCTGCATGTAGAGCAATACCTCATCATGCGTCATGTCAATGATGGGATGAAACTTGGTGATATCTTCATGCTTGCGCTCCCAAACCTTCATGTTCTGACGGTTGGCGTTCTGATACCGCAACAAACCAGAAATCCACACGCTGTAATTCTTCTTTAAATCATCAATGGGTTCTACTTTGTTGATGAAGCAGCAGAGGTCCTGGTTATGCTTCCAGGTATTATTCTCTGCCGTAAAACGATGCTTGCGTTCAACTGCCCGAACATCAACAAAGGTAAGATTTAACTTTTGAGCCAGCTCGGTTTTATAAGCAAGGGTTTCTTCGAAATGATAGCCGGTATCTAAAAAATGCACGGTCATGCCAGGCCTTACCTTGCTAAGCATGTGCAGCAGCACAACGGCTGTGCTGCCAAAGGAAGAGGTGATCAGGATTTTCTGTTCATCCAGGAGTTCAAACAGCGCTTTAAGCCGGTCTTCGGGCCGGAGCGGGGTAAAGCGGTTGTTTAACGATTCTATATCCGACATCATTTTTCTTACAATCTAAATTAGCGATTAGCCTTTTCGGCTAGCAGGCTGGCAGTGTGCTCGTTCAGCTTCTGTACTTTTTCCTGAAAGTCGCCCTGCAGGGTATTCCGAAACTGCTGCAGGTTGTGCAGCAGCAGGTCTACATCTTCCGGAATGGCTTCTTCCAGCAGCTCCCGGAAACGTTTGGCAAAGGTGGGCGACTTGCCATTGGTGGAGATGCCAACTTTCAGATCGCCTTTTTTTACCGTAGCGCCCAGGTAAAAATCACAAAGGTCCGGGGTGTCGGCTACATTGGTCAGGATGCCGCGTTCCTTGGCAAGCCCCCGAATGCTGGCATTGGTTTCGCGGCTGTCAGTAGCCAGGATCAACACATCTACACCCTTCAGATCATCATTTTCGAAACTCCTGTGGATAAGCTGTACCCCCGGATGCACTTTTGCCACTTCCCAGATCTCTGCTTTAATGGTGGTGCCCACCAGCGTAACCGTAGCCATTGGGTTATTTTTAAGTAGGGCAGAAAGCTTCTCCAGGCCTACATTGCCGCCGCCAACAATCAGCAGGCGCAGCTGGTCAATCTTCAGGAAAATAGGGAAAAGCAGGTTGCCATCTGCAGCAGTTGTTGCAGCGGCATTTGCCTGGGCCTCATTCTCCTGTACTTTATCTGTCATAGCCGTTTCTGTTGTAGGGTTGGGGTGTGCTGAGCTGCCAGGGCATGTACTTTTTCCCAGAAGTGCTCGTGGGTGCCTACTGCCTCACCAATGACAATCAGGGCTGGTGCCGCAACTGCATTTTTATCCCGCAAGGCTACCAGCTTTTCTACCGTACCAAAAAAAACTTCGCCTTCCGGCAACGAGCCTCTGGAAATAATGGCAGCCGGTGTATTGCCTTTGCCGTGGTAGCGGTACAGGCTGGTAATTCGCTCCAGCTGGCCCAGGCCCATAAAGATCACAGCCGTAGCCGTAGACTGCGCTGCCAGCGCAATATCGCCGGACAACTCACCATTTTGCGTGGTGGCCGTGATAACCCAGAAGCTTTCGTTGGTACCCCTGCGGGTAAGAGGAATGCCATAGTAACCCGGCAGGTTAATGCTGGAGATGCCCAGCACTACTTCAGTAGCAATGCCAAAGGTTTCGGCATATTCGGCCTCTTCTTTGCCGCGGGCAAAAATAAAAGGATCACCACCCTTCAGGCGCACAACATGATTACCGGCAAGGGCATAGTCTACAATGAGCTGGTTAATTTCTTCCTGCTTATAGCTGTGCTGGCCGGAGCGTTTGCCTACATGTACTTTGATGGCGCTGGTGCGGGCATAGCCCACCACGTCGGGATGCACCAGGGCATCGTACAGCACCACGTCTGCTTCTGCCAGTGCTTTTACGCCTTTTAATGAGATAAGCTCCGGATCACCAGGTCCAGCCCCTACCAATGTTAATCTTCCCTTCATCCCTTATGCCTTATAATAATTGTCTACCACTAATTTGTCTTTTGCCGCCTGGCTCTGCTCCAACTGTTGCTGGCGCTTCTGCAACACCAAACCAATGAAGCGCTCTGCCTGCTGTAAATAAGCATGGGCAAAGTCCTGGGTCGGCTCATTTTTATTAATCTGATACACCAGTGCATCGAAAGGCTGGTCCAGTTCAAAATCACCACTTTCGTAATAATGCTGGTTAAAGTCGCTGATGATGCCCTGGTGCGTATTGCAATGCACATCCTTGCTTAGCAGCAATGCCTTGGCGCTAACAATAAAAGTGCTGTAGGCATGGTAAATAGCATCGGCCCACCGCTGGGCAGCAAAGGCTTTCTTTGCAAACTCAAAACGCTCTTCGGCATCGGTGATGATGGTGCCTACCACATCATAGCTAACACCTGCACATTCGCCGGTGCCTATCTCGGGGATAAAGGCATCGGTGTGGCCCCAGTCTATGTAATCGTCCTGCACCAGCTTGTTCAGGTCTGCCAAAGGTTTGAGCAGGCCATAGAAGTGCATTTTACCTTTGCGGGCTACATAGTCGTTGAAGTACTCACCTTCATTGGCGCCATCTTCATAATCATTGAGGATTGCCCGCAGGGCTTCTTTGATTTTCTTACTTGGAAGTTTGACGATTTTCTCTGCCACAAAACCTTTACCGGAGGGGTCAACCCCGCCACCCAGTACAACCTGCAGGGCAGGCACAACCATTTCGCCATGCTTGATTGAGCTGCCATGCAAACCAATGCTGGCAGCCATGTGCTGTCCGCAGGAGTTCATACAGCCACTGATCTTGATATCGATGCGGCTGTTGCCGATTAGCTCGGGATACTCCTCTTTGATAAGATTTTCCAGTTCCTGGGCAACGCCGGTGCTGTTGGTTACCCCCAGGTTGCAGGTATCGGTGCCGGGGCAGGCAGTTACGTCGGCAATGGTACCAAAGCCAGGCTCTGCCAGGGCTAAAGCATCAAGTCGCTCGTACAGGTAGGGCAGGGTTTCGGGGCGCACGTATTTCAGCATCAGGCCCTGGTTAATGGTTACCCGAATGTCATTGGCTGCTACACCTTCTTCTACCAGCGCAGCCAG
>JASLAE010000494.1 GCA_030147305.1 Cesiribacter sp.
GTTCCAGGTGGGTACCAGGGATGGTCACCTGATAAAGCTGATAAATTATCCTCTGTTGCAAATGATAAAAAATATGAAGGGTACATTAATTTTCCGGATGCCGTTAATGAGTTTAAAATAACCCCTGCACCAAATTGGGACAACGATTTTGGTGATACCGGAGACGGCACTGCGGGTTTGCTGAAAGAGAAGGGAAATAACCTGAAAATTAATGGTGCTGGATATTACAGGTTAAATGCTGACCTGAATGGTCTTACCTGGTCTGCTATTAAAACTAACTGGGGTGTAATTGGCAGTGCTACCGAAAAAGGCTGGGATGCCGATCAGGATTTAACTTACGATCCGGCTTCTAAAATGTGGAAAGCAACCCTAAATTTAAAAGCAGGTGAAATTAAATTCAGAGCTAATGATGCATGGGATATTAACATGGGTGATAATAAACCTGCCAATGGTTTGCTGAAATATGGCGGAGAAAATATCCAGGTTAAAGAAGAAGGGCAATATGAAGTTACTTTGAATTTAAGTATACCTGGTAATTATTCATACAGCCTCAAGAAAATCTAGGTCCATGTAATAATTATCTGAACCCTGATTTAGAATTTAATCTTAAATGGCGTAAGTTTATCAAGCTTACGCCATTTTCATTCACCCCATATCCATATGCATTTGAAAAATATACTATCAACGTGTTTTGTGCTGTTGTTTTTACAAGTATTCGTAAAAGCACAGGTTAGCACCTCTCCTGCATTTCCTACACAAAATGAAGAAGTAACTATTATCTATGATGCTACCAAAGGTACATCTGCCTTGCAAGGAGTTGCAAAAGTATACATGCATGCCGGAGCCATTGTATCAGGGCCGACAGGTACTACCTGGACCAATGTAGTAGGCAACTGGGGGAAAGATGATGGGATAGGGCAAATGACCAAAGATGCTACTAACCCCAATCTCTGGCGCATTACTATTAATCCTAGAACATATTTTAATGTTGCTGCCGGCCAGACCATTTACCGGATAGGCATGGTTTTCAGAGAAGGTGGGCCATGCGGAGCAACCGGACAAGCTGGTTGCAAAGAAGGCAAAAGCACCACTAACAGCGATATCTTTGTAGACCTGTATCCGGAAGGTTTGCAAACAAGTATCACCTCTCCGGCAGACTCAATTGTACTGGCCGCTCCAAACAGCATAATTAATATTGAGGCTACTGCCTCTGCCAATGCCACACTTACCCTTTTTAATGGCAGCACACAATTAATACAAACTACAGGCACAGCGCTTACCTATCCACTCAGTGTAGGAGCATCTGGCGAAGGCACCATTAAATTGGTAGCTACTGATGGCACTACTACTAAAGAAGATTCTTTTTACTACATTGTAACTGCGGCACCTGCCATTGCCAATGTGCCTGCAGGGATAAAAGATGGCATCAACTACACAAGCAGCAGCAGTGCCACACTTTCCTTGTTTTTGCCTTTTAAGAGCAACGTATATGTTATAGGAGAGTTCAATAACTGGCGTCCTGTGAGTGCTTACCAGATGAAGAAAAGTCCTGATGGTAACCGGTTCTGGCTGGAGATTACGGGTCTTACTCCCAGGCAGGAATATGCTTTTCAATACTTGGTAGATGGTAATATTCGGATCGGAGATCCCTATGCAGACAAGATTCTGGATGAGAACGACCGTTTCATAAATACACCTACTAACATGGTATATCCGCAGTTGAAGCCCTATCCTTCTGGTAAAACCAATGGATCTGTTGCCGTGCTGCAAACCAATCAGCAGGCTTATCAGTGGCAGGTAACAAATTTTCAGCGTCCGGCAAAAGAAAATCTGGTGATTTATGAATTACTAGTGAGAGACTTTGTTGGCACCCACAGCTATAAAACCCTGGCAGATACACTAACTTACCTGAAAAGACTGGGGGTTAATGCCATAGAACTAATGCCAATTATGGAATTTGCAGGCAATGAAAGCTGGGGCTACAATCCTATTTATTACTTTGCTCCGGATAAATACTATGGCACCCGCAACGACCTGAAAGCTTTTATTGATAAAGCCCACCAGATGGGAATGGCTGTAATTCTGGATATGGTGCTGAACCAGGCAGATTATGAGTTTCCTTATGTGAAAGCTTACTGGGATAAAGACAAACCTGCTGCCAACAGTCCTTATTTTAATCAGCAGGCTACCCACCCTTTCAGTGTATTTTTTGATTTTAACCACGAAAGTGCAGCTACCAAAGCCCTGGTGGATACAGTTAATGCTTACTGGCTGAAAGAATATAAGTTTGATGGCTTCCGCTTCGATCTTTCAAAGGGCTTTACGCAAAAAAACACCGGCAGTGATGTAGGCGCCTGGAGCGCCAGAGATGATTCACGGATTGCCATCTGGAAACGCATTTACGACAAGATCAGAACGTATGACAACAGTGCTTATGTGATACTGGAACACCTGGGAGTAAATGAAGAAGAGAAAATACTGGCCGACTATGGTATGATGTTATGGGGAAATATGCAGCCTAACTACAAAGAAGCCGCATTGGGTTACGACAACTCAAAGGCAGATTTAAACTGGACCTCTTACAAGCAAAGGAACTGGAACAATCCACACCTGATTGCTTATATGGA
>JASLAE010000002.1 GCA_030147305.1 Cesiribacter sp.
AATTCTTTACAGCTTGTTTACAGACTACGAGATGAGTATTTCCAGAAAGATCTCCATGCCCACCCACCTATGGCTGGATGTGCTGGGAGGTGCTTTCCTGGCTGTTTCTCCCTGGCTGTTCAACTTCGACGAGTATGTATATCTGCCCCACCTGATCTTTGGTCTGGCAGAAATGGGTGCTGGTCTGATGACCAAGAAAGTACCCGATACTGCCCCTGCCCATCATGCAGCGGCGAACACCGGCACCAGCAGCGGACGCAATGCTACCATTGTAGATAACACCGGCCGCACCACTGACAGAGCGCCTATGGGTTCTGATACCAGAACGGCTGCTGAGCGGGAAAAAGCAGAGCGTGACAGGCTGCGCTAGAAGCCACACCAACCACTAACACTACCCTAGCAGAGCAACTACCGCTACTGCCTGCACAATACATCAAAAGCTCCGGTCCTTAAAAAAGACCGGAGCTTTTGCTTTATATATAGGTAAAATGAAATACTATGATCAGGTTGCTTTTCCTTTAAGCTCCCAGTGGTCTTTAATGATTTTTCCGTCCGGGCTTTTTTTAAGCGTACGGGCATAACGTTCCCCTTTTATATTGCCCGCTTCATTGGTCTTACCAATAAACAGGAGTATTGGATTGCCTTCATTATCTGTTTTAAAGGCCAGGTCTTTGCCTCTAAAATGCATATTTATCAGCGTTGCCGGCTCGTAGGTTTTGCTGAGCTTTGCAATTAAGTCATCGTTAAGCTTCATACTCCTTTTGTACGAAGACAACATAAAAGTGGAGAAGGCTGGGGCGTTTTTTATACTTGATTACAACATATGCTTTTGCCTGATGCACCTGAGCAGCCTCACTGCAGCGCTGCATCAAGATTTTTGCGAATATCTGTCGTAATTCTGTAAATAAACTCCAGCTGCTGATGCAATAAAGAATCTTCCAGCCCCGGATTTAGCCCTGCATGCTGCAAGTTTACTGTTTCTATTGCCTGTTTCGCATCGGAATGTACTACATTGGTATGGTTAAGCTTTTTCTTTGCATCGTTTAGCACCGCCAGCGATCGTTTAACCAGGCGAAGATTTTCCGGAGTTGAAGCTTGTGCTGTTGCCTGCGCCGATACAACAGTGGCAATGTTGGCTGAAAGTATGTGGTTAAGCACCACAAATTTATGAATCTCCTTGCTGTTCTTTTGCTTGGTACTTGGCTCCGACAACATGCGCTGAAAAGCGGCAGCCAGGTTTGCTGAACGCACATATACTTCTTTTCTGGCAAGCTTATACTCCTCTATAGCCTCCTGCCTGCCCTGCAGGCGATCTGCCAGCTTTTGCAAATAGTTGATATTTGCTTCTATGGCCTCCCCCATGAAGCGCTGCAATTGTTCCGATTCCCAGCTGGGAAAAATTAGGTAGCTGGCAGTAAAGGCAATAGCAGAACCTACCAGGGTATCCAGGATACGCTCCTGCAAAAGATTAAACTGATCTGACCCCAAAAAATTAAAAATGATCAGGATAAAGGGAGTCATGAAGATTACGCTTACCACATAACTTAACCTGATGAAACTGAAGGTACCCAGCATCAGTAAAACCAGCAGGACCAACAGCACAGTACTGTCTTGTATAAAGTAGAGGAGGGCAAAGCCAATGATTCCGCCAATCACTGTCCCGACCAGCCGCTGAAAGTTACGCTCTTTGGTAAGACTAAAAGCCGGCTTTAAAATTACAACAATGGTGAGCAATACCCAGTAGCTATGCTCACCATAGAGGAGTACTTTGGTAAGCACAAAACCAAAAAGACACACCACTGCTACCCGAAAAGAATGCTTAAAAATAGAAGAGCTAAAAGTAAGGTTCTCAAAAAATATTTTAAGATTAAAAGGCTGATGGGTCACAAAGCGGGCGTATTGTATGGTATTCACTTCGGCTACCTCTGCACGAGTGCCCTCATTGAAATAAGCAACCAGTCCCTGGAGGCGTTGCGCAATATTTCTAAGATTGATCAATATTTTTTTCAGTGCCAGCGTACTGATCTCTTTATGGCTTTGTTGAAGATCGTCAATCTTGGACCTGATTTCCTCTAAATGCGCCTGCACGTCTATGCTGCTCTTATAAGGACTGTTGGCCTGTATAGCAAGTCCGATTGCATCCAGCGCTGCGGCCTGGTTATAGATAGCCCTGGCGATTAATTCCAGTAAGCCAGTATTGCCAAACTTTTCGCGTAGGGAGGCATAGTCAGCATGAATAAGCGTGCTGCGTTCAAACAGATCTACCAGATCAACGAAAATCAGTAAAAGCTTACGGCTGGCATTGGTAGACTCCTTTACAACCAGCCTGCTTTTAAACATTAGCTCCCTAACTGCTTCCTGCTTTTCGTTTACGACAATTTGCTGGGCTACTAGTTGCTGGTAAATACGTTCAAGCGGTACCTGCTGCCTGTAAAAAGATGCTTTTAACTCCAGGAACCTGGCCACCTCCCGCACACATTCTCCCAGGGCCTGCTGTAGAGGCCTGTAGGGCCTGATGGTATAAAAAAGTAAGCTCAGGGCCATGTACCAAACACCCCCTGCCAGTATCAGGCTACTATAAAAGGGCACCTGTACAGCACTTTGGGGCTCGTCCATCATCATGATCATCACCAGCAGGGAGGCCGTTCCTATGGCGGCTGCCCTGTTGCCATAAACAGCAAGCATGGAAAAAAAGAAACTGAACAGCAGGATCTCCAGCCCCAGGACCAGCACGTGCATGCGGGCAAAGCCTGTGATAAAAGCCACTAAAAAAATGCTTAGGCAACAGATTAACATTCCGTTGCGCTTGTGCACCGGGGGGCCAGGAAAATCAGTGATACTTGCACACAAAGCACCTATGGAAAGCAGCACACCCAGCTCAAGATGGTCGTACCAGGCAAATATGAGTGCCGGTAAAAGTATCGCCACTGTAGTCCTCAGGCCATCGGTAAAATTCTGACCGAAGAAAAAGTATTTGATTTCCTGTACCTGCTTACTCATTTATGCACTTCCAGTTCCCTATACGTTGGGATTAGTCCTGCAAAGAACTATATAATCAGAAATAGAACAACCTGCCAGCGATATAATGATGTATGTTCAGCATCCGATGGCTGTATTCGCATTTATAATGAATAAAAAAGTTTACCTGGACCTGGCGCTTTCCTATTGTACCGGCCAGACCTGCGCTGCTGCTGTTATTCATTCTTCTATTGCAGGCAGGCAGCTCAATTAGCCGCCATTACCCTTGGCTTCTTCTGCCTGCCAGCTTTTTTCCTGAGCTTGTTGATCCAGATAATTGTACCCGTTACTGGCAGGCTGGTACCGATGAGACAGGCCAGGAAGTAGAGGATCTTTGAAAAAGTACCAAATATTTCGCCAGTGTGAAGTGGCTTTATGGACGAGGCTATTTGTTGATTCAGAGGCTTGTCTGAAAATCTATCCACCGCCAGTATGTCACCATTAAAACGGTTTAACTGGATCTTGTCTGCCGTAGCACCTGCAAAAAAACCGGTTTTGTATTTAGTTAGCATTACTACAGTGCCCGTGTCTGATGGTGTGATTCGGTAATCGCCATCATATGGAAGGGCTTTGTCTGCCGCAGCCATGAGTCCTGTAAAGGGCAATGGCACAACACCTGCTCCTTCAGCTTTAACTGCCGCTGGCTTCTCACCTCGTCCGCCAAAGACCTCCGTGCCGATTACCGTGCCCAACCCGCTTTTGTACCATTCGAAAGACCAGCAAAGGCCCGTCAGTGCCATCAGCAACAGCAGCAGAAAAGAATAAAAACCGAGGGTATTGTGCAGGTCATGATTTACTCTTTTCCAATTGGCGTCTGCTTTAATTGTAAAGCCCTGCTTCCAGTGCTTTAGTTTTTTGGGAAACCAAAGCACCAGGCCAGAAAATATCAGCAGCACAAAAATTATGGTAGCACCGCCTACAATGGGTCTGCCTACTTCAGAATCAAGCAGCAGCCAGCGGTGCAAACGAAAAATTACCATAAAAAACTCGGTAGCCGGCCCTGCTGCTGTTCCCAGTAGCTTGCCTGTATACGGATCTACCAGGTGGACTGTACCCCGTCGTTCTTCTTCAGACTTTTTGATAGTAAGTCTGTAAGCCTTCTGGCTTTTATGGGGTACTTCTATGGAAACAACCTTGCCGCCAACCTGCTGCTCCAGCCTTTGGAGCACAGCTTCGGGCGACAAGCGCGCTGCACCCGCTACAGCTGTTACCTGGTACTTTTCTGGCTCCAGGAGCTCCTCCACCTCGGCGCGGAAGGTATAGATGGTGCCAGTAAGGCATACTACAAACAGGATAAGACCACTCCCGATGCCCAGCCAGAGGTGTAAATCATTGAATAATCTGCGCCAGGTATATTTTTTTTCTTTTGCTTCCATTGGTAAAAATACTTGCTGTAGTTAAGCGGCCGCATGCGTTGCCTGCATCAAACAATCTTTAGCTATAGGTTTAAAATTTGTAAGTAATCGTGCCGGCAAAATTTCTTGGGTCCACCGGATTTATAAAACTGGTCCGGTACGGTTTGTAGACCATTGCATTAAAAGCAATCGTATGCCTATCTCTCCTGTCTTGTAGGCAACAGAAGCATTTACCTGCGCCAGGCTGTCAGTAGAAATTATAAGGCTTTTAATAATGTCGAACTGTAATTGCTGTGCCTTCGCGCTAAGTGGAAAAGTGCACATTAACAACATACCTATAATGACCTGAACCGGAAGGGGTTGAGAATTGCGAAGCATTATTTTCTAAACCGATTATAAATAGTCTCACAAACATATTGTCGTCTTTCTTGACAAACAAGCTTCTTTAGACTAATTCTAAATAATAATTAAGTTGACTAAAAAAGGCAGCTATAGAGCTGCCTTATAAATGAATAACTATGAAGGATTTTAATCCACGGGGATAAATCAAAAATAATATTGATAGTACCCCTTCACACCTTTTGTATTTACCCCTTCTATGATCACCCGGCCCCTCAGCCTTGACAGCTGTTCTACCAGCATCTCCGGATTTTCGATGGGTGATTCGTTAATGCTGGTAATAACAAATCCCTCCTGAATGCCTAATCTACTCATAAAACCGCGGCGAATATTGGTGACCCGCACCCCCTGCTGAATGTTTAGCACATCCCGTTCTACCTTACTTACTTTTTCAAGATCAGCGCCCAAAGACTCTGAAGTAAACACCTCCCTGCGTAAAATATCCGTACTTCCTTCGCGGTTGGTAAGTGTTAAAGTTGTTTCCTGCTGCTGGTTTCTGCGAATAAAGCCAATAGCGATCTTATCACCAGGGCTGAAGTAGCTGATGATTTCATCGAAATGGCTACGGCCTTCTACCGGCAGCTTATTGATCTGGGTGATGATGTCTCCTGCTTTCAGGCCTGCACGGTCCGCTGCTCCATCTTCCGGCACATGACTTACTACCACACCCCTATCGGCTTTTACATTAAGTTCTGCAGCCTTATTAATGTCCAGGTCAATTACCTCAGCACCTGCAAAAGCCTTTTGCACCTCACCGTATTCAATCAGGTCATCTACTACCTTACGTACCACATCTACCGGCACTGCAAAGCCATAACCGGCATAAGAACCCGTCTGGCTGAGAATAGCTGTGTTAATGCCTATCAGTTCGCCGCGGCTGTTAACCAGCGCTCCACCACTGTTACCCGGGTTGATGGCAGCATCGGTCTGGATGTAACTTTCCAGCGGAAAAAGGCCTTTCCCAAAGCTTATCTCACGTCCTTTCGCTGAAACAATGCCAGCTGTTACGGTTGAGGTTAAGTTAAAGGGATTTCCAACTGCAAGCGCCCATTCGCCTACGTTAACAGCAAAAGAACTACCCAATGCAATGGCTGGCAGCCCGCTTGCTTCTACTTTTAGTACGGCCAGATCGGTGGCGGGATCTGTACCAACCACCGCTGCTTTATAGGTTCGCCGCTGGTGCACCACTTCTACTGTTTTGGCACCTTCTACCACATGGTTATTGGTTACTATATAACCGTCTTCCGCATAAATCACTCCAGAACCGGAGCTTGCCATCGGTCCACTGCGTCTGCCAAAAAGCAAATCAAAATAGCTGGTTGGCTCATAACCATTTTCCGAGAGTGTTTTTACAAAAACAACTGAAGAAGTACTGCGCCGGGCGGCTTCTGTAAAGTCGCTGGCATTGGCAGCTGCAGGCGGTAATTGCCAGTTAGTCTGGTGCACAGGCATAGCAGCTGCATTTCCGGAAGCTGATTCTGAAGTAACAGCGTGTGGACTTAGCATAAAAAACTGAATATATACGGCAGCACCGGCCAAGCCTGCTCCAAAGGGCATAAGAAAAGACCTTAAGAAGAATCGCATCACTTAAATAGGTTTTAACTACTTACTAAACGCAAATTAAGTTTCTACTGTGTACCGTTTGCGGGTTCAATAAGCAAACAGATCCATGCCAAAAATAAGAGCAGATATTGCTTATAGTCAAGTCTTGGGTGGCCTGCGTAATGTATTGCGGCAAATTTCCGGAAAGATCAAAATCAGCACTGGCAGGACTTACCACCTTAGTGTCCTTTCGTTCAGGTTTTTGTTGCTGGTTGTTTCAGTTGTACATTTGCAGAATATGGCATTTTTGTACCTGAAGGCGCTGCACATCATTTTTATTGTCACCTGGTTTGCAGGCTTATTTTATGCACCCCGGCTATTCATTTATACCATGGAGGTGCATGAAAAAGAAACAGAACCAGCCAAAAGCATTTTGCTGGAGAAGCTACAGCGCTGGACGCGCCTGCTTTGGTACGGCATTACCTGGCCATCTGCCATTGTTACGTTAGGCATGGGTCTGGGCCTTATTTTCACATCCAGTTACTGGCAGAACATGCCCAACTGGCTCTGGATTAAGCTGGGATTTGTGGTGGCTTTGTATGGCTACCACCTTGCCTGCCATGGCATGTTTAAAAAGCTGCAACAGGGGCACATGGTATGGAGCAGCCAGAAATTAAGATTCTGGAATGAGGTGGCTACAATTCTGCTGTTTGCCATTGTTTTTCTGGTGATACTCAAAAATATGGTAAGCGTATTATGGGGCCTGCTAGGCCTGCTGGTATTTACGGTGCTTCTTATGTTGGCTATTTCAGTGTATAAAAAAATGCGGGATCAGAAACAATGAAAAGCTTATTAACCATACTCCTGCTGCTCCTGGTCCTTGCCTGTAACCAGGAAAAAGAGAAACCCCTGCCCATCTATGGCGAAACCACAACCACCGCCAGTGATACTGCCTATCATACCATTGGTGATTTCAGCTTTTACAACCAGGATAGCACACTGATAACCGAAAAAACTGTAGCAGGTAAAGTTTATGTTGCTGACTTCTTCTTTACCACCTGCCCTACCATCTGCATTCCCATGGCCCAGCAAATGCTGCGTGTTTACGAGAGATTTGGAGAGGACCCCAACTTTATGATTCTTTCCCACAGCATCGACCCGGAATTTGATACGGTACAGGTGTTAAAGCATTATGCGCGTGGTCTGGGCGTAGCTGATAATGGCAGCTGGCATTTCCTTACCGGCAATCAGACAAACGTTTTTGAGCTGGGAGAAAAGCGCTATTTTGTAACTGCACAAAAAGACGAACAGGCGCCGGGTGGTGTACTGCACAGTGGCGCATTTATCCTGATTGATCCGCAAGGACGCATCCGTGGGGTATATGATGGTACCGATCCTGCCAAAGTAGATCAGCTGATGGCGGATATTGAAAAGCTGCTTGCCAGTGCTAAGCAGCTGAGTAGTACGAAGTAGACATCATACGCTGCTGGTCTGTCCTATAGCATTAAATACTCCTCAGAAATAAGCATTGGCTGCTGAGATTTTATAAACCTATCCATGCAAATTGTAAAAAACATATTGCTGCTCATAAGCTGTCTGCTGGCCCTGCAGGCCTGCTCCAGAGAGAATAAGAATGCGGAGCAGGAGCTGGCCACTACACCGGCTATCCCGGAAGGCTTGGACAGGGCATCGGAGCTTCGGTTTAAACAATATTGGGCACAGGGCCGCGCACTTTATAAAAAACATTGTATAGGCTGCCACCTCAACGATGGCAACGGCATGGCGCAGCTTATTCCACCCCTTGCCGGGGCCGACTATCTTAAGAATGAAGCTGCCGTTATTTGTGTTATCCGTTACGGACAACAGGGGCCGGTTACTGTCAACAATATTGAATATAACGGCAACATGCCGGCAAACCCCAGGTTAAGGCCACTTGAAATTGCAGAGATAGCTACCTATATCTTAAATACCTGGGGCAACAAAGGAAGCTTTGTAACAGTGCAGGTTGCAGAAAAGGCCCTGGAAGCATGCCCCAAGCCTTAGGCTTGCTCTATAATAAATACCTGGTTAGTGAGTGAATACAGGCTAACAGAGGCATAAATAGCATATAAGATCTTTTCATCCATCTGGTGCTTAAGTGAGCGCCAGCCCTGCCAGATCAATATTCTTCCTGGTCAGATTCCAGCATAACTTTATTAGCTTCATACCGCACCTGCTGGGTTTCCTGCATCAGGCGGTCCAGTTGCTGAATCTGCTCTTCAAGATAGGCTTTGCGCTGCAGGTTGGTAAGAGAATCTGGCGGTTTAACCTCCTGCTCCTGCCAATGCTTAAGGGCAGTCTGTACCTGCCGCACTTCATGAAGCTTGTTCTTGTAGTTGTGGATGGTCTCTTCCTGCAGCTGCGGGGGCACTTTGGTGCCATTGATGCTATCCTGCAATTGTTTATCCAGGCGATCCAGCTGCCGCAGGGTCCTGCTAATATTTTCACGGGTGCTGTCCAGTTGCTGCTGATAGGCCGCTATCTGCAATTGCACCGAATCAACAGCAGGGGGTGGTGGCGGTATAACCACCACTTCCTGCTTTTCATTATTGGTGTTGTCGCATGAAACTACAAAACAAAAGAGGGGAAATAACAGCAGCAGACCAATTCGCCTCATACAATCTTCTGCATATAGACAAGAAGCTGGCGGTTGGTATAGGTAGAAATCGATTGTCCTGTTACCTCCTTAAAAATGCGTGTCAGGTTCTTGGAATTTTTGAAATCAAGCTTTTCAGCTACCTCCTGTAAAGATAAGGTAGTGTGATTTAAAAGAATTTTTACCCGCTCAATTCTCATGCGCTTGTAGTAGGCGCGTAAACGCTGGCCTGTTATGGACTGAAAACGCTGGCATATAAGGTTAAAGCTAACCTGACACTCCTGCTCCAGATATTCTTCTAATGTCTGAAGCTGCTTTCGGCGAAGCATGCCATCTATAAAATCAGAAATCAAGCTCCGTACCCTTTCCGTAAAAAGTTTTGCTTCTGCATCTACAAGTGTAAAACCAACATTCTCCAGTGCCTTGCCAATGATACAACGTTCTACTTCTCCTGGATTCATGTAGGCAGCAGCCCCAATCTCTATTTCTTTTACTCTTAGTCCTAAATGTTCAAGTGCCTGGCTCACCAAAAGAATATCCCGCGGTGAGCTCATATTATCTATATATACAATCTCCTCATTCATAAATAAATAGGCTACATTACCCTATTAAAATGGTTTCTTATTCAATACTAATACCTGAATACTTTGTTACAACAATTTTGCTAAATATTCTAAGTTTTATTCAAAACTAAATTTAAGCAAAAAAATAGCTCCTCTCTTGCTGCTATTCTCTCTCTTGAACGCCACCTGATGTGGAAAATTATTTATAATTTACTTTCTTTCGGCAGATACGTCTTAGCATTGAATAGCTCTTGACATTGCCTTACCAAACACTCTCTGACACGAATATTACAAAATAATCTTTTAAATGAAACATATTTACCCAGAATTTCTAAAGAAAGAAAAGATCGCCCTATTGCTCCTCACCTTTGTGGTATTATTCCCCAACTTTTGTCCGCTCAATGCACAGTCAGTAGCGGATTCGATTGTAATTAGACAAGTTTATGACACTGCGCTAACGAACGGAAATAGCCATGAACTCCTGCGCCAGCTTACCAAAGACATTGGCCCGCGTTTAAGTGGTTCTGCCAATGCAGATAAAGCTGTGCAATGGGGAAAGCAGGTAATGGAGCAACTTGAATTTGATACGGTGTGGCTACAAGAAGTTATGGTTCCACATTGGGAACGCGGCAAAGCAGAAAAAGTGCTATTACGCGCCGAGGGTAAGCACAAAGAGCAGGCCCTGCATGCGCTGGCCCTGGGCGGCAGTTCAGGCACTGGTGCTAAAGGTATAAATGCCGAGGTTGTTGAAATCACCGATTTTGAAACGCTTGAAAAACTGGGCAAGGCAGGCATTGCCGGCAAGATTGTTTTTTTCAACTTCCCCATGAATCAGCAGTACATTAAAACAGGCAGCGCCTATGGTGAAGCAGCTGCTTACCGTACCACCGGCCCTTCCAGGGCAGCCAGGATGGGTGCTGTAGGTGCTATTGTCCGCTCCCTGAGTACAGCTTTAGACCGGGTTCCTCATACTGGCACCACCCGTTTCGAAGAAGGCGTTACACCCATTCCCGCGTTGGCCATCAGCACGCAGGATGCTGAGCTATTGAGTAGTAGATTAAAATCCGGTAAGAAACAATTGCTCTACATCGAAACACACAGCCGCACCCTGCCAGATAAACTATCTTATAATGTAATTGGTGAGCTACGCGGCAGCGAGTTTCCTGAAAAGATTATCACCGTTGGTGGTCACCTCGATTCCTGGGATGTGGGTGAAGGAGCCCATGATGATGGCACAGGCGTAGTGCAGTCGATAGAGGTATTGCGCATTCTGAAGGCCATAGGCTATAAACCCCGCCATACCCTCCGTGCCGTGTTATTTATGAATGAAGAAAACGGATTGCGCGGTGGTCTGACCTATGCAGCAGAAGCGGCACGTAAAGAAGAACAGCATGTGGCAGCGCTTGAATCTGACAGTGGCGGCTTTACACCCATGGGCTTTTCTGTTGATGGCAATGCAGAAGCAGTGGCCTCAGTAGCCGCCTTTGCGCCACTTTTTGAAGGTTATCAGGTTAACGAGTTCAAGGCTGGCGGCAGCGGTGCCGACATAGGGCCGCTAAAGCCGTTGGGCACTTTGCTCATCGGCTACCGACCAGACTCTCAGCGCTACTTCGACATTCACCACACTGCAGAGGATACTTTTGAAAAGGTAAACAAACGTGAGCTGGCATTGGGAGCTGCCGCCATGACCTCCCTTATTTATCTTCTAGACAAGCGGGGCGAATTTTGATTTAGTCTTTGCAAAAATTGAAGTGAATGATAAAAACACAAAAGGGAATCGCTGCCAGTACCTGCCAGAGGTTTAAATATGTGGCCACAACCATATATTTCACTATTAAGCGGCCAGACGCAGTTGTTCTTTTTAATTATATGAATTGGATTCTTTAACACAAATTGTTTTAGGGGCTGCCGTTGGAGAAGCTGTAGCCGGCAAGCAGCTGGGCAACCGGGCGCTGCTGTGGGGTGCCATTGCGGGCACCATACCGGATCTGGATGTATTGGCCAATCCTTTACTGGATACAGTTGGAGAACTCACTTTTCATCGTAGCCTTACGCATAGCCTGTTATTTGCCATACTTGCATCGCCCCTACTGGCCAGCCTGCTGCATCGCTGGCAAGGCAGGGCCAGTTGGCAACAATGGTTCTGGCTCTTCTTTCTGGGCTTTGTGACACATGCAATTCTGGATAGCTTCACGACCTGGGGTACACAGCTGTTCTGGCCCTTTAGCCGTTATGGCGTAGCTTTCTACAATATTTTTGTCATAGATCCTCTTTATACCCTGCCTTTTCTGGTGCTGCTGGCAATGGCTGCTTTTTATCCAAAGGAAAGTCATAGGCGGCGGCAGCTGCTTTGGTGGAGCCTGGGTGTCAGCACATCTTATTTGGTGCTGTCGCTGGTCTTTCAGCAGAAGGCAGCAGGCGTATTTCGCGATAACCTGGAAGCACAGGGCATAGCGGCGCAAAGGATGATTACCAAAGCTACCCCTTTTAACATACTCCTATGGTCTGGCACCGCCGAAACTGCAGATGGATTTTACAATGGCTTCTATTCGCTGCTGGACAATGACAAAACCGTAGCTTACACTTTTAAGCCCAAACAACAAAGCCTCGTGCAGCCATACCTGAGCTATAAAAAGGTACAGCAACTGCTTTACGTAACCAAGGGCTATTATACTGTAGAAAAAGACACAAGTAATAGTGCCCGCCTGCTGATCAGTGATATGCGGTTTGGCCAGTTTAACGGATGGCAGGATGGCAACGGGCAGTTTGTATTTATTTATGTACTGGAACCCAGGGAGCAGGAGGTTCTGATTACACAACATGAATTTAGCTGGAGACCCGACAAAACTTATTTCCAGGCTTACCTGCAAAGGATATTAGGAAAAGAATAAGCACCAGGGACTGCAAAAGCTTTTCCCTGTCGCCGCTTCCCGAGCTCTTCCTTGTTTTGCCATTTAACGTCCTCCCACAACCCTTGTGGTCTTACTTAAATACCGTGGCTGGCAATCTCCATAAGGCTGCCGTTCTCCAGCAGGCGACGAATAACTTCGGCTACCAGTGTGCTGCAGCTTACTACCTCCAGCTTGCCATCCTGTTGAATGTAGTTGACAGAATCGCTTACATACACTTTTTCTAAGGCAGAATCCTCTATGCGTTTAAGGGCGCTGCCGCTAAAGATGCCATGGGTACAGTAAGCCCTTACAGATGCAGCGCCCTGCTCCATGAGCAGATCTGCAGCGGTGCAGATGGTGCCGGCTGTATCGATCAGGTCATCAATAAGCACCACATGTTTACCGGACACATCGCCAATTATTTCCATGTGGCTCACCTGGTTGGGCTTCAGTCTCTCTTTATGGATAACTGCCATATCGCAATCAAGCTCCTGCTTGTAAAGCTTAATACGCTTGAGTCCACCAAAGTCGGGGCTGCAAAGGCAGAGGTTTGGCAGGCCCAGCGACTCGATATGCCGGATATAAATCTGGCTCATGAACAGGTGGTCTACCGGAATCTTGAAAAATCCTTCAATAGAACCTGTATGTAAATCAAGTGTAATGATCCTGTCTGCACCGGATTGTTGCATCAGGTCGGCAACCAGGCGGGAGGCAATGGCAGTGCGCATATTTCCTTTGCGTTCCTGCCTGCTATGAGGCAAATAAGGCAATACGGCAATTACCTGATCTGCCGAGGCCCTGCGTGCAGCATCAATGGCGAGGAATAGCTCAAAAAGATTATCATAAGGCATGTTAATCTGCGCTACAATAAATACCAGCCTACCCCGAATGCTTTCCCCGAAGCTCACAAACTTTTCACCATCGGAAAAAGTCTCTGAATGGAAATCACCCAAAGGCTGACCTAATTCCCGGGCAATGGCACGCCCTAAATGTGCGGCAGAACTGGTAGCAAATATTTTATAAGGTTTGCTTATCATATTAATAGCAGAATAATGCAATGTAATTCTTAACGGTTTGGATATGAAAAGGATAGGAAGAATATTTTTAATTTTTTTTTCCTCTTAGAGGAACCTCTATCACAGCTTTGCGTTAATACTACTAGATCAAGGGATATAAAAATCTTTGGTTGAGGAGAGAGAGGAAAGCTATACTGAACGCCTTTGGCAGGAAGTATAGCTTTTTCTTTTTTAACATATATTGTTTTCGCTAAATTTTCAATCTAACTCAACTTAACACGATAATAATAAAAATCCCCTGCAGCTTATATGTTGCAGGGGATTTTTATTATTACTCAAATTTTATCGAACTATTTATTACTGCAGTTCTGGCTTTGGCGAAAATACCTGCACTGCATAGATGCGGCCGCTCTTTTTATCGAGGGATACGGCCAGGCCGGTCACATCATATTCCTTCATCAGGTTCTCCATATGCGGCTTGGAAGTTGCCCACTGTAGCACAAACAATTCTGCAGATTGCTCATAGGTAGTAACCTTATTGAAGCGCTGCCCTTTGATTTTATGAAGTAACACCAAAACAGGATGTTCTGCAGCGTTCTCTCCAGCGTAATAACCTTTCCCACCATAATAAACAACCCTGTCTTGTGGGTTATGCCGCTTGCCTTTAGCCTGAAAATGGGTAAGGGTACCAGTCTTTGCGAGAAAAGCTGCATGATCTGCCGCTGCTTTATGTAAAATATCATCTTTAGCAAAAACAGGTTTCTTATGCGCTTTGCGCAAGCTGTCTACACGCTCCAGGATCAGCTTTTCAAGCAGCGCCGCATCAAACTTTTTTGGGTCTATCGGGTGCTGGGCCTGCGCCGCAAAGCCCATGAGCAGCAGCACACCCATGAACAAGAGTTTAACCATTCCTTCCTTCATCTTCCTTTCTCCACTTAAACTAAACACCTCTAAATTATTTAAACTGTTATTTGTTAATCTTCACTACTTAGTATCTCTTCTACTTCCTGCATCTTCTTATCAGAATATGCGCCCGAAGTGGCATATACTATTTTACCCTCCGCATCTAACACAAAAAAGTAGGGCTGGTCTTTTTCCTTTAACCCTAACTGATCGCGATACTGTGCTATTTCTCCTATATAAAACAAGACATGTGGATGCAGCTCGGCATCTACATTTTTCAGCATCTTTTTACGGGCGGGCCCGGCAGCTACTTTGTTTGCGCCGGTAAACATGGGTACAAAATAAACATTCACATCATAGGCAAAGTCAGAAAATAAGCCTGCACTGCTTGCATCCTGTACAAAGCTGCTAAACACCGGCTTAAACCAGGTTTGCAGGGCATCATCGCTCTTTTTGGAAAAGGCCAGGCCCAACAGGGTGTATTTTCCATTTACCCCTTCCGGCAGCTGCAACTTTTTACCTTCCACCGTTTCGCCTTTCAGCTCCGGGAAGGTCTGGCCTACCTGTGCATTTACAGCCACAATGCTGAGCAGAGATACGGCAATACTTAACACTACTTTTTTCATGATCTACCTTTGATGAATAGTTGCTAAACACGAATTCTTAAGAATTCATCCAAATATCTACTCTTCCTCGCTAAGAATTTCTTCTACTTCGTCCATTTTTTGTTCTGAGTAAGAACCGGAAGTAGCATACACAATTTGGCCCTGTTCATCTAGCACAAAGAAATAAGGTTCGTCCTTCTGTTGCATCCCCAGCTGCTGCTGGTATGGTTCTAATTCGCCAACATAGAGCAAGACATGCTTATGGAGTTCGGCATCCAGCCCTTTGAGCATTTTCTGTCGGGCAGGACCCGCTGCCACTTTGTTAGCGCCGGTAAACATGGGCACAAAATAGACATTCACATCGTAGGCAAAATCGGCAAAAAGGCCAGCGTTGCTCCTGTCGGCCATAAATCGTGTATATACAGGCTCAAACCAGCTCTGCAGCGCCTGGTCGCTCTTATTAGAAAAAGCAAGCCCCAGCAGTGTGAATTTACCTTTTCCGGCAGCAGGCAATTGTATTTTCTTCCCTTGTATGGTTTCTGCTTTCAGGTTGGGAAAAGTTTGCCCCACCTGTGCCTGCACTGTGCATAAACTAAAAAGGCACAGCATTATACACAACATGATTTTTTTCATGATCGGTAATATTATTTTTAAATCTGGATATAGACGAGCGCCTTCTGCAATATTAGTGCTGAGCATGGGAAGATATCCCAATGCCGAAGTGCTGATTAAGAGACTAACGAAAACCGGGCCAACTTGGTACTGATGCCTTAATGTTCGCTTAAATACTGGTGTACAAATTTGATGGCCATGGCACCTTCGCCTACGGCAGAAGCTATCCGGTTCATGGCACCAGAGCGAACATCGCCGGCCGCAAAAATGCCAGAACTGCAGGTTTCCAAGAGGTAGGGATCGCGCTTAGCCTTCCAAAACTTATTAAAATCTTTGCGGCGTTTCAGATCCGGTCCCGTTTCTATATAGCCATTATCATCTTTTAAGATGTTGAGCGGCAACCAGTCTGTATAGGGCTTGGCCCCGATGAAAATAAACAGGGCGCCAACGGCTTCTTCGCGCACTTCGCCACTCTGGTTATTACGTAGCTGTAACTTCTCCAGCTTGCCTTCTCCCATAGCGGCTTCTACTTCTGTATACGGCCATACCTTTACATTCTCCAGGTCCTCCAGCTGATCTATCAGGTAATGAGACATGGTATCTTCCAGCGAACTTTCACGGGTAAGAATAACTACCTCGCTGGCATATTGGGAGAGATAAACCGCTCCCTGGCCTGCAGAATTACCACCACCCACTACAAATACTCTATGCTCAGAACAGGTACGGCCCTCGGTGGTTGCAGCACCATAGTAGACCCCTGCACCGTTAAAATTTTCAAGGCCGTCTTTTTCAAGTCTTCTGTAATCTACTCCTGTGGTAATGATGATGGCGCGTGTTTTAACCTCTGAACCGTCGGCAAGTGTAAGCACCTTATACCCGCCATCCTGTACCTTTATTTCTTTTACCTCCTGTGGCGCCAGCACTTCTGTACCAAAACGTGCAGCCTGGGTAACGGCGCGGCGGGTTAATTCAGAGCCACTCAAACCATTGGGGAAACCCAGGTAATTTTCTATGCGACTGCTGGTACCTGCCTGTCCACCGGGTGCTCGTTTCTCTATGAGCAGGGTACGCAGTCCCTCGGAGGCCCCATAAACTGATGCTGCCAAGCCTGCAGGGCCTGCGCCAACGATGATCACATCATAAAAGTTTGAAGTGGCCTGCTGCTGAAGGCCAATTTTGGCTGCCACTTCTTTAATTTCGGGATTGCAAAGCGCTGCGCCATCTTCAAAAACCAGTAGCGGCAGTTTTTTTAGGGTACAGTTATGCTGCTTCATAAGCTTTTCTCCCTCGGCGCTGCTATTTGCATCTATCCATTTATAGGGCACCAAATTGCCAGCCAGAAAATCTTTTACCTGGTGTGATTTGGGCGAAAAATTAAAGCCCACAATACGAATGCCGCTATAGGGTGCCTGGTAGCCAGTTTGCCAGTCATCCAGCAGATCATTCAGTACCGGGTAAAGCTTCTCCTCCGGCGGGTCCCAGGGCTTTACAAAATAATAGTCGAGGCGTACTTCATTAATGGCCCTCACAGCGGCCTCCGTATCAGAATAGGCAGTTAAAAGCACGCGCTTTGCCTCAGGGAATTCCTGGAGTGCCTGCTTTAAAAAGTCTACGCCCATCATTTCCGGCATGCGCTGGTCTACCACAAACAGGGCTACAGTATTACCCTTTTGCTTAATTTCCTCAAGGGCCTCCAGGGCTTCTTTTGCAGAGGTTGTGCTCATGATACGATACTCTTTACCGTATTGCTTGCGCATATCGCGCACGACAGCATGCAGCACTTGTTCGTCGTCGTCTAAAGCCAGAATAATCGGTTGCTTCATAAAAAAGTCGGGCAGGCATCTGATAAAATCAGTTTGCCTGCCCGAATGTTTGAAATTAGAGAAAAGATATATTTCCGATTCTAGTCTTTATCCCGTACCAGCAGATAGTAAATAATCAGTCCAATGCCCCCAAAAAGGGCTATCATGGAGAAATAGGCAACATCATCGTCTATGGTTGTTGTGGCTTCCAATATGCTACCAACCAGAAAGCCTAACCCTACGCCAATAGAGGCTATGCCAACTTTAAGGGCGCCGAACTTGCCGGTACGGTTCCGTATATCCGCCTGTAACAGGCTTGCATCATAGCCTTTCTCGATCATAGCCATGCGCTCTCTATGGCGGGCCTGAATGAATATATAGAGTACTACTGCAATGGCAATAAATAGGACGATAGGGACTAAAAAAGGAGAATCCATGATTTCTTATTTTGTATTATTTGCCCATTTGATGCACAAGCAATATACCTGGTTACAGCCTGTTAAAAAATTATTTTGCTTTGGCTGTTGGCGTCTCCACCGATGGCGCCTAATCATATAAAGTTTACAGCCTTTATCAATTTAGCATTCAGCCTTGAAGCCCAACCATGCAGAAGCCATCTGTCCGGCAGAAACCATCGAAGAAATGATGCATACAATCTTACTACGTTACCAGCGAACAGATCAGTTCACATAAGTACCCCACCACGCTCATCCACGTAGCTTCCCTACAGGCCAGCCACTAGCTTTTACTTATTTATACCTGAGCGCTATGCTTGATTATTACACTAGAAAATTAATTTGTATCTTTTCTGTAACCAGCGCTTAAACTGCTGCATCTAAGATTTGACAGATGACAGACGATCTTCTTATAAAGATGGTGCGGTCCGGAAAGACCGAAGCATACCGTGCGCTGGTAGAACGATACCAGGATATGGTCTATAATCTTTGCTTCAAGGTATTACTGGATGAAGATGAAGCCAAGGATGCAGCCCAGGAAACGTTTATCAAAGCATACCAGGCACTGGGCACCTTTAGAGAAGAAAGCAAGTTTTCTACCTGGCTCTACCGCATTGCCTCCAACATGGCCATTGCCAGAACCCGCCGGAAAAAGCGTGCTGCTCCCCTGGAAGAAGCCCGCCACTTTGCCTCCGACGAGCAAACCGGCGATAATATGCCTGGCACCATGAGTCAGAACGAAAGAAGCCGCTACCTGCACCTGGCCCTGGCGCAGCTGGAGGAAAACGACCGCCTGCTGCTCTCCCTGTATTACCTGGAAGAAGTTTCTATGGATGAAACAGCCGAAATTAGCGGCCTGGATAAAAACACCGTTAAAGTACGGATGCACAGGGCGCGCAAAAAGCTTTACAACATTTTAAGTTCTATCCTGAATCAAGAAGCAAAAGAAGCCTTATGAATAAGCAAAACGAGCTTCCCGAAGATGATATGCTCCGCCGCTTTTGGCAGGAAAGCAAAAAAGAAGCCCCGGAGGGCTTCTCAGATTTCATCATGCATAATCTGCCTCAATACACTCCTTTGCCTGAGGCACTTAAAAAACCACTGCTTTCGCTTAAAGTAGTGAGCATGCTCACGGGCATTATAGTTGCAATGGCCATCCTGTTCAATAACCTTGGTGGCAGCACCCAGTCCCTGACTCCGTGGCAGCAAAACATGGTAAACTGGCTTTCGGGCAGTTTAAGCACGCTGGGCGGCAGTACTGCCTGGTTACCAACACTGTCCGTGCTTGCTGCAGCTGTTATGCTGCTGATAGGATTGGACCGCCTGCTGCAGCGTTACCTGGGCCGGGCGAATCAATAAGGGGGCATTAGCCCCCGTAATGATACTCGGTTTCCCATTCGGTAAGTGGTTCAGCATCGGGGCTGATGACCACTGCATTTACAACTTCGCCAATGATCATCACGTGATCTGCCTCTGTGTGAATAATTTCTTTTACAGCACACTCAATGTAAGCAGGCACTGACTTAAAAACCGGAACACCTGTTTTTTCTCCCGCCTCAAACGCATAGCCGTTTAGTCTGCCAGGCTCTACCACTGTTTTTTTTGCAAATGGGCTGATCATGGGCAAATCTGCTTTACCCAGGATGTTCAGTGCAAAAACGCGGCTTTTAGAAATGGTTTCGTTAAGGTCGCCTGTTTTTTGCACGGCAACTGCTACCATTGGTGGATCTAAAGAGCATTGGGTAACCCAGCTAACCAATCCTGCAGCATAGTAATCTTCTTTGCGCTGGCTCAGTTCCTCTCCTTTTTTTACCGTGGTGAGAATGTAGAAACCATAAGATATTTTCTTGAGTGCCATGGCTAGCGTGTCATGCTTGCCAACGGTACGTTCCATGTGTCTTTTCATAAGTACATTCAGGTTGTTTGTACCCTCTAAACACAGCTTAGCAGCAATGGTTTTTATAAGCAGCCCTTCTTCTGCAGAGACTTTTAAAAGTTTTATTATTCACTAAAATGAACAGGAACTGCTCCTGGTGACAGAACATTGAAAGAAACTTACGGACATAAAAAAAGCCTCTAACCCGAGGGGAGAGAGGCTTAAAGTCTAAAAAAAGCTTTGTATTTAGTAACCAACGCACACTACTAAACACATCTTTATAAGTTCTAAAAATTTAATGCTTTCGTCGAAAAAATAACGTCTAAAAAATAAAGCAAATAACTAACGTTAAAAAAATTGGTTAAGCTTAAAAAATATCTTCGATTCTCGCCCGCCTAGTCAGGCAATTATCAAACACAATCAATTATACTGACTTTGCGACGGAAAGGTTGCGTCATGACCGAAATTTTCTGTTATTTTTTCACTAAAACCTTACGTCATACTTAAAGCCTTCATTATCAATATATATGATCAACAGAATTGGCTACGCCTGCCTTAACCAGACCCTTTCGGGCAAAAATTTTTCTGTAAACCGCGGCATGATCCGCAAAACTTTTTTAGAGCGTGGCCCGGCCTATGCCGGGGAGCTTATTCTTCAAAACCTGCAGGATCTGGCAGCCGTTATTGCCTGGAATCACGAGCACAACATTCGTTTTTACCGCCTGAGCAGTGATATGTTTCCCTGGATGAGTGAATATGAAATAGCAATGCTCCCGCAATTTGACCAAATCAACAGCCTGTTAAAAAAAATAGGTAGCCTGGCGAAGGGCTACGATCAGCGCCTGACCTATCATCCTGGGCCTTTTAATGTGCTTGCCTCTGAAAATGAGCATGTGGTCAATAAAACCATTAAGGAACTGGACCAGCACAGCCAGATCATGGACCTGATGGAGTTGAGCAGAAGCCCCTTTAATAAGATTAACATCCACCTGGGCACCACGCTGCAGGGCCGCAAAGACGAGGCCCTGGATAATTTTTGCAGAAACTTTGCGAGACTGGCTGAGGGCACAAAAAAAAGACTTACAGTAGAAAATGACGATAAGGCCAGCATGTTCCATACCGGAGATTTATATGCTGGCATTTACAAAAAGCTTGGAATTCCGCTGGTATTTGATTTTCACCACCATTACTGCCATAGTGGTGGAATTGCGGAGGCCGAAGCCATGCATATGGCCAGCAGCACCTGGCCAGCGGATATAGTGCCGGTTGTGCATTATTCTGAGCCCAAATCACTCACCGATAAAAAATTGCTGCGGGCACATGCCGAATTCATTGAGCATGAAATACCCGATTACGGACTGACAATAGATGTAATGCTGGAGGCTAAGCAGAAAGAATGCGCCCTGATTCGGTACAAGGAAAAAGAAGAAGCAGGTGAGCTGGAAAGCCATCTTTTCGAATCTTTACCCAACCTGCTATAACATACCAAGAGCCGCCTAAAGCAGCTCTTGGTAAATTGGTGAGTAGGTGCCAACAGGTTGCGGACTCCTCTCCAACGGCCTAACCGTCTCCAATCATCTCTTGTATTAAATTTAAAACATAATACACACTTACACAAGCCTTTGACGCATTTTTTAAGCCCCTGAATTATGATTTCTTATTGAAAGAAAAGTCTGAGGTGATTAAACCAATCCAGCTGTAGCTGAAATACCAGATCGATCTTCATATATCTAAATTTTAATATTGGCGCATCTCTCCCCATACAGGCAGTTTCAGCATTGACGAGGAGTTAATTTTTCTCAAACAGGTAATAGCTGAAGCATTATGCAGCATACAAGCAATGCTATCAACTAACAATTGATAACAGGATCAGCAGGATTGAAAATGTTGCTTTATGCTCATAACAACCATTTTTAATACATCCAGGCATTATAACTGAAAACCTGCAATTTTCCCAAATCTGGAATTATTCGTATATTTGGACATGCGAATATTCATTGTAGAGGACGATCCCTTATATGCTGAATTGCTGGCCTACCACCTATCTCAAAATGCAGAAGACCAGGTGCAACGTTTTGAGACCGGACGGGAATGTTTAAGTCACCTCTATCTGAATCCTGCTGTTGTTTGTCTTGATTATTCACTTCCGGATCTGAAAGGTGAAGAAGTACTAAAAAAAATCAAGCTTGCTAACCCAGAAATCAAGGTAGTTATTATATCAGGTCAGGAGGACATTCAAACGGCCATAAGCCTGCTTAAATTGGGTGCTACCGATTACATTGTTAAAGACAATGATACCCGGGACCGGCTCTGGATTAGCCTTACCAACATCCGCCATCAGGAAGGGCTGCAAAAGACCATCCACCACCTGCAGGAAGAGGTTGGCCGCAAGTACAGCATTGACAGCTCCATTGTGGGCAATAGCCCTGCCATCAAAGAAACCTTTGCCATCATAGAAAAAGCTGCGAAAAGCAAAATTACGGTTTCCATCACTGGTGAAACCGGCACGGGTAAAGAGCTGGCAGCCAAAGCAATTCATTATAACTCACCCCGCAGGAATAAACCATTCGTAGCCGTTAACATTTCTGCCATTCCAAAAGAGTTAATCGAGAGTGAGCTTTTTGGTCATGAAAAAGGCTCTTTTACCGGCGCAGATGCCCGCAGAATTGGCTTGTTTGAAGAAGCCCACGGTGGCAGCTTGTTCCTGGATGAAGTAGCCGATATGGACATGGCTATGCAGGCAAAGCTGCTGCGGGCTTTGCAGGAGATGGAAATCAAGCGTGTGGGTAGCAATAAGCCTGTATCAGTAGATGTTCGCCTGATTGTAGCCACACATAAAAACCTGGCCGATGAAGTAAAGGCTGGCCGTTTTAGGGAGGACCTTTATTACCGGCTGCTCGGTTTACCCATACAGCTTCCGCCCTTGCGGGAGCGCCAGACAGATATTTTAGTACTTGCGAAACATTTCATTAAATCGTACTGCCAGGACAATCACCTGGAAATTTTTAATCTTAGCGCCGATTCTCAAAAGAAATTAATGGCTTATGGCTGGCCGGGCAATGTTCGGGAGTTAAAAGCGGTTATAGAACTGGCCTGTGTGATGACGGACGACAATACCATAGCCAGTGAGCACATTCAGCTTTCGCATACATCGCCCCTGGATGCCCTGTTAACAGATGATCTTACCCTCCGCGAGTACACCAACCGCATCATACGCCGCTACCTGGACCGCTATGATCAGAATGTATTAATGGTTGCAAAAAAACTGGATGTGGGCAAGTCTACCATTTATCGCCTGCTACAGGAAAATCAGCTGTAACAGGTGGTTTAGTAAAAGCCAAGAATTTTACACACCCGATACCGAGAATATTATGATGGGCTCCGTGTTTACAGATTTAATTGAGATGCTGGAGAGCCGCTATGGGATAGCCACTACCCAGAAAATCATTGACAGGGCCAATCTTAAAAATGGAGGTGCTTTTACCAGGGTAGGCTATTATAGCCGCACCGAACTGGAGCTGCTATTAGAAAGTCTGATACAGGAATTTGGCGGTAGCGAAAAGGAATGGCTCTATACCCTTGGTTACTATATGGCCCAGATGCATAGTGAAAGAAATCCGGGTTTTTATACAGAAGTAAAAGACTTTTTCACCTTTCTATTGCGGCTAAATGAACTAACAGAAGCAAGAGTAGCCACCCTTTACCCTAATGCAACGCTACCGACTTTTGCGGCAAAACTTATCGATAAAGATACTATTGAGTTTTTATACACTTCGCCAAACAGGCTTGGCGATCTAACAACAGGTTGGGTTACAGGCAATGCCGATCATTATGGCGAAAAGGTAAAGATTGAACAAAACAAGCTTTCGGCAGATGGCAGCAGGATACTTTTTATAATCAGGAGGACAGGAGGATGACAGAGCTGGAGCAGTTAAAAAAGGCCCTGGAAAGAGAGCGGCAGGCCCGTAAAGAAGCCGAAAGGATAGTAGAATTAAAGTCTACAGAGCTCTATGCTTCTAACAAGGCGCTGATAAAGCTAAATAAAGAATTAGAGCAGCAGGTAAAAGACCGCACAGAAGAAGCGCAGCTACTGGCCCGCATGCCCGAAGAAATTCCCGATCCGGTTATGCGCATCAGCCGCTTCGGTATTATAACCTATACCAACCCTGCCTATAAAAAACACTGGCTGCCTTACCTTCAACTGCAGGAGGGCGATTACTACCCTGCTATCTTTCAGGACGAAATCGATCAGGCAATTGTTGATCACAGCTCACACAGTAGCGAATTTACTTTTAAAGACTGTTGCTGGTCTGTACAGTTCAATGCAGTAGAGCGCTATGGGTATGTTAACATCATGGCGCGTGATATTACCCAGCAAAAAAAGTCTGAGGAGAAGATCCGCAAAAGCCAGGAAGCATTACTGGAGGCTCAGGAGCTTGGCAACCTGGGCCGATGGGAATTTAACATGCTGGACACCACCTTTAACTGGTCTCCACAACTTTACCGCCAGTTCGGGCTCCCCTTTAGCGAGAAAGCCCCTGCCGGTGGCGATTTCTTTCAATTTATTCATAAGGATGATTTAACCATTGCCCAAAACGGCATCAGCAAAGCACTTATAGATGGCTATGCACAGTTTGAGCAACGCATCCTGCGGCCCGATGGCAGCATAAGACACCTCTTTACTACCGTAAAAGCAGAATGTGGTGAAGATGGTGAGCCAACACGCATTTATGGCACCTCGCTGGATGTGACTGAACTGCGCCGCACAGAAGCCATGCTGCGCGAAAGTGAAGAACGCTTTCAGCTTGCTCTGCAGGGCATGAACGATGGCTTGTGGGACTGGGATCTTGTGAGTGGCACTGTTTACCTGTCTCCTCAATGGAAATCGCTGCTGGGCTATGATGACAACGAGCTGGGAAACAACTGGGATACCTTTTCCCGCTTTATTCATCCCGAAGATCTGGTCCGCCTCATGGACCTGATAGAAAACTCTCCGCCTGATTCCGGCCTCAAGCTAAGCTACGAGTTCAGGATGAAGCACCGCGATGGCAACTGGCGCAACATGATGGCGCGCTGCATTGTGCTACACAGCAAGAACGGCGATAAAATAAGGCTGGTAGGTGCCAACACGGATATTACACAACGTATCACTGCTGAACGCAAGCTTATCAATAGCCTGGATCAGATGAAAATACTCTCCAGGGTATCATTGCTCTTTAATTCTGTATCCGAAGACTTTGAAGAGCCAATCCAAAAAGCTATTGAAATGATTGGCAGGCACTCCGACGTATCAAGGGTGTATGTGTTCGAAAATTCTTCAGACAATGTTTTTGCCTCCAATACTTTTGAATGGTGTAAAAACGGCACCCATGCCCTGATTGATGAGTTACAGAATGTGCCTTACTCTTCGCTTCAGCCCTTTCATAAATCCTTAAAAAAACATGGCACGATTACGCTCGACCAGAGCAACTTCTATCCGGCCCTGCGGCAAGTGCTGAAAAGGGAGGACGTAAAATCCCTGATGATTATGCCTTTTTTTGTACAGGATGAGCTGAAAGGGTTTATAGGATTTGATGATTGTGAACAGCATCGCCAGTGGGAGTCTGCCGATGTGGAGTTATTAAAAACCTTTACCAACCTGCTGAGCAACATTTTTGAAAGACAGCAGGCAGAATATAAAGTACTGAGAAGTGAAGAGAAATACCGCACCCTGGTAGATAACCTCACAGAAATTATATTTCAGACAGACAGGCAAAACAAGCTTACCTTCTTAAACCCGGTCTGGCAGGAAATAACTGGCTATACACAGGAAGAAAGCCTTGGCAAAGGTCTGGACTGTTACATTGCACCAGAAGATTTACCAGAGTTTTACTCCCTGGAGAAACTATTACTTGACCATAGCACAGACTTTTGCCGGCAGATAATCCGAATCCAGGCAAAAGAAGGAGGCATACGCTACGTAGAAATATTTGCCCGCTTACTGGAAGGTAAATGGGGCGAAGTAGAAGGCATTAGCGGTACCCTTACCGACGTTACCGAACAGCAGCTAACACAGGAGAAGTTAATCAATGCAAAAGAAGAAGCTGAAAAAGCTTCGCTGATAAAAGCCCAGTTTTTATCAGTGATGAGCCATGAGATCCGAACCCCGCTTAATGCCATGCTGGGCATTTCTCACCTGCTCCTGCGCCGGCAGCCACGGGCCGATCAGGAGGAAAACCTGCGCATGCTTAAGTTCTCAGGAGAAAACCTTCTTTCGCTCATCAACGATATCCTCGACTTTAACAAAATAGAATCAGGCAAGATCACGATTGAAAAGAATCAGTTCGATCTTAAAAAGTTATGCCTTGGCCTGCAGAAATCGCTAAGTCTTAAAGCAGAAGAAAAAAGCATTGCCCTGCAGCTGGTGCTTGACGAAGCTATTCCAGCCCAGGTTATAGGAGATTCCACCCGCCTTACCCAGATTCTGAACAACCTGCTGGACAATGCTGTAAAATTTACCCACGAGGGCCGGGTAAAACTTTCTGTAAAAGTACTTGAGCAGCACCAGGACCGTATCGGGTTTGAATTTGTTGTTTCCGATACTGGTATAGGCATTTCTAAAGAGGCACAGGCGAGTATTTTTGAAGCATTTACCCAGGTACATCAAAACAGTCATCACCAGTATGGGGGCACCGGTCTGGGGCTTTCCATTGTTAAACGCCTGCTGGATCTGCTGGGCAGCAAAATTGAGGTAAGCAGTACAATCGGGAAGGGAAGTGAATTCAGCTTTAAATTAAGCTTTGTGCCTGTTCAGCAACAAGTGTTGGCTAACACCCGGGAAGATGACCCTTCATCAAAGCTTCAGGACCTGCAAAATGCTGCCCTGCTGCTGGTAGAGGATAATCCACTGAACATGCTGGTACTGGTACAGTTCTTTGAGATCTGGGGCATTAAGCCAGATGTGGCCGAAAACGGTCTGCAGGCCCTGGCAAGGGTACGCGAAAAAAGCTATGACCTGGTATTAATGGACCTGCACATGCCCGAGATGGATGGCATAGAAACTACGCACCAGATCCGCAATAAGCTGGGGCTTAAAGAACTGCCCATCATAGCGCTCACTGCCAATGCCCTGCCCGGCATCCGCAATAAAGTATTGGCAGCTGGCATGAATGATTACATCAGCAAACCCTTTGAACCCGAAGATCTATACCAAAAGGTGCTGCGGTATGTACCGCAGGTTAAAAGCGCATTACCTGCAAAAAAGGTGTCAGATCAACAGCAGGGCAAGCATCATGGAGAACAGCTGTACAGCCTTCAAAAGCTTTATCAGCAAACCAATGGCAATACCATCTTTGTAGAGCGCATGGTTAATCTGTTTATAAAAACATGTACTGAACAATTAGCCCTGCTACAATTCAAGCTGGAAAAACAAGATGTTACTGCGGTACGGGATATCGCTCATAAACTTAAGCCCAGCATCGATTTATTTGATATCAAAAGCCAGCAACAACCGGTGCGAAAGCTGGAACTGATAGAACTGTCTCAATTACAATCAGCCGACGGCAGGCAGCTTGCAGAAAGTTTTATAAGCTGTGTACAAAATGTGATTGCACAGCTTCAGGCCTGGTTAAAGGAACAAAGCACCAGCCCGGTTGGGAAATAAAATAAAAGCCGGCTTAAAAATGGCCGGCTTTTATGTTAATTATCCAGAAATGCTGCAGCTTATAGCTTGCTTAATCTTATGTAATCCAGCATTGCAGTATTTACCTCCACATTCATATTTTCATTCCAGGGCATAAAGCGCAGCTGCAGGCGGTTTTCTCCCTGGGCTAACTGCACCCGAACCGGGTTACTGAAACCCCAGTTAGACCATTCATCACTACCCAGCTGAGGCATTACAATGGGTCCTGCATAAGCATCGCCCACAAACAGGCTGCGAATAGCCGCTTTGTTGTCCGTATTAACAGGGCCACTGCCATTGCTGTAGCGAACATCCAGCAGATATTCGCCTGCCGCTGGCACCTGTACTGTGAAACTTAGCGCTGTGTTGGCATTTTTGCTAAGTTCTACAAACCCTTTACCGCTAAAACCTGCATAAGATAATTGCGCGTTAGATGCTACCTGCTCTGCCTCCAGTACCAGTTGATTTGCGTGTGATACCACCTTAACAGGTTCGCTGATAAACGAAGGCCAGCCAGCAGAATCCACGGCCGCAACTCCATACTCTGTATAGGCTCCAGCACCTTCTACCTGGTATTGCGTACCTTCCTGGGTTTCAATTAGGTTACCATTTCGCCAGACCTGATAAGAAACCGCTCCCGGAACAGACTGCCAGCTCAGGTTGCTATCGTTAAACTGCACCTCGGGTGAGGGCAGGGAAGTATGGTTTTGTACAAGCGCAAATGAATCGTCTTTAAATCCGGTGTTTGCAAGCTGTATCTCTACGTGGTGCTCACCCTCTAAAGTAGCGGGAATCAGCGGCTCCTGCAGGCGCTTGCCATCCAGCAGTACTTCGGCAATCTCGGAGCCCCAACCACTTATTTCAAGATTGAGCACTGCATTGCGATACCGATAACCCTGCAGCTTGCGAGCATCTGCATAGGCTTCAGGCACTGCAGGCACCAGGCGTATGCCGTTTTCTTCGAAGTGCATCCCAAAAAAGACCCGGTAAACCATGGCCAGGTTACCCGCTACACTCCAGAGCTGTCGGTCTGAGTTTATTTCGGTACCCTTGAAATCACCGCTATTGGCGACAAAGTTCTCTTTATTTGTAAGAAAAAGTCCTGCCTGCCGGTACAAGGCGCCCAGCCCATGCGCCAGTGCCGCTTCATTGCCTACCCGGGCTGCTGCCCAGTTCCAGTAAGCCTGCACAAAAGGCCATATGCCCTGGTTATGATAAGGGGGCACATCGGGAATCTGCGGGTAGATGGAGGTAATACCGAATTTAGTTACCGGAGTTTTACGCACAATTGTAGCAGCCTGCTGCTCATCGGCAATGCCATACAGTACACAAAGCGCTTCACCCAATGCTTCAGCCCGTGGAGAAAGCAGCAACGAAGACGTTCCATACAAATACTGTCCATAGAAACCCCGGTCTGCCTGCCATAGGTGTTCATTCATTCCTTTTTTTACACCCTGGGCAATTTCCTGCCAGCGATCTGTTGGCTCTCCCAGCAGATTGCCCATGCGGGTCAGGATCTGGTATGTCTCATAATGTGCTGCGTTGGTGCCCAGGTTTTCGCTGATATAAATACCTACGGGTCCCATCCAGCGCGGGTAACTCTGCCTGCGCCAGTCAAGAAAACTTGATTCTCCCTTAAATAAGCCTGTTTGCTGGTTGTAGACCGTATAAAGGTCTTCTTCCACAGACTTTTTAATGATGGCATATGCCGTTTGTAGCCACTCCTTGTCGCCCGTAACCGCATAGATCTCCCAGGCAGCAAGCGCCCAGGTAATTCTATCAGAAGAAACCGGCCAGGAGCCTCCTGTTCCGGTATCCTGTATAATGCGGCCGTTCTGCACCTTAGCCATCAGACTATTCTTGGAGATTTGGGGCTCAATAGCTGCCAGCGACAGCACAATGCTGTAGCTTATGTCGCGCGTCCAGACACCATTCCACTTTTCACCGGCCATAAATGTATTGTCCGGCCTTACATCCAGTTTCAGCTCCTCAAGCGAAAGGTTATACAATGCATCGATCAGGGGCAGGCCGGATGTAAGCTGAGGGTATTTGGATATATCTTCCTTTAGCTCCCAGCGGTTTGCTGTAAAATTCTCTGGGTTGAACTGGTTCAGGGTAATGGTGGTTTCGTAAATTCCATCGACATCCTGATAGGTTAATTGCATACCTTCACTGGAGGGCAGGTTCTCAAAGTCCCAGGTTAGTGGCTCTGACCCACCGGCTACATAAACTCCTCTAAAATCGTCTTTGTAGATCCTGTTGCCGGCATAATCTTCATAATATCCTTTTTCGGCAAATGACTGCAGGACGGGGCCCATGTTCAACCGGATGCGGAAACGCGTGTTGGGCTCCAGAAAATCTTCTGGCTGCACCGTAGTGGTATCGGTATAGGTCTGGCCGAAGGTGATCACCGGACTTACCACATTTCCACCTTCGGGGAAAAGCACTACCAGGTGATTCACCTCTACAGGCAATTCATTGTCTTTGCCATTGAGGCTAAACTTAAAGGAGAGGCCACGACTGTGCCGGTCATTGGCCGGGCTCTGGTAATTAGAGATAACGGAGGTTGGGGTTAAAACGGCAGACTCGTATAACCCCTGCGTTACCCGATCTCCGTATACAGAAAAGGCTTTAGTTTGATACAAGATTCTGTCTGAAGGAGATTGTGCTGATTCCATACCAAATTGGGTGCATGCTGCCAGGCCTGCCATAACCGGCAAAAAAAATTTAATTTTCATAGGCACACTGTTGTGACTGCAGAAAGATATACAAAAACCAACAGCCGCACTACAGCTAAACCATTAAATGCCCATGTGCATTCATTAGCGCAGGGTCTGCTGCTCCTGTTCCTCTAATGCTTCCATAACCCTGGACATTGGCCTGGCCAGTGCCTCCTGCATATCTGGCTGCTCAATCTGACTATGCACATGGCGGGCTTCCTCTACCAGCGCCCGGAAGATCCGGCGCTGCTGCGGCCGTTGGGGCAGATATTCCGGATGCCACTGCACCCCAACCACAAAGGGCGCTTCCACATGCTCAACGCCCTGCACAACCCCATTGTTCTCTCTGGCCACAATAGAGATATTATAGCCGGGGTCTTTTACCGCCTGATGGTGCAGTGCGTTAACCTTTAAAATATGGGCGCCGGTTACCCGGGCTAATTTGCTGTTGCGCTCAATGACAACACGCTTTACCGGGAAAACACTGGATGGATTGGGCTGTTCACAATAAAAGTTACTGATATCCTGATGAAGGGTTCCACCAAAGTAAACATTGAGCAGCTGTGATCCCCGGCAGATGCCCAGGATAGGCAGGGCTTTTTTTGCTGCCTGGTCCAGCAACTGAAATTCCAGATGATCACGTGCTTTATCTAAAGTAAAGCCTTTTGACCGGCTAAAGAGCTTCCGCATGAAAAACAAGAACGGATAGTAAGCCTTGGTGGCCACACGGCCCAGGCGCACCAGTAAATTCTTGCGTGGATATTTGATGGTCCTGTTCAGATACTCCTCCAGTACATTTTCCTGCTGGTAGACGTCAGGATCCACATCGGCTCCGCCGCCAATGATAAGCCCCTGCAGACCGTCTGCCGTTCGTGGTCTGGATGGTGTAATACGCACGGGTTTGCCCCCGGCCAGGCGTACGGCCAGGGCTGTAAATGCCCAGGCCATTGCTCCGCCTTTATCTGGTCCTGTTATGCCAATTGTAGGTGTTTTTCTGTTAATAAATATTTTTAAAGCCATTTTTCAGTTTGTTTTGCCCACTTATTGCCAAAGCCAATCAACGTATCTTTTTTCATCGTCAAATATTCTCTGGCAAGGCTGCGCAACTTGTCTTTATCGGCGGCCAGGTTCTCTATTTTAACCCAGTTGTTCCAAACCTTTTCAAGTGACCAATCTGCTTCTTCTATCTGGCTGTTGGGCAGCCTGTAATGGAAAGTGGGACGTTTGGTTAATTTGCCAACATCTTCAAAGCTTCTTACCTTTTCCTCGTCCAGGTAAGCAAATAGGGGATACATATCCAGCGGGCGGTTCCTGTCGGGATTAAACTCATGGTAGTCTTCCATAAGCTGCTCCAGGTTGGGGTTATAGCCCATATGAAGGATCAGGTCTGCATAGGCCTGCGGAAATGGATTAATGTAGGGCGAAAGCCTTCTGGACAGGGCCACTTCCGTAGAACGAAGCATCCAGGGGTATAGCAGCAGAAAAGCCCTGAGATACCCAACCAGGGTGGCTACCTCTGTATCGGGCACCTCAGGATTAATGTGCGTGGCAAAAATATTGG
The DNA here is from genome assembly GCA_030147305.1 of Cesiribacter sp. Taxonomy (GTDB): domain Bacteria; phylum Bacteroidota; class Bacteroidia; order Cytophagales; family Cyclobacteriaceae; genus Cesiribacter. The sequence goes on from JASLAE010000002.1 coordinate 31,614, forward strand.
TGGGGAAAGCCCGGGTACCCTTTGCTTCATGCTTGTAGAGGCTTTCCCGGAGCCGTTCCAGCTGATGCAGTTCTGTGATGGGAACCGGCGGGGTGCCAATTTCATAGGGCACTACAGTACTCACAACCCCCTCCAGCATTTTTTCCAGCTCTGTTTCCAGCGTAGAATCACCCATCTGAATAGTGCTAATATCGATGTTTAGCTTCTGCAGCGGCTTCAGGTATGCCTTCTGCGTTAACAGTCGTGCATCTATTTCAATGGAAAAATCACCTAGGCTTGTGTTTTCTACGCGCTGCAAAAAACGATGCTCCTTTTTAACCTCTCCTCCATACAAGGCAATGATGATGCCTACCGTCTGTTCAATCGGCACATTACCGAACTCCAGCTCAAACCCCACTGTCCGCACAGTTCCCTGCTGTGTCTTGGTACGCTTTGGTAATTCAAAAGCCATATTAAAAAATTCCTTAACTCACTGATCAAAAAGTAGATATTTAACGCCGTAGCATGCTAAGTGTTGCAACAGTACTACGTTTCAGGAGTTTTCCTTACATTAGCTTCAACTTCCTTACGCATATTTTTTATGAAGAATCTTTTTCTGCTGGTTCTTGCCTTTGGTGCTTTTGCGTGTACGCAAAACCCTAAAGAAACCACCACCACCGAAAATGAAGCTCAGCTCAGTGCGCAGCGATTTTTAGACAGCTATACCCGTGAATTTAAGCAGCTGTATTATGCTTCTGCAGAAGCAGAGTGGGCCTCTAATACGCGCATTGTTGCCGGCGATACAACCAATGCCTGGCAGGTACAGCAGGCCAATGAAGCCCTGGCTCGTTTTACCGGGAGTGCCCAAAATATTAGCGAAGCACAAAATCTGCTGAGCCAGGCCGAAGCCCTGCGCCCCTTACAGGTAAAGCAGTTACAAACCATCCTCTACAATGCTGCCAACAACCCGGCAACAGTAGAGGCCAAGGTAAATGAGCGCATTAAGGCAGAGGCTGCACAAACCGAAATGCTTTTTGGCTATGATTTTAAAATTGATGATCAGTCCGTAAGCACCAACGACATCGATAACATCCTTAAGGGCACCTATAACCTCGACAGCCGCCTTAATGCCTGGACTGCCTCTAAAGAAGTAGGCGTAAACCTGCGCGAAGGCCTGTTAAACCTGCGTCGCCTGCGCAACGAAACTGTTTCTGCCCTGGGCTACGACAATTACTTTGCTTACCAGGTAAGTGATTATGGCATGAGCACGCAGGAAATGCTGGAGCTCAACGAGCAGCTGATCCGCGATATCTGGCCGCTATACCGTGAGCTGCACACTTATGCCCGATACGAGCTGGCCAAGCGCTATGGCAGCAAAGACGTACCCGACATGCTGCCGGCCCACTGGCTACCCAACCGCTGGGGCCAGGACTGGAGCCCCATGGTTGAGGTAGAAGGCCTTAATCTGGACCCTGTGCTGGAAGAAAAAGGACCTGAATGGCTGGTACAGCAGGCCGAACGCTTTTACATCAGCCTGGGATTTGATCCGCTGCCCAAGAGCTTCTGGGAAAAGAGCAGCCTCTACCCTGCCCCTGCAGAAGCAGACTATAAAAAAAATAATCACGCTTCGGCCTGGCATATGGACCTGGAACAAGATGTACGCTGCCTAATGAGTGTGATCCCCAACGAAGAATGGTACGAAACTACCCATCACGAACTGGGACATATCTACTACTACATCAGCTACACCAATCAGGATGTACCGCCATTGTTGCGCGGAGGGGCCAACCGTGCCTTTCATGAGGCCGTAGGCAGCATGATGGGGCTGGCAGCCATGCAAAAACCTTTTATGGCCGGCCTTGGGCTGGTAGATGCCAATGCGCAGACAGACGAGACGCAGACCCTGCTGAAGGAAGCCCTGAATTATATCGTTTTTATACCTTTCTCTGCCGGTGTTATGACCCAGTTTGAGCATGACCTCTATGCGGGAAACCTGCCTGAAGATCAACTGAACAAACGCTGGTGGGAGCTGTCACAAAAATACCAGGGCATGGTACCCCCAAACATCCGTGGCGAAAAATATACAGACGCAGCCTCCAAAACACACATTAACAACGATGCGGCACAATACTATGATTATGCCATCAGTTATGCCCTGCTGTTTCAGCTCCACGAATATATTGCCCGTGATATCCTGAAGCAGGATCCGCGCAGTACTAATTATTATGGCAATAAAGAAGTAGGCAAATTTTTGCAGGACCTGCTGCAGCCGGGTGCTACCCGCGACTGGCGTGAACTGTTAAAGGAAACCACCGGTGAGGAGTTAAGCGCCAAGGCAATGCTGAATTACTTTAACCCATTGATGACTTATCTTAAGGAAGTAAACAAAGACAGAAAACATACTTTACCGGAAAAAATTTAATGGCAGGCTCTCCAGCCCTGTGCAATAATTTTAACCCTTCAAAGAGATCAACAAACAATAACTATAAATTTTTCTCCTACGCATGAACATTAAACGCAGCACCCTTTGTGCTTTTGGCCTTGCCCTTGCCGGTCATTTAAACCTGCATGCCCAGCAAACCTCCGAAGCCAACATTCAGGCAAGCATAGAAGCGCCGGAAATAGAAATGCACATCCGCTTTCTGGCGTCCGATGAACTGGCCGGTCGTGATGTTGGCTCACCGGGACTTGCCATAGCAGCCCGCTATATGGCTGACTTTTTTAAAGCATGGGGACTTAAGCCGCTGCCAGGCATGGATAACTACATGCAGGAGGTGCCTTTTAAAGAAACCAACGCACCACAGCAGGGACAATTAAAAGTAGGAGATAAAACCTTTGCCCTGAACGAAGGCTTTCTGCTGCGCGAAGGAAATGACGGCGCTGCCCAGGGTCAGGCCATTGTTTTAGAGTATGGGGTAGATACAGAGGTGAAGCCCGAACAGGTTAAGGGTAAATGGGTAATTGCCCGCGCTGGTAAAGACAAGGACTCTTCCCCACAGGTACAATATTATGGTAGTTTCGACAAGCAGAAGCAGCTTCAGGAACTGGGGGCGCTGGGATTGATAGAGCTATACCATAACCCCCAAATGCCCTGGACCCAGATTACACACTATCTGACGGGAAGTCAGTTTCAGCTGGCAAACCCTGAAGATAAAAATGGTAATGGAGCAGCCTTTCCCATTGTTTGGATTAATGATGTGAATGGTGATTTGCTGGCCAGCATAAAAAAGAAAAAACAGCCTACCGTAAACCTGAACATACAGGGCAAAACAGACCGCTACATCAACAGCCCCAATGTGCTGGCGGTAATAGAGGGCACCGATCCCGACTTAAAAGATGAGTACGTACTGCTTTCTGCCCACTACGATCATGTGGGCATTGGCCATGCTGTTGAGGGCGATAGCATTTACAATGGCGCCCGCGACAACGCAATTGGCACCACCGCCCTGCTTATGGCAGCGGAATATTTTGCTAAATACCCACCTAAGCGTTCAATTCTTATAGCTGCCTGGACTGCCGAAGAAAAAGGATTGTTAGGAAGCCGCTGGTTTGTGGAACATCCGCCTGTGCCACTGAATAAAATTGTATATAACCTTAATATTGATGGTGCCGGCTATAACGACACCACCAAAGTGACCGTCATTGGTCTGGAGCGTACTGAAGCTGAAGAAGAACTAATGGCCGCTGCGCAGGCATTTGGCCTGGAGGCCATCAAAGATCCGGTACCGGAGCAAAATCTTTTCGACCGCTCCGACAATGTGCACTTTGCCAAGGCAGGCATACCTGCACCCACCTACTCCCAGGGTGTTACTGCCTTCGACGCAGAGATTATGAAATATTACCACCAGCCTGCCGACGAAGCAGAAAGTATAAATTTCAGTTATGTTACCCGATACGTGCAGTCGTTTATATTGGCAGCAGAGAAGGTAGCCGCCGCCGCTGAAGCTCCTTTCTGGCGGCAGGGAGACAAATATGAAGCAGCTGGCAAGCAGCTGTACAATAAATAGAACGTAAGTAAAAGAGAGCAAAAACCTTGCTCTCTTTCTTTTTTTAGCAGTTCTTAAATTTGCATTAAAAAGTGACAGTCATCGCTTAAACCATACATGGCACAGCGACACTGAATGATTTTTTGCATATTTTCGTTGTGTAGAAATCACAGCAACCTACCTGCTGTCTGGCGATCTGTGTATTTCTTTATGGAGAAATAGCTTTACTCTAAATAGCGTCATCATTGAGTAATAACGAAGGCTTTACAAAATCTACCAAGGCTAAGGTTTTTCTTGGCTTTGGCCTGCTCACCATAGGCTTGGTAGTAGCCCTTTATTTTGCTGTGATCAGTTTCAGGCAAATCTCAAATTCTGCCGAAACGCTTGCGCAGCCAAACCCCAGGCCTGTGCACCTCAGCCAGCTGTTAACCAGCCTTTCCGAAGCCGAGAGCCATCTGCGCGCCTATAGCCTTACCCAAAACAAAGTATACTTAAATTCTTATGAACGGAATACAACCGAAGTATTTAAGCAGTTAAACACCCTAAAACGCCTGAATGAAGGAGAACTTTGGGAACGCAGGCTCGACACCTTAAGCACGCTGATTACAAGAAAAGTAGAAGGCCTGAATAAGTTTACCATTTTAAAGAATCAGCTGGACAAACACACCTTCACCGATAAGGCTCTCAAGCGCCTCAGTCAAAGTGCCGATCAGCCGGTGTCAATCAACACAAGACTAAGAACCACAGAAAAAGAAGTAAGGCGAAATTTGCCCCCTGCTCCAAAGGTTCAGATGCAGGATGTTGAGAAAAAAGGCCTGCTGAATAAAATCTTTGGCAGAGATAAGAAAACGCCCATCATTACCGTGCCTGACAGCAGCATGGTAACTACCACAAAAGAAGTTAGCATAGACACCATTGTACTAGCACAGCCTGTTTCGGATTCGCTGGTAAGTGGCATGCGGAAAATTCTGAAAGAACTGCAGCAGGAAGAAAGCAGCAACCGGCGTCAGCTCAGTGAACAGGAACTGTCGCTGCTGGCTTTCGATCAGGTTGTGATGGATGAAATCCGTCGTGTGATCAACCTGATGGAGCAGGAAGAAGAAACAGACTCCAGAGAAAGAATCATCAGTGCCCAGCGCATGGTAGATGAGGCATCGCTGATCATTTTCCTCATCAGCTGCACCGGCCTTATTACCAGCTTTATTTTTGTAACGCTGGTTATTCGCGATATAAGCCGTAATAACTTTTATAAAAACCAGCTGGAGCGTGCCAGAAGCAAGGAAGCGCAGCTAAGGCAGGTAAAAGAACAGTTCCTGGCCAACATGAGCCATGAGATTCGTACGCCCCTTAATGCGATTGTAGGCTTTTCAGAGCAGCTGCATCAGCAGAAACTACCGCCACAACAACACAAGCAGGTAGCGGCCATCCGGCATTCTTCAGATTTCCTGCTGGCTACTGTAAATGATATTCTTGACATGAGCAAAATTGAGGCCGGACAGATCAGGTTTGAAAAACTTGATTTTGACATGCTTCACCTCATTCAAAAAACTGCTCACCTGATCGAGAACCGTGCCGCTGAAAAGAAGCTGAACTTCATTACGGATTTACCGCTGGCACCGGCCTATCTAAAGGGTGATCCGTTCCGGCTGCAGCAAATCCTCTACAATCTGCTAGGGAATGCCATTAAATTTACCGACAGTGGCGATGTTAAATTCAAATGTAGGGCCCGTGACAATGGGTTTGGCAAATATGTGGTAGATATCACAGTTTCCGACTCAGGCATCGGCATACCAGGCGAAAAACTGTCCCAGATCTTCGACAGCTTTACGCAGGCAGATCCATCTATTACCAGAAGGTATGGCGGTAGTGGTTTGGGCCTTGCCATCACCAAAAAACTGATTGACTTGCAGGGCGGAGAGATAAGTGTCCGCAGCCGGCCTGGCAAGGGAACCGTCTTCTATGTTTCTATACCTTATGCCAAAGGCCAGCCTGTTGAGAAGCCTGTGGCATCAACAACCAAACTAGCCTCGGTGCCGGCAGCCTGGAAAACTAAAAAAGTGCTGGTTGTGGATGATGATCCGCTCAATGTGCTGCTGCTGCAAACGATCCTTAAAAAGTGGCAGATTCCTACAGAAGTTGCTGGTAGCGGGCAAGAGGCGCTGCAGAAGCTAAGCACAATGCCCCTGGAGCTGGTGCTCACCGACATGAACATGCCTGGTATGAGCGGCCTCCAGCTGCTCTACAAAGTACAGCAACTGGAGGGTGTCAATAACGAGGTGCCGGTGGTAGCTGTAACGGCCAATGCCATGCAGCAGGACTTAAACCAGTACCTGGCACAGGGCATGAGGGCTTATTTGCTCAAGCCATTCCAGGAAAGTGAGTTAATGCAGGTACTGGCATCTGTCTGGAACCAGGACGATGCGGAAACAGCAGACGGCGAGGAAGCGGTACTGCAGCCCGCAATTGCTGAACCAGTACCCGTTGCGCCCAATCCCGCTCAGCCTAATGGGTTAGAAAGCAGCGGCTACAACCTGCACATCTACCACAGATATTCTGCCGGAGATATCGATGCCCTAAGACTGATGCTGGAAACATTTTTGAAGAACACCGAAGAAAATATGCTGCTGATGGAGCAGTATGGTGAGCTGGAAAACTGGCTGGGTCTAAAAGAACTGTCACATAAGATGTTCCCTTCATTCAAACAGTTAGAAGCAGAAAAGGCAGCAAAGCTACTTAGACGCATGGAGTTAGAAGAGGCATCTTCCGCACAGCGTAAAGCATGGATACATGAATTCTTACAGGAGGCACAGCAGGTAGTAAAATTTGTATACCTGGAGTTGCATGAAACCACTGCCTCTGCGAGCAGCTAAATTTCAAAAGTTTACCCATTGGGCGCTGGCCCATAAAAAAGCACAGCCCGTCAGGACTGTGCTTTTTTACTTTAAACTATTTTGTTAACGGAAGGCTTTCTCAAGGCAGATGGATTATCAAACCTCCATGTTGTAGAGCTTCAGTTTATTATATAAGGTTTTGCGGTCAATATTGAGCAGGCGGGCGGCCTTTGATTTATTGAAGTTAGCTTGCTGCAGCGCCCTTCTGATCATTTCCCGTTCGTTATGTTCTGCAATGGCTTTTAGGTCCACTGTATTGTTGTGGTTGCCATTAGCATTGATCTGTTGAACTTCTGCCGGGTTCTGCGACTGGATAATAAGTTCTTCAGGCAGTTGTTCCTGGCTGATGTGGGAGTTTCTGGTGAGTAATACTGCTCTTTTAACTATATTCTTTAACTCACGCAGGTTGCCCGGCCAGCTGTAATTGTTAAACACCTCCAGCACCTCGGGTTCAAAGCTTGCCACTTCTTTCTCTAATTCATGGTTGGCACTTTTGAGAAAGTGCTCGGCAAAAAGGGCAATATCATGCTTACGCTCGCGCAGGGCCGGGGCAGAGATCCCGAATTCATTGAGGCGGTGGTAAAGGTCTTCACGGAAACGGCCTTCTTCCACAGCTTGCAGAAGGTTTTCGTTCGTGGCTGCTACAATGCGTACGTCAACTTCATGATCCGTATTGCTGCCCAGCTGGCGGACTTTGCGCTCCTGTAAGGCACGCAGCAGTTTCACCTGCACTTCGTACGGAAGGTTACCGACCTCATCCAGAAAAAGGGTGCCGGTATGTGCCTCCTGAAACTGTCCTTTTTTGTCGGCATAGGCACCCGTAAATGACCCTTTTAAGTGTCCGAAAAGCTCACTGGCTGCCAGGTCTTTGGTAAGCGTACCACAATCTACTGCTACAAAAGGGCGCTGGCTTCGCTTGCTGTTCAGGTGAATCATTTTAGCGATATACTCCTTGCCTGTACCACTCTCGCCCTGAATAAGTACCGACATGCGGGTGGGGCCTACCAGGCTAATAAATTCCCGAATTTGCTCGGCGGCATCAGAGGCCCCCTGCACAAACTCAATGGTGGTCTGCTTGGTGGCTCCGTCCTCTTCATGTACACGTTTCTTAAGGGCTGCCTGCATGGTCATCAGGATCTCATCCGGATTCACAGGCTTGGTTACATACTCGTATGCGCCCAGCTTCATGGCACGTACAGCAGTTTTTACATCACCAAAGCTGGTCATCAGAAGCACCGGCATCTGGGGGTGCAGGCGTCTTGACTCCTGCAAAAGATCTATACCGTCATGGTCCGGCAGGCGCAGGTCGGTTAGAAGTATATCGAAGGTGTTTTCACGCACCTGTTTCATGCCTTCTTTACCGGTAGACGCTTCTGTAACAGTGAATTTGTTTTTATTCAAAAATGTCCGCAGCATCAGGCGAAACATTGGATCATCATCTACTACCAGAACGTGACTCATTCTTTCTCTTTAGATAAACAGGGTTAAGGTACAAAATTAAGCAGAATAAAAAAAAAGCGAAGTGCCAATCCAGCACTTCGCCTTTTATGGTCGAAATTTGAGTTTAAAAAGTACCGTTACCTGTAAAAATAGGGTATGGAGGCCTCAGGCGCTGAAATTGAGCGATCTGCGTTCAGAATCTATAAGTACTTTATTACTATTCTTGGTCGGTTTCTACTTCAACTTCAGTTTCAGTCTCAACTGGAGCTTCTTCTTCAGTAGTGGTTTCTACTTCAGTTTCTACCTCAGTAGAAGTACCTTCTTCCATAGTAGGTTCTTCAGTCTGCTCAGTCTGAGAAAGCAGTTGTCCGGATTCGTCGAAACGAAGCACAACACCTGGAAGCTGAGTTTCAGCGGCAGCTTCTTGCTCAACTGCGCCTTCTACTGCTACATCTTCCTGAAGTTCTGCAGCCTGCTCCTGAGTATCAGCAGCTTCGTCCTGCATGTCTTCACTTACCAGAACAACTTCATAAATAACGGCAGCATTTTCTGCGCCTGAAGCTGCATTTTCCTGGCCTTCTACATTGGCCATGTTTTCTCTGGTAGTTTGGCCAACGGCATTAGCTTGCAGTTCTGTTACTGATACAACTTTCCAGTCTTTGAAGTCACCACTTTGCAGCGAACGCTGTACAGCTTCTGGCAGCTCTTCTACCTGAAGTACTCTGCGACCCGCCATTTCATCGGCCGGTGCATCAGACATTTTATCTGTAGTTATAGTAGTTTGCTCTGTATTAGTAGTTTGATCTTCTTGAGGCGGAGTTGTTTGAGCAAAGGCTACACAAGTACCAAAAGCCACTGCTACGAAAGTTAATGCTGTCTTTTTCATGTTTGTTTTTAAGATTTAAAAATTGGTTATGCAATGGTACTAGGAAAAGACCGTGCCAAAATTTACAGCTACAAAAAATCGCGCTACAGCCTAAAAAATAGCGGTTTTCAGGACTGCGGGATATGTGAACGGTTGTGTATTTAATCTACAGTTGTAGAACTATTATGCTGAAAAGTGTGGAATTTATTGAAATTTCTTACATAAATCTTACCCATTTAGCCAATACCCCCTCTTTGTTAAAACGGGCACTAAACAGCGCAAATCTCCACCACAAACAGTCGTATTTCTCGTGGCCTGCTGCACCCTGCAGGGGCAGCAGCAGGCATTAACCTATTTCCTTTAAGGAACCTACTTATAGCATGCTTAACCCTGAAGGATTCATCATCAGCCCTTTAAGTTTTAACCAATCAAGCCCGAAAGCGTTTCACTACTTAGGCAGCAGCTCTAGCAAGAGAGGCAGCATCCATACAGCCATGGCAGTTGCTTTATATTTTTGTTAATACCAAACACAGTCAAACATGTCAAATGATGATTTTTTTATTCCCCTCGCCAAAGTAGGCGGGGCAGTGGGCCGGGGGCTTATTGCCGGACTGGCCGGCACGCTAGCCATTACCCTTTCACAAATGATTGAAATGAAGATTACCGGCCGTGGTAACAGTGAGGCCCCGGTAAAAGTAGCGGGAAAAGCCCTCGGTGTGGAAGCCAGAGGAGAAGCTGCCCTGCAAAAAGAAAAAGATAGAGAAGCCAAAAACTCTAAAAAAGAAGGAAAGCTTAAGGATGAGGTAGCGGCCAACAAAAACAAATTCGGGCAAATCATGCATTATGCCTATGGCAGCTGCTGGGGTATTGCCAGAGGGGTGCTAGACCTGGCTGGTTTGCGCGGACCAGCAGCCTCACTAATCCATTTTGGTGCAGTATGGGGTACAGAGCTGGTAATGCTGCCCGCCGCAGATGCAGCAAAACCCATTACCAAATGGACACCAAAACAAATTGCTGTAGATGTCATGCATCATGCTGTTTATGCGGTTGCTGCCGGTGCAGTATACGATGCAATGCCAAGGGAAAAATTCCCTAAAAAAAGAAAGTGGAACATTTTTTAATGAATTTATAAAATCATGGAAGAGAACAGAAAAGAAGTAGTAGTAATAACCGGAGCCTCTGCAGGTTTGGGCAGGTCCATTGCCAATGAATTTGCGAAACATGGCGCTAGAATTGCGCTGATCGCCAGAGGAAAGGAAAGGCTGGAACAAGCCAAGAAGGAAGTAGAGGAATTAGGAGGTGAAGCAGTTACTTTTTCGGTTGATGTTGCCAATGCTGAACAAATTGAAGCCGCCGCTGCACTGGTGGAAGAAAAATGGGGTACTATAGACGTTTGGGTGAACAATGCCATGGTAAGCGTACTAAGCCCGGTTAAAGAAATGAAATCTGACGAATATAAACGTGTAACAGAAGTCACGTATCTGGGTCAGGTATATGGAGCGCAGGCAGCACTCAAGCGCATGCTGCCACGCGACAAGGGCACCATTGTTTTTGTGGGCTCTGCCCTGGCCTACCGCGGTATTCCGTTGCAGTCTGCCTATTGTGCTGCCAAACATGCCACCATGGGATTTTACGATTCTCTTCGGGCTGAGCTGATGCACGACAAAAGTAACGTGAGGATAACAACGGTGCAGTTGCCTGCCATGAATACGCCTCAATTTGACTGGATGCGCAATCGCATGCCAAACAAACCCCGGCCCATGGGTACTATTTATCAGCCGGAAGCTGCTGCACGCACCATTTACTATGCAGCCCACAATCCCGATCGGGAGTATAAAGTTGGTTTTTCTACACTACAGGCAGTACTCGGGAACAAGCTACTCCCCCAGCTGGGCGATTGGGTGCTTGCCCGCAGTGCCTTTGAAGGACAGCAGTCCGAGGAGCCGGCAGGTAAAGATCAGCCCGATAACCTCTTTGAACCGGTACCCGGTAATTTTGGTGCCCACGGTCGCTTTGATAAAAAAGCTAAAGAGAAAAGCATTACCGGCTGGCTGGGACGCCATCAGTCCGTACCCACTGCAGCCGCAGCCGTTTTAGTAGGAGCCGTAATTGCCGGAATTTTTCTAAAAGGTGATTAAGCGATTCTGTCAACGCCAGAGGTAATTTACACTATCTCTGGCGTTTTTTTATCAACTCTCTTTTAATGCGCTGTTGTGTGTAGTTTCTACCAGCCTCCATAAAAACCATGGCTTCCAGCACCCAGTCCCTCATCAGAAAATATTATGATTTTGTAGGTTCTCCATTGATAGCCCTGGCTGTGGGTGTACTATTTTTGCTGGAGAAACGCTTTGCTCTCCGCAAACAACGCCTTCCGCAACTGCAGCGTTTAAAAACAAATGCAGCCATGGTAGCTACCGCCGTGCCCGTACTCCGGCTGGCACTTATTCCCGCACAGGTAAAAGCAGCCCAACTGGCAGTGCATAAAAAAATAGGACTGTTGCAGTGGCTTGCCTTGCCGCCCCTGCTGGCCGACGGCCTGGCTTTTGTAGCACTGGACTGGGTTAATTATTTATGGCACCGCCTAAACCATCACTGGCCGCTCATGTGGCGTTTTCACCAGGTACATCATAGCGATTTAGATATGGATGTAAGTACTGCCCTGCGCTTTCATGTGGGCGAGTTGTTTACTTCAGTACCTTTTAAAGGCGGATGGATACTGCTACTGGGCGCTTCACCCAGGGCTACCCTGGTGTACGAACTGGTATTTGAGCTGGCCAATAATTTTCACCACAGCAACCTGCGGCTACCACAAAATACCGATCGGCAGCTGGCACAGTTTTTTGTTACCCCGCGCATGCACGGCATACATCACTCAGTTGTTGAGCAGGAAACCAACAGCAATTTTTCAGTTATTTTTAACGTATGGGACCGGCTGCACAAGACCCTTCGCCTTGATGTGCCGCAAGACCAGATTAAAATTGGCGTTCCTTATGTAGGCCAGCACCAGCAAAGCACAAACCTGCTTAAAATGCCACTTACCCACAAGCCAGCATGAGACACTACATTTACCTGGGCGACAGGCTTACAGATCCCAGCTTAAAGGGGAAAAATTGCACGGCCATAGAACGTCCTGATGGCAAGTGCATCAGAGGTAAAAATGGCACCATGCTGGTAGAATTTGATGGAAACAGAAAAGCCAACATCATTGGCCGCTTGTTGAGAAAAGTAAAATAACTTATTGGAGATAGGCTGGTAATGGCCGGCATTAGTGTTGGTGCGTGTAGCGCCAGTTCAGGTAATGACCAAGGGCTACCAACACACCCCCCAGGCTGGTACAGAGTATCTCAATTTCTATAGATGAAGCCACAAAAATTCCAAAAAAGATACTGGCAAAACCAACAAGCATGGCTAAGGGCACGCTTATGCGGCCATGTTTTTGATAAGAGCCGGAAATAGACAAGGCTGCCAGGATTAAGCTTCCACTCACCAATATGAGTTCAACAGCGGGATCAAACAAAAAATCAAGCCGGGCTACAGGAAGCAACACCAAAAATAAAGGGAGCAGCGCACAGTGAACAGCACATAAAAGGGAAGCAAAAAATCCAAACGCATCCAGTTGTAAAGAGACAAATCGGGCCCGCATTAGCAAAAAGTTTCGTACTTAGATTCAAATGTAAAAGAAGTTTGCAATTCATGCAACAAAGTTGCAATTAAGATTTGAATTATTGATTCCGCAAGCGGCGAATCAAAGGTTGGGCAATAGCCCAGATTACTAATTGCTCCTGCACTTCAATGGTTTCGGTAAATACCAATGATTTGAAAATATACTTGAAGAAAGTTTACAGAGGACCTCAGCCATTCTTTTAAAAATTTCAAAAACCAGCTTCAAATAAATAACTGTGAAGCGATTGAATTGGATCCAAACTTTATGATTTGCTTTCACCACCACAAAGCACTACGTCTAACAGGGGTGTTATAAAATATGAGGATTTTGCCCTCTACAAGCGCTGCTCAGCAGAAAGCATGGGTTAGGATTGGGTATAGAGTTGGTAAGACTGCTGCGGGTCACTTATTTTTTATCAGAATGTCCAAGACTTTTTTCAGGATTAACTTTATCACGCACCAGCTGCTTTAATTCTTTTATTTCTGGAAAGCGACCTGCTTCTTTTCTGTCAAACAGAGACTCCTCCCCTAAACGAATGCTGTAGCGCCCGCTTACTTCACTTGGCTGCAATAAAACGCCATGGAGTTCATTGACAAAGGTACTGAGCAACTCCTGGGCCATATAGGCCGCCCGCAGCATCCAGCCACATTTTGGGCAATATTCTATGGTAATTACTGGTTTCATAAATAATATACAGCAAGTAGTTAGCTGCTGTTCCCGCAAGCAATATAAAAAAGCCTGTTGTGCCTGTAAATGGTATTGCTGCTATCCGCCAATTTGCAACATGCTTAAAGAACTACCGGTAAACTTAGCCACCTGCTTTTGCGCCAGCGCCTGCACCAGCTTTTCCCGCAGCACCTCCGGGCTGTCAGCAGGCTGAATGGAAATGGGGTGGTCACTGCTAAGGCATCCGTAAATATTTCCTTGCGCGTCGAGGCGCAGGCGGTTGCAGTTACCACAGAAAGGTTCACTCTCGTTGGCTATCATGCCAAACTGATTGCCCATAGGAGTTTGCCAGTAAGTGGCCGTAGCCGATACCTCCCGCACCACACGCTTAAAAGTAAATTCAGTGGCCAGTGTGTTCAAAATTTCCTCCTGCGTGACCAGGTACCGATCGGCCTGCTCGTGCAGGTGTCCCATGGCCATTACCTCCAGAAAGCGGATGCGGATGTTCCTGGAAAATGCATAGCGCACCAGGGGCAGGATCTGATTTTCGTTGAGGTCGCGCAGGATCACCGCATTAAGCTTTACCTCCAGTCCGGCTGCCTGCGCGGCTCCTATACCAGCCAGGACCCGGTGCAATCCCCGCCGTTTGCTCATCTGGCAGAAGACAGACTCCTCTACAGCATCCAGCGATACATTTACAGCCTGCAGGCCGGCCTCCTTAAGTGGCAAAGCCAGCCGCTCAAGCATAAACCCATTGGTTGTAAGCTTAATTTGCCGGATGCCCAGGTCCTGAATACCCGCAATGAGGGCAGGCAAGTCGTGGTACAGCAGGGGTTCGCCGCCGGTTAATCGGATAGTATCCAGCGAGAGCACTTTATGAAGGCGCGCAATGTTATCCAGAAAGTCTGCAGCTGGGCGTTGGTTCTTTTTAGGCTTATCGCTGTACTCACCCAAGGTGCAGTACACGCAGCCCAGGTTACAGGCACTAAGCAGGCTTACCCGCAAGGTGCTAAAGCTTCTCCCAAGCCAATCCTTTATTTCCACTATGCTTTCTCTTTGTTTCATGCAAAAGCCTTTTTAAAATGCTTGCACCAGCACTAAGATCTGCCTAAAATTTTCTTTGGCCACCACACTGGCAGGATTTGCATAAAAATAATCTTCAAAGGGCATCATCCTAGTCTACGTTAAAAACCATAGCGCCGGCATTGTTGCATCAGCATAAATACTTGTTCGTGCTCCTCTGGCTTAACTCCCGAAAGAAAGCATATGGCAACAAACCGGGTTTATTCTTCCATTCGTAATAGAAGTTATAAAACTCTGTTAAAACAGTGCTGCGTTCCTGCAGCGTATTTTTGTAAGCGCCCATAAAATATTTTTTCAAGGAAAACCGATAAGCAGTAGCGTAAGCCACTAAAACCAATAACTTGTAGCTTGAGATAAAAAGCCCAAAATGATGCAACCTTTTATAAACCCTTCCAGGCTATTGAGCCTCAACTTAGTGTTCTTCATAGGCCTAGCTTTGAGCATGTGCAAAGTGGCCGAGCAAGAAACAGACATGGGAGTAGGTGTGGCAGCACCCAACGATGCAAAAGTGCTATTTGATGGCAGCCGTGAAATGCTGGATGAAAAGTGGCAATACTGGGAAGGCCCCGGGCTTGAACAAACCGCTCCCATCAAGTGGCAGATTGTAGACAACCCTGCCGGCGATGGTACTGCTGTGAGCAGCAACGACCCTGCTTCCGCTGGCGGCAAATACGGCGCTGCAGATATTGTAACCAGGGAGGAGTTCCGGGACTTCAGGCTGCATGTGGAGTTTCTCATAGCCAATCCCGGGGGCAACAGTGGCGTGTACCTGCAGAACCGATATGAGATACAGGTGCTGGATGGTGACTCCACCAAGCATGGCATGGGCGCCGTCATCAATGAATCAGACTCGCCCTATTATGCTTACAACGGCCTGGGACAGTGGAATGCTTATGACCTTGTATTTAGAGCCGCCCGCTTCCAGGATGGAAAACGCACAGAACCCGCCATGGTAACGCTTTATTTCAACGGACAAAAAGCAGTAACAAACCAACCGATTCAACAGGTCTGGGGCGGTCCTAACTCAGGGATCGATGGCGGCAACGACGAAGGCAGGGGCATTACTGACACCCCGGGCGGCATCAAGTTACAGGCCGAAGGCCACGAAGTGCTGTACCGGAATATCTGGATAAAAGAATTGGACCTGAAAGAAGCTGATACTGATTTTTAGTCACTTCCAACAGTACTATAAAACAAAACACCCGCCAAATGGCGGGTGCTTTTCTGTTTCTTGTGGAGCCGGCGGGAGTCGAACCCGCGTCCAGATAAGAAAGATGTAGCGCTTTCTACATGCATAGATTAACTTGGATTTTCGAGCGAACCTAGGTGCCAATCAAACCTATAGGTTAACCTTAGTTGCGATAAGTTTCGCTATAGCATCACAACACCTGCTACAACTAGTCCTGCGGGATGATGTCCTTGGCGCCAACCGAGCAGAACGGAGGGTTGGCAGGACACAAGCTAGCTAATTA
>JASLAE010000090.1 GCA_030147305.1 Cesiribacter sp.
ATGATTATTGGCTACATCTACTATTTTAACAGCCGTTTCTCTCATAAGAACAAAATAAGAGGGAAAAGCATTCATTATCAATTAACGCTGTTGACTCTACATTCTATCCCCTTATCTCAGTAAAAGACAATCCTGATAGAAAGATTACAGCTGCAGCACATTCAGGCACCCCTTCGGGCGCTGTAACTATCCTAAATCTAACGGCCTATATACAAGCTGCACCCTATGGCTATCATAGAGAATTTTGCGGTCACCGTATGGTAAATAGCTTTGTAATTATTATTAATCCAAAGTGCCATCTGAGTATGCAACTAATGAAGGAACCATCCTTGATGTTCTTAATTGCTGATAAGAGAAATTCGCCTGGTGCTTCTATCATTTCAGTCATGGGACTGGCCATTGCTTATAAATTCCTGGTAAGACAACTCTCCAATCAACCTCCTTCAGTGCACAAAAAAGCCTGCTGACCGGATGCCGCAGGCTGTTAAAATTTTTTAGTGCTTAAGATTAAAGCTTACTAAATGACTAGATCATCCTTTTAAAGGCTTACAGCATCAGTAAGTCCCGGAACGCAGCATTACCAGCGTGCATCCATAGACAGTCTCAATTCCCTTTTCGCGGGACATCTTTACAAATTCTGTATTTTCTGTACCGGGATTAAAAATGATGCGTTTGGGATTCAGGCCCAGGATGTAATCGTACCACTCGGGCTGATTTTGGGTGCCGATATAGAGTGTTATAGTATCTACTTCTTCAAACTGAGGCTTAAGCCGCATATCGTAGATCTCTTCACCCGCTACCTCACCTGTTTTTATGCCAATGGGTATAATTTCATGATTATACTCTTTCAGCATATGTGAGGCAATATATGCGTAGCGAGATGGGTTAGGCGTTGCGCCAATCACGACTGTTTTCTTATTCATAACACTCTTTATTACTGATCAATCAGCTGCAGGGTTACACTGATGCATGACGGGGTGCCCATTTCTCGGCTAATTTCTCTGCACAACGCTCACCGTCCATGGCAGCAGATACAATACCACCGGCAAACCCGGCACCTTCTCCGCAGGGATAAAGCCTGGCCACCTGGATATGCTCCAGCGTTTCAGGATTTCGGGGAATCTTTACCGGAGAAGAAGTCCGGCTTTCCACCCCAACGATCTGCGCTTCATTGGTCAGGTAGCCCTGCATTTTTTTCCCGAAAGCCTTAAATCCCTCCCGCAACCGCACACCAATGGCTGGCGGTAGTACCTCGTCCATCATGACCGAATGCAGGCCTGGCTGGTAACTGGTATCTGGCAGGGTACTGCTGGAGCGGCGGGTAACAAAGTCCTGCAGCCGCTGGGCCGGTGCCACCTGGGTACCACCACCTGCCCTGCATGCCTGCTGCTCCACGGCCTGCTGATACATGAGACCAGCCAGTGGACCAAATTGTGCATACTGTTTAACATCCTCTGCCTCAACCGCCACTACAATGCCAGAATTTGCATACCGGGAGTTACGCCGGCTGGGGCTCATGCCATTGACCACCACCTCACCAGGAGCAGTCGCCGCGGGCACAATAAATCCGCCGGGACACATGCAAAAGGAAAACACGCCCCGTGCCACTCCTTTAAAAGGTACCTGCGCCACCAGCGAGTAAGCGGCTGCCGGCAACCAGGCAGAACGGGAGGTACAATGGTATTGAATGCTGTCGATGAGCTGCTGCGGATGCTCCACCCGTACGCCAAGGGCAAAGGGTTTGGATTCTACTACAATCCCTTTTTGATGGAGCAGGTGAAAGATATCGCGTGCACTATGGCCTGTAGCGAGAATAACGCCTACTCCCCTGATGGTATCTCCTTTGGCGGTCTTTACACCCATCATCTCACCGTTGTGGAGCAAAAAATCATCGACACGGGTGTTGAAATGGACCTCGCCACCGCCTTTGATAATCGTTTCGCGCAGCGCCTTTACAACGGCAGGTAATTTATTGGTACCAATGTGTGGATGTGCATCAACCAGTATGTCTGTGGTAGCGCCATGCGCCACCAGCACCTCCAGCACCCTGCGTACATCGCCCCGTTTTTTACTGCGGGTATAGAGTTTACCATCGGAATAAGTACCGGCACCTCCCTCACCAAAACAATAATTGCTTTCCGGATTAACAGTTTGTTCCTTGTTGATGGCCGCCAGATCCCGGCGACGTTCGCGCACATCACTGCCCCTTTCCAGTACAATAGGCTTAAGGCCAAGCTCTATGGAACGAATGGCTGCAAATAACCCGGCAGGCCCTGCGCCTACAATTATTACGGCCGGCCTCTGGCTTACGTCCTGCAACTGGTCAGATTGCCAGTTAATAAGTGGTGGGGCTGTGTCTGTTTCATAGATCTCTGCCTCTACATTCACCCATACCTGGCGGCTGCGGGCGTCGATGGAGCGGCGAAGCGGGCGTACTACAAGCCCCGGGGTATGCGTTAGCCCCGCTTCCCGGAATGCTGCTTCTGTAAAAAGGCTCTGGTCAAATGCCTCCTGCGGATTGAGCCGAAGAGAAAGTTTTTTTTTCATGTGTGCGTAAGGTGTTTATCCTTAAAGCTGATTATCGCTTCATGCGATTTAATGAATAGCCAAAATTTACCCCTAAACGAATAGGGACCGTTAAGTGATTGTTGCGGATGCTGTTAAAGTAATTATTATAAGCAGGATCTGTTCCGGAGAATTTTTCATTTAAAAAACGATACCCTACGCCCAGGCCTGCAAAAATATCAATGGTCCAGCCTCTGCTGGAAGCATCACGTGTAAGTCTGTTGCCAAACAACACACTGTACTCTAATTTTAGTTCGTCGAGCTGCAGCGGTGCGGGTTCGGCTGCCCCATGCTCCAGAATATTAATATAATGGCTTACAGGGCTTGCCCTAAGCTCATGACCGTAGTAGAACATGCCCAGCTTATCTTCCGGCTGGTAAAACTTTTGCCGCAGCGCAAAGGAAAACCCCCGGGCGTATTCCTTGCCCTGGGCCATCTCGGAATGGTTCTCAAAAAATGGCTTTCTGATATAGGTAAACAAAGCTTCATAGCCCAACCGCTCCTGAATATAATATTCTACAGAAACTGGAATACTGCCAACCACCACTGCAAAAGGGTTAGTTGCAACAATCAGCCCTTTAAATTCATTGATCTGGGGCTTAAAATTTCGGAAAGAGCGTGATCGGAACCGATACTCTGGCAGGCCGCTTTGTTCACGGCTTCCCTCCGGCTCTTCATCAATGATCTTGTATACAGGCTTTTCATCTTCATAATAAACCTTGTAGAAACCGGAAAGCACGCCATTTGGCTTATACATTTTCCAGATGCCAATGCGCTGCCCATTGAGCACCTCTCCTTCCATGTTGATGGTACCGTCCGGATAATAGCCTGTGTAATAGCCCCTGCCATCGGTAAAGTCCGCTTTGCCTTCCAGGCGTCCATTTTCATAATAGTAAAGCCATTCGCCCTGGTTCAGGTCATTGCTGATGGTACCGATCGTTTTGATGCGCCCACTTTCGTAGAATTCTTTGTATTCTCCTTCGCCTTTCACAAAGTTACCTTCGCCCCTGAACTCTCCCCATTGATTATACAATTTCCAGTAGCCCTCTTTCTTTCCTTCTTTCATCTCGCCCTGGGAGCTGATGGAGCCGTTGGCATTGAAGAATTCCCAGTTGCCCTGGCGAAGGCCCTGTTCGAAAGTACCTGCAGCGGCGGGCTTGCCATCTTCATGAAAGTATTCCCAGCGGCCGGTACGCAGTCCATCAACATACTCTCCCTTTGCCTGCAGGGTACCATTTGGGTAATAGTATGACCAGGTTCCTTCACTTTTACCATCTATATAAAGGCCTTCTGCCTTTAAGCCACTGTTAGGATAAAATTCTTTATAGGCACCAACGCCACGCTCATAAAAGGCCTGTGCTTTTAACGGACCATACGTACCCTCAGGGTTTTCATAAAAGTAATTCCAGATGCCTACTTTTCGGTTGTCCAGGTATTTGCCACGGCGTTTTACACTGCCGTTTTCGTAATAGTGTATCCACTCTTCCTGTCGCTTGCCATCGAAAATAGGGCCTTCCATGCTCAGGCTGCCATCTTCGAAATAATATTGCCAGTGCCCCCAGTTAGAGCCACTCTTTAGCTCCCCCTTCATCTTTGGGTTGCCATTTTCATAATAATACTCCCAAAACCCATTGGCAACATTTTGAGAGTATTGTCCTTTTTCTTTTAGCTGACCACTGGCATAGTAAGCAAGGTAAGTGCCTTCAAGCTGCATGGTCAGGGTATCCTGCACATAAAACACCTCTTTCAGCAGTTTCTGATCACTGTCGTAATAAACTTCTATGCGCTTAAGTTTATCGTCTGTAGTTTCGGTAACCGCATTTCCTTCTGCACCGGCACCCTCCTGCCCATAGACAGCACCCATGCCCAGCAGGCACAGCATCAGGAGGCCGATACGAATAAAAGGTGTCAACGATTCTGTAATTTAAGGAACTGCGGTCTTAGCAAATTAACATCTATGGCGCAGAATTCATTGCGACTGGCGGGTTATTTGTTTTAGTACCCAGGACTTGCCCCACTCCTTCTTTTCCTCTTCACTCCATAATTCCGGGAAAAACATCACACGCTGAAAGCGGGGTGGCAGGTACTTTTGCCAGTTAGTGCCGCCAGTCGCTGCTATATCAGATCCCGGGGTTTGCAGGTAGCGTACGGCTGCTTTATAATGTGCCAACGGCCAGAATACATTGGCAAGCAGATCGAAGTGCCGCAGGGCATCCACCAGCTCCAACCGGTTAGGCACTTCCTGAAAATACCGCAAGTACTGCTGGCGCAGGTTTGTGTCTTTTTTTTCGCGGATGGTGTCCAGAAACAGCGCTGTATATTTTTGCTCGAACTGGCGCAAAGTCAGGGTTTTTTTACCACTTTCCAGCTCTGTGGCCCCTTTTTGCCAGTAGATGCTCTGAATCAGCTCATCATCGGTATATTTTTCCGGCAGGTTGCTGCGGTGCTCTTCTGGCAGCAGGTTTTGCAGATCTGTTGCGTAGATCTCTATCAGGCGATATTGTGCACTCTGAAAACCGCTGGCGGGCAGCAGGGCCATGCGGTATTGCAGAAATTGCTCCCGGTTCATGCCATTGACCATTACATCGAAGCTGTGCTCCAGGTTGTCGAAGTAACGAATGCAGCGGTTAACCTTTTCCAGGAAGACCTCCGGCTGCACAGGTTGTGTGCCGGTGATCTGCTTTAATTCCCAGAGGATGAGTTTAAAGAACAGTTCCGTATGCTGATGATAGCAGATAAAGATCATTTCATCGGGATAGGAAGTTCGGGGTTGCTGCAGCGTTAAGAGCGTATCCAGGTTTATGTAATCCCAGTAGTTAAGATAATCGGCCTGCAGCAAACCTTCCAGATAAGAAGCCAGGTCTTGTCCCATGGCTGCATACTTGGCTTCCAGTTTCTTGATTTTTTCTACTATATTGGCGTCCAGATTTTCAGCTTCCATAGCGGCACTAATACGTTTGCATTGGAGTTGTAGAAGAGAAACTTCCACGTTTTATAAAAAAAGCTTTTATGTCAGTACATACGCCAGAAGCCAATACTGCACACAAACGGGTCTTTATTGATCAATTCGAATCACCCGATTTTTACAATATCGACGACCTGCTCAGCGAAGAGCATAAGCTGGTTCGCAGCGCCATACGTGACTTTGTAAAACGCGAAATTACACCCTTTATCGAAGAATGGGCACAAAATGCCCATTTTCCTTATGAAATTGTACGCAAATTCGGCGATGTAGGTGCCTTTGGACCTACCATTCCGCAGGAGTACGGCGGTGGCGGGATGGACTACATCAGCTACGGTCTGATCATGCAGGAGATAGAGCGGGGCGACAGTGGCATGCGTTCAACTGCCTCGGTGCAGGGTTCGCTGGTGATGTACCCCATCTATAAATTTGGCAACGAGGAGCAGCGAAAAAAATACCTTCCCAGGCTGGCCAGTGGCGAATGGCTGGGGTGTTTTGGCCTCACGGAGCCTAACCATGGCTCCAACCCCGGCGGCATGCTTACCAACTTCAAAGATGCGGGTGACCATTACCTGCTCAATGGCGC
>JASLAE010000098.1 GCA_030147305.1 Cesiribacter sp.
CCCGAAGGTGATGGATGTTGTGGTTGGTAGAAGTATTTTGCCATTGCCCTATTTTGCTGTTGCGAAAGCGCTGGCTGAAGGTTTCATAGCCAAGGTGTCCCATTACATTAATAAGTGTCATGAAGCTTAAAAAAAGGAACAGTGCATACGGATGGCAGGGAATTGTAAAAACAATCAGCGGAATGATGCCCACCGACAGAATGGCTTCCAGGGGATGGAAAGCAAATGAAGACCAGGGTGTTGGGTTAACAGAGAGGTGATGCGTACGGTGAACCCTTTTAAATACCCGGGGCAGGTGCATGAACCGGTGTGTCCAGTAGAAATAGGCATCGTGCACAACAATCATCAGCAGGATGCTGGCCCAAAAATATGCATACCCTCTCTCCGGCAGCTGTAGGTAGATTTTGGTGCTGCCTGCCTCGAAGAAATAAAAGATAACAGCACTGGTGGCACAGTAAATCAGGAGTGTTACCAGGGAGTAAAGAATTTCTTTTTTTATAAAGTGGGGATCAGGTACTTTGGGCTGAATCTTAAGGTGGTTGAATGCTTTCTGCTTACACACATAAAAAATACCGTACGCAGTGCCGGCCAGCAGGAAATACCGCAGCAAAATCGAGGCTGCATCAAACCACCAGGTGTAAACAGATCCGGCTTCGTTTAGCATAGCATTTCTAATTTTGCCACAAGCCTGCCGTAATAACCCCACCAGTGCCAAAGCTGCACAGCAATACCTTTTTATGTGCAATGCTGGCTTTTACCTGGTCTAGCGCAATGCCAACCGAAGCGGCACCACAGTTGCCGGTTAAGGCGGCTACATCTACAAACTCGGTTTTGTATTTCGAGAACACTGTTTTAAGGTGTCCGATGATGGCCGGGTTCACCTGGTGCAGGATCATAAGATCAGGGGTGGTAGACTCTTCCACAAACTCAAGATAAAATTTTTCTGCCTGCCGTAACAGCTTAAGCGCAAGCACATTGTTCAGGGAAAGCCCCAGATGCTTTCTGGGATCGGTAGCCATGTCTTTATGCTGTTTCATGATCACCTGGTCTGCATCATGTCCCAGCCGGATCGTCACCACTTCCGACAGGTCTTTGTATTGGCGGGATTTATAATGGAGCAGGCCCCGATCAGCATTATTATGCGTCATGATACAGCCAAAGGCACCATTGCCAAAAATATGGTGGATCAGCTTCGATTTTGAAGTTGCCTTCCTGGCAGCATCTGCCTGCAGCACCAGTACGGAGGACCGATGCAGGGCAGCCAGCTGACTCCCCAGGATCATGGCAGTTACCCCTCCCGCACAGCCCTGCACAATATCAATAGCATGGCAATCGGAAAGCAGGGCATGATTTTTTTCAACGATCATCTGCCCCAGCGAGGGTGCCAGCATATCGGGGCACGTTGTGGCAACAACCAGGTGGCTAAAGCGTTCAGCACCTGAACCATTCATTACCTGTTCTAAACACGTTTGCGCCAGGCTCAACACTTGCCTTGGTTGTTCTACAAGCGCGCTTCCGTTTGCGTGCTCAAAGTAACTACTCATGTTGCGGATGGAAATTCCCATAAGCACCGGCATTAGATGGTGGCATTTTTAAATGCATGGCATCCTGTATGCCGCATCTCCTCCAGCGCATTCAGCATATTACCCTCGAGCGCGCTTCCCTGCTTACTTTGGCAAAACGGGCAGGCGTGGTAGTCTCCATCGGTATCTACATACACGTTTCTATTGCCGGCGGCAAAACAGCCTATTCTCCTTTGGTAATAACCATGGTAGGTAAGCACAGGATAATTGCTGTAGGCTTTGTGGTAATTGAAATCGAGAAAAAGCTGCTCCAGCATGCGTTCCTGCTCCTGACTAAGCGCTACCTCTTTTCCCTTATAATGCCCCACTGCTTTAGGCTCCAGGAGCTGCACAAAGGCCACGCCCATCTCCTTTGCCATTTCCATATAGCGCAGCAGCTTGGCTCTTTCAGCAAAATCTTTGGTAACGCAAACAGAAAGCCCTGCCACCAGGCCACTGGCAATGGCATTGGCAACCGCCCGCTTTACCCATTCAAAAGCATTTCTGGACCCCCGAAAGGTATTATGTGCTTTTTCATCAAAGTGGTCCAGACTAATGACCACACCCGTGAGGCCGGCATCTTTAAGCTTCTGAGCATTTTCAGCTGTAAAATTCTGGCCCGCGCTAAGTAACCAGAAATCTGTTTCCGGCTTTGCTGACCGCAGCACCTCCAGCATGTCATGTAGGCGCAGCATGGGTTCCCCGCCCGTGAGCTGGATCTGCCCGATGCCCTGCTCCTGAAACCGCCCGACCAGCTGATTCAGGTCATCAGCCGTTAGGGCTTCTTTTTTATTAAGCGCTTCCCACTCAAAGCAGTGATCGCATTGCAGTGAGCATTTTTTGGTAATGGCAATAAAAGCATTCGAAAGCCTGTTGGCTTTTTCCGGCAAGGGGGCAATCCGGTTTACTTCTCCTTTAATAAAATTGGTAAAGGCTTTGGATGGCCAGCCAGGTACATACAGGTCCCAGAAGTATCGCTGATCAACCTCCACAATTTTCTTTATCCTGCTTTCTCCCAAAAATTGTCTGCGGTGCTGATCGAGGGTGCGTAGCACAAACATAATCTTCCCGGGCGATTTAAACCGTTGCAGTACGACCTTTAGAATAGTAAGGCGAATGCCCAGCTCCACCCATTCTTTCTTTAAGCCCGATAAAATCTTTTGCGGCGGTACCAAAGCTGCTCTGGCAGTAGTGGGTAAACGCTCCTCACGCCCCTGCGAAAAGGCTGCATCCTTTGTTGGCATCATTTCAGTTTTCATTGGAGGGAGTAACTGAGCTTAACACAAGTGGTTTGTCAATCAGTCTGTCATACTCTGCTTTGGCAAAGCGTGTAAAGCCTCCCCGCTTTTTAAAGGAATTCAGCTTTGCAAAGTTAGGCTTGTTGCTATACGCCCGGATGTATTCGTAATAACCTCTGCTGTGCAGAAAGCAGCTTTGCGCCAGCTTGTTTGTCTGCAATACCGCCGGATATTCCACCACTACTGCATTCCCTACTTCCGGCTGCACCAGATAATTTTTGTCAGCAGCAGTGAGCAGAGCAGCTACCTCCTTCCCTGTTTCATCAATGGCCGAGGCAGGAGCAATTTTGTGTACAACCACCGGCACATTTTCAGAAAAATCCATGGCTGCAAAATCAACCTCCCAGAACATAAAACCACAGCTTAGCTTAATTTTAACCGCTTCTTCCTTGTGTTGCGAAAGATCTATGGGCATTACCAAATCTCTGGAAGCCAGTGGTCCGATTACCTGGAAGTAATCCACCAACTGCCATTGTCCGTTTCTTTCGATAGAAACCGAAAGAGGAATGTTCTGCTCCAGCGACCAGGCCATCAGCTCG
>JASLAE010000267.1 GCA_030147305.1 Cesiribacter sp.
GCTGCGCTTAGGGGGCGCGTACAAGAGGATAGCTGTACAGGTGTATCCTCTACATTCAGAATTTGTCTGCTTTTTTGCCACTTACTTCTTTTTTGGAGCCATCATGGTCTGTTTCCACCTTTTTGGTTTCTACTTTCACAGCATGCTCAGAAGGTCTTATTCCCTTATCATGATGCCTGGAATATACCTGAGTAAATTCGGCTCCAAACAGGAATATAATAGAGGTATAATACACCCATACCAGAATCATGACCAGTGCGCCAGCGGCTCCATAGGTATCGGCCATGGGGTCGTGTTGTAAAACAATATTAATGATAAACTTCCCGATTGTAAATAATATGGCCGTCACCGTAGCTCCTATAAAGGTGTTTTTCCACCGAATTTTTGCATCCGGCAGTACTTTGAAAATAATGGCGAAGATGATAATGCTGATGCCTAAAGAAACCACAAAGTTGCCTGCATTTATCATGTAAACAGCAATGCCGGAAAATGCCTGCCGCAGGTAGTCATTAAGCAGTCCCAGTAATACATCTATTGATAAAGAAACCAGCAGTAAAAAGCCCATGCTCACCACCATGGCCAGCGACAGCACCCGGTTAATTATTAATTTAAGCCATCCCTTTTCGGGCTTTGCTTCCACCTCCCACATGGCATTCAAGGCATCTTGCAGCGCAACAAATACAGTAGTAGCACTAAAGATCATAACACATACACCAAGGATAGTACCGATGGTGCTTGCTTCCGACTGGCTCGCATTTTCAATGATGTTTTGTACCTGCACTGCACTTTCACGCCCAATCACACCGCTTATCTGGCTTTCAATCTCACCCCTTACCGCCTCCTGCCCAAAGGCAGCACTTGCAATTCTTATGGTGATAATTAATACAGCAGGTAAGGAGAAGATTGTGTAAAACGCAATAATGGCTGCATAATCCAGGGGATTATCATCCAGAAACTCTTTGAAGGTTTTCTTGGTGAGATCCCAGCTACTTTGCACTCTTTTATACATACTATAAAAAATCTAATCCGATAATCATTTTAGACCTGTAAGTACGAAGGCAAATTGTTAGTACAGTAGTAATAATTGACGGGACTCGGTGGCTAAAGGTTTATATTTCATGCAATAGCAACATGAATAGCAGCTCCGGTTAGATAAGAACATATGTCGAGCCAAAACAAACTCACTCAAAATGTTAGCACTATACGACCTTCCGTATAACATATTAGAAGTCTGGTTTGACCTCATAGAACAAAGGTAAAAAAATTAAAGCCGACGCCTTTTCATATGCTGGCGATTGTTGCTCTACTTCTTTACAAAGCTAGCCTGCCACCCAACAGATAAAACCACCCCTGCAGCTGGCAAAGGTGGCTTTTAAATTTTTACTTGATTACTATGGGTGAAAATGGATAAGGGTCATCTTACTACTGGACCGGCAGTATCATATAATTTGGTTAAGTGAACTATTGTTATAGTGCTGCCTTATTTTAGTAAATGCTTGTATCATTCAGCATTCAGCCCAATTGGCTTCACTTTGGGATTTTGGAACTCAAAACCGCTTTTGGGCATATAATTCACCTGCTTCATTCAGGCGTTCCCATTGTCTTTTATTTCCCTTTTGAAACAGTACTTTATAATACATAGTATGTTGGGGAGCAGTGTCAGTGGCATCAATTTCTGTAATTGCCATTGTTTTTTTAATAAGCCAGCCATTGTATTTCTTACCGATCTGCTTATACATAGCTACCGGAAGCGCTCTATTATAATGTACTTCTTTTGAATAAAGCAGTTCACCTTCTTCATTATAGATGACCCTTTTTTTATAATTTTTGCCCTTGTGTTGCACATGATAAATTTTGGAGGACCATGTGTTTACCTTATCAGTATCTTTCTCTTTTTTAGCCACAGCAGCCGATGCCAGCTGAGGCTGCTGAATTTTAAGACCCGGATAAGCCGCCTCTATTGCAGCACATATTACCATAGGCAAATTTGCGTCTATTCGTTGGCTAACTTTCAAATGCTTTTGTTGTGCGTTGACTCCGCCTAAAACCATAAACAGAATCATAGTAAGTAAACTTAGCTTTTTCATGATAATAATTTTTAAAGTTAATCTTGATGCATTCTTTAATGCTATAACTTCTTAAATGCATAGGGTATGCCACAAAGTTAATATTCTGATTATCAGTACTTTATATAGTAGCCTTGAAATTGCAGTGTGCGAAAGCGCTCAGCAGTCGTGCGCTTATGATACATCCTCCAGCCAAATGATCGTTAAACCAAAGCACAACTTTAGCTGCTTGTGCAGTCAGGGGTGTTGCTGCGAAAAATATGATTGATAATAGCGCTCCTGTAAAACAAGCCTGGCTTAATAGCGATATTGCAAACAAGGGCAAAGGGATTTTTCTTAACAAACATCGACTCGGTAATATCCCGCTGCCGGGGTGTGCCATTTTCTCAGCAGAATAGTCTTATACTTATCATAAGATTGCCCTGAATTCCAGCGTTTGGAAGATATCCGGTCATTATCATGGTAATGTATTCAGTAGAAATGACTGATAGGAGTGAGCTGACAAATCCATAGTAGCGTCTTCGGCCTTTGTTTTAAGCATGCATAAAATCCCTTTTACTACCGCACTCAACAATCTTCTCGAGCTTTTAAAGCATACATAAACGCCCGATGGCCTAAGGCTCAGCTGCAATGGCTTTTCGTTGTAATACAAAGCTGCCATTGTTTCTTTTTTGTTGATTTCTTGGCTATATAGCTGTGGAAGATACTTATAACGGTTCAAGCAATTGATACTGGTCTGTCTTTGAAATGCTTGTGCCGCTTTTCTGCATATAACACATAGGAATGCTGCCATATGAAAGCAATGATTTATACCAAATATGGCCCTCCTGAAGTACTTCAGCTAAAGGAAGTGGAAAAACCGGCGCCTAAGCCCAATGAAGTACTGGTAAAAATACGGGCCACCACCGTTAATAGAACAGACTGTGCCTTCCTGAGGGCGGATCCTTTTTTTATCAGGTTTTTCAGTGGTCTTTTTAAACCAAAGTATCCCTCACTGGGCAATGAATTTTCCGGCGAGATTGAATCTGTGGGAAAACGTGTCAAAACTTTTAAAACTGGCGATAAGGTCTTTGGGTATAGCGGTGTAACCTTTGGCACTCATGCAGCTTATATGACAATGGCTGAAGATGGTCCGATCACCACAATGCCAGCGGACAAAGGTTATGAGGAAGTTGCACCCGGCACTGAAGGTGTTCACTATGCCTATAATAATATTAGAAAAGCAAATGTGAAGGCGGGGCAAAAGGTCCTAATCAATGGTGCCACTGGTGCTATCGGTTCGGCTGCAGTACAACTGGTCAAATATTTTGGTGCGCATGTTACGGCAGTCTGCAGTACACAGCATGTGAGCCTGGTAAAATCACTGGGCGCCGATATAGTCATTGATTACCTGAAGGAAGATTTCACCAGGAATGGTCAAAGCTATGATTTTGTATTCGATGCAGTTGGCAAAAGTTCTTTTGGAGCCTGCAGGCGACTGCTTGTACCCGGCGGCATTTATTGCTCTACGGAACTGGGCTTTATGTCACAGAACCCATTTTTAGCACTATGGACGCAGAAGTTCGGCAGCAGAAAAGTCATCTTCCCAATTCCAAAAAACACAAAAGCAGAGGTTATCTTTTTCAGAGAGCTTATGGAGGCAGGAAAATTTAAACCCCTTATCGATAGGCACTATCCATTGGAACAGGTGGCAGAAGCTTTCAGGTATGTTGAAAAAGGGCAAAAGGTTGGGAATGTGGTCATCACTGTTCATCATGACAATTGAGCAACACCCAGCCGAGACATACGTGCCTGAAACCGTATAAATAATAAGTTAGGATCGTACTGCAATTGCAAGACAAACAAAAGGAAAAAGCTTTATCAATTAGCGCTGAATTCATGCGCAACCCTTTGCTCAGAGGAATGAATTTGAGCCGAGCAGTCATTCCAAATTTTGAACCTTTGCATACATTATGCACATATTTTTTATGATCAATGCTAATGTCGCCCTAATGAGAGCATGTTTTATCTTGATGTTCCTACCGCTAATGTTTGCTCCGGCTTATGGTCAGACACTCACGGCAGTGCATTCAGATAGTGGCGTATGGGTACATGAAAGGGGGGAGCGGGTGCTTTTTTATCAGGCAAAAACAAAATCAAAAGACGGTGAATATGCGCGCGCAAATTATGTGCATCCGCTCTATAGTATCAAGGGTGCAGTGTTAACGGAAGATTTTCCGGAAGATCATTTGCACCACCGGGGAATCTTTTGGGCATGGCACCAGGTATTGATTGGCAGTAAGAAAATCGGGGATGCTTGGGAGTGTCGTGATTTTGAATGGGAGGTAGATAGCATCGCCCATCAGGTTGGAGACCAGGGGCAGCTATCGTTATTGGTGAACACGTACTGGAAATCTCCATTATGGACGAATGCCAGCGGCGTGCAGACACCATTCCTTCAGGAGCAGACACGCATCAGCATACATCCCACAGTTAAAAATTACAGGATCATAGACTTTGAAATATCTCTGTTAGCCCTGGTGCCTGAGCTAAAGATTGGTGGTTCTGAAGATGAAAAGGGCTATGGTGGTTTTTCAGTCAGGATCAAAACTCCTGCAGACATTCGATTTACTGCTCGAGCAGGAGAAATCATCCCTGCCACTGGTCCATTGAAAGCCGGCGCCTGGATGGACATAGCAGGCTCGGTGGAAGCTGATGGTCGTCAGGGAGGTATTGTAATCATTGCCGATCCCCGGAACCCGACTTATCCGGAATCGTGGATCTTGCGAAAGCAGGAAAGCATGCAAAATGTTGTTTATCCGGGCAGTACCCCGGTAGCAGTTTCGGATACTGTTCCAACAGTGCTGAGGTACCGCCTCGTAGTTTATACTGGTCCAAAATCGGAATACGCTCCATAAAAGATTTTAATCCCTAATTTTCAATTAGTGCTCATCTGCCAGACTAGGTGCGCTAATTATTCATTAAGATGCAGTCAGGTATGTTCAGCAATTGCGCCTGTAACAAAGCTTTCCTCAGATATAAAACAGGTTGATATCTTCTGTAGCATTTATGGTTGTGTTACCAGCACCGAGTTCAACGGCCGTTAGCTCCACTCGAAGTATAGAAGGACCGGAACAATTGCAGGCACAGGCTGTTTGCTATTTCAAAACATCACCTTTTTGTTTTGCAGAAAGCGCATCAGCAACATATCAATCCATCCCGTTCACTATGGGTTGCTTTTCTCATAGGCGCCAGCCTTATGGCCGCCATTGATGAAATTGTCTTTCACCAGCTTTTAGGCTGGCATCATTTTTACGACAGGGCTACACCTGCCATTGGGCTACTGAGTGATGGGCTGCTGCATGCGGCAGAACTGGTAGGCCTGGTAGCAGGTTTCTTTTTGTTTGCTGATTTGCGGCGCAGTCATTCCCTGGCTCCACACAGGGCATGGGCAGGTTTTTTCCTGGGCATGGGCAGTTTTCAGATATTTGATGGCATCGTTGATCATAAGCTCCTGCGGGTCCATCAGATCCGCTATGGGGTTGATAATCTTTTTATATATGACCTGCTGTGGAACCTGAGCGGTCTTGTTTTGCTGCTTATTGGCGTTTGGCTGCTGGTTCAGGCAAGGGCTGTAACCACTGCAGAAGCAGGGCGGTAAGTTTTTCTGTTTTAATCATGCTTTATAAAATAGAGGCAAATGCAGGAACATCATTCATCTTACAGCAGTCCCGCATTTTGGATACCTTTTCTGTTCCTGGCTGCACTGTTGCTTTTATATGGGGCGGGTGTACTGCATCTGTACCGTGCTGGTAAACCCTGGAGTTACTGGCGTACGGCAGGTTTCTGTGGTGGCATTGTGCTGCTGGCTGTTGCTTTCTGGCCCTCAATGATGCATTATGCCCATCAGCACCTGCAGGGACACATGATCCAACACCTGCTCATTGGTATGCTGGCACCCCTGGGCCTGGTGTTGGCTGCACCTGTTACTTTATTGCTGAGGACCCTAAAACCGCAAAATGGGCGCAAAATCACACAGCTGCTTGGGAGCAGGCTTTTTCATTACCTGTCTCATCCCATCACGGCATTGGTGTTAAATATTGGAGGCATGTACCTGCTTTACTTAACACCCTTGTTTGGCATTATTCAGCACAGCCCTGTGCTGCACTGGCTGCTGCACCTGCATTTTCTGCTGGCCGGATACTTGTTTGTCTGGGCCATTGCCGGGCCCGATCCTGCACCGCGTAGACCGGGATTCCGCTTGCGACTAATCGTGCTTTTTCTAAGTGCGGGTACCCATGCCTACCTTAGCAAAGCTATGTATGCCTATCATTTTCCCCGGCACACGCACCACAGCCTGGAAGATATTCAGGCCGCAGCCAAACTTATGTACTATGGCGGCGATTTTGCAGAATTACTTTTGATAATTATTTTCTTCTCCCTTTGGTATAAAGTTAAAGGTCGACGCCTTCAGCTGCCTCGCCCGGTAAAGCATAGCATGGGCAGCAGCCTTTCAGGGCAAAAAGCTGTTTAAGCAGGGGCCAGGGCCAGCTTAGAAAATTAGCTCCTTTGATAAAATATAAACTGCCATCAGCAGCACAAACCAGCCAAATCCTTTCTTTAGGTGCTTGCCATCGATCTTTGTGGAAAGCCAGCTGCCCAGGAAGATCCCCACGAGCGAAAGCCCGGTGAAAAGCAGCATAAAAGGCCAGTCAATGGGCTGATTGCCAATGTCCCCCAGAAATCCGATCAGGGATTTAATCGCGATGATCAGGAGCGAAGTGCCCACGGCCATTTTCATCGGTAATTTTGCCAGCAACACCAGGGCAGGAATGATTAAAAAGCCACCACCGGCGCCTACAAGCCCGGTAAGCATGCCTACCACTGCACCTTCAAGGGCAATTAAGGGGTAATTGTACTTTACCTTTTCAGCTTCAATCGCTGGTTTACTGTTGTTGTGGATCATTGAAAAAGCAGCTGCCAGCATAATGAGCGCGAAAAACACCATGATGGCAATATCCTTTGTCACTGTAAAATCGCCCAGGGTGATGATAACATCCGGGATGGCTGGAACCAGAAATTTTCTGGTGAGATAAACAGTGATGAACGAAGGTGTGGCAAATACTGCTGCTGTCTTATAGTTAACAAGGCCCTTTTTCATAAAGGCAAAAGAGCCGGCAAGCGATGTTGCACCTACCACAAAAAGAGAATAGGCTGTGGCCAGCACAGGATTAACGCTGAGCAGATACACCAGCGCCGGTACTGTAAGGATAGAGCCACCGCCACCAATCAGTCCCAGACTTATGCCAATGATAACGGCGGAGGCATACCCAAGAATCGTTAATATTTCCATGTACAGATCAAATAATACTGCCAAAGTACCTTTGTAAATGCCTTGGCTATACAGCGCCTAACGCTTCCATTTGATCTGGCCTGTTCAATGACATCTTCATATAAATTAATGATTTGCTTTATATTTTAATAAGTAATCAACACGCCAGGCTTTTGAACCTGGCAGCAAATTGGCCTGAGAAATTGAGTAAAACTATCACAAAAGTATCTATAAATGCAAAGCATCCGGTTTCAGGAGTAGTAAATGGTATAACAGAGGTTGCTTTCAGACAATGTGCAGGAATCAAAAACGCAAAGAATCCCCCCTGTTTTCAAGTCATGACAAATCTTTGCTAACTTTCAGTCAAAAGCCTGTATCCGGCTAAGTGTTCATTTATTTTACTGTGCAAGCAGAGGCATAAGGCTGAAAGCTGTGGCCAATATGAATGAACTTGGGTTTAAAAATGTTTATGGTGCTGGGGAAGCGTTTAACGAACTGATGCTGGCTGGTGTTTCTGTTGAATAGCCAACCTGATCCATTGCAAGCAGCTACATCCATGGAAAAGTACTGGAATATATTCATGTCTTCCTTCACCGATTATGGGAGCTACCTTTATCGGGAAATTCTTTATCCCGGCTGGGGTAATTATTTCTACTGGCTTGTAGGCTTGTCACTCTTTTTCTGGCTGCTTGAAGTAGTTGTGCCCTGGCGTCAGCACCAGGCTAAGATCCGACAGGATTTCTGGCTCGATGGCTTTTATATGTTCTTCAACTTCTTCCTGTTCTCACTGGTCGGTTACAACGCCATTTCCAACATAGGAGTAGAAGCCTTCAATGATTTCCTGGCGCTCTTCGGCATTAAAAACCTGGTTGCCTTCGAGGTACAGTCCTGGCCGGTTTGGGCGCAATTACTTACGCTTTTTGTTGTGCGTGATTTTATTCAATGGAATGTACATCGTCTCCTGCACCATTCCGATTTTCTATGGCGCTTTCATAAAGTACACCACTCTGTACAGCAAATGGGGTTTGCCGCACATCTGCGTTTTCACTGGGGCGAAACAATTGTATATCGTACCCTGGAATATATTCCGCTGGCTATGATCGGCTTTGGCATCAAGGATTTTTTCCTGGTGCATATTTTTGCAACCGCCATCGGGCACTTCAATCATGCCAATGTAAGGCTTCCGTTAGGACCGCTTGCTTATATTATCAACAACCCGCAGATGCACATCTGGCACCATGCCCGACAGATGCCCCGCCGCCATGGTGCCAATTATGGTATTAGCCTGAGTGTATGGGATTATCTGTTTGGTACCGTGTACATGCCGGAAGACGGGCGCGACATTGACCTGGGTTTTGAGGATGTAAAAGATTACCCAAAGTCCTTTATGGAACAACAGTGGCATCCTTTTCGGAAAGGTGGGAGGGGTAAAGCTGAAAAAAGTACTACCAGCCTATTTGAAAATAAGGTGGCTGCTGTCGAAACTGTTCCCGAACAGGCGAGTCAGGATGAATTTACCAAACCAGCCTGATCAACTGGTTATAATATATGATTTTCCATAGGAGCTGTTAGAACAATTATATCAGGATACTATGGTTTATATTAATTCTAAAGATTGAATGGCTTAGCCCTTTCGACTACTGCTGTTTTGTTTGATTACGATCCGGGCAGAAACACTTCTGGCCAACCCGCACATACACAACATCTGCCCAGCTTTAGCACCCGCCAGTTTTCGGGCTGCTACAGTAACCAATAAAGAACCTCAGCTATGGATAAGATTGCTGCCAAATGCCAGGTAATTCCAGATAAGCTCGTTGAGCTTTGCATGCTGTGCCTTTACCGGCAGCTACTTTGATAAAGACCGGCCCATTTATTCAAAGTGCTATGTTTAATGCTTTGAGCATGTCTTTCAATCCTTTCCTTAACTATAGCTCAATAGCTATGCAATAACAATAACCTGATCGTAGTTAATGTAGATACAGGAAATGTTTAGGGTGTCTGGG
>JASLAE010000384.1 GCA_030147305.1 Cesiribacter sp.
TAATTTTCTCAGAAAGATTTCCACTGGTAATCGCGACTACATGCTTTTTTAAACTGCGGATCTTGCCTATCACTGATAAGGCTATAAAGCTCGATAAGGTACAGCCCAGTATAAAATAAATGATGTATTCCCATATGAACAGGTTTTTAAGGTACAGCACAAATGCTGAATTCCCTTCCTGAATTAGATTAAGCTGAGCCAATGTTTCGCTGAGCAGCCTTGGCAGGTTTTTTTGTATGGCCGCATACTGAGGTAACTGCCGGATTTCGTTAGCTTCCAGCTGACTGCCCGCTTGTTGCAGGGCCTCCAGTTGTTCCAGCAAACCTTCGTAATACAGCAGCATGCGTTCACTTTCCCAGCGGTCAGCTAAAGCAGTAAGAGCCTCTACAGCAGGGGCAAT
Organism: Cesiribacter sp.; assembly: GCA_030147305.1. Classification (GTDB taxonomy): domain Bacteria; phylum Bacteroidota; class Bacteroidia; order Cytophagales; family Cyclobacteriaceae; genus Cesiribacter. Next base: position 401 of record JASLAE010000384.1, read on the forward strand.
GCTTTCACGCTTAAGATTGCCTGCTTCAATGTGCAGCGAAAGAGTTTGTAATAATTCGCGTGTTGGCACCCATACCTCGAGCATCTGTTGCTGCCGCTGGTGCTGCTGTTTGATCACCCAGTAATTTACAGTCAGCAATACGCCTAAGCAGGCGGCAATGCACAGCAGATACAGAAACTTACCCTGAATGCTTTGGGCATTATACCTAAAATAATGGCGCTTTGAATTTTTAGAGCTCATGCAAGATAATTATGATAGGGCAACGAGGGCCTGTGGTATCAGTTGAAGATTGATGAATGTTTTGCTGTCGCGGGAGAATGCGTGCAGGTAAATAGTAGCCTCTCCCTGGCTGATGTGTGTATAATTGAAGCAGAAGGAGTTGCCGGCTGCTGCTTTCACGATAAATTGTGTAAGTGCATCCTGTTGTATAAAGTCCTGGATTGGCCGGTCCTGTACAGGTTGATGGAAGTAGTCAGCAGCTTTTTTATTAGCCAGCTGCACATAGCCGTCTGCCGTGAGGAGCAGCTGTGGAAAAGACGATTGTTGCAATGCCTCTTCCAGCAAAGCCAGCTTCTGGTTGGTTTCCTCCAGGTCGCGGCTCAGCTGCTCTTGTGTAGCTATTAATTCTTCGCTGTTCTGGCGCAGCATTTCTTCCTGCGCCTGCACAGCTTCTGCCATGCTTTGTGCTTCCTGCAACAGGCGGGCAGTGGTTTGCACATTGCTTACATTTTGCAATGCACCGCTTATATTTTCTGTGATCTTCTTCAGGAATTCAATCTCATGGGCTGCCAGTTCATGAAAAGAGGCCAGCTCCAGCACCCCATTCACAGTATCATTTACCATGAGGGGCATAATGACCAGGTAACGGGGCGATGCCTCTCCAAGTCCTGAGCTGATCTGCAGGTAATTGACTGGTATGTGGCGAAGAAAAAGCGCTTGCTTTTCCAGGTATACCTGGCCTACCAGGCCTTGTCCGGGCTCAATTATTTTATGGTTGTATTTTAACCTGCCATAGGCGTAGCTGGCCTTTAACTCCAGGTTCTGACGACCCAATTCATCAAGGTCTGCTACATAAATGGCAGCCTGGTTTATTTTCAGATAACGTACCAGCTCACTGATGATGTTCTGGTAATAGGTGCTGAGATCGTCGGACGAAGTGCGAAGCAGCTCAGAAAACTGAGCAAGACCAACCGTAACCCAATGCCGCTGTTTTTCTTCCAGCGCTACGGTTTTAAGGCTATTACGCATCCCGGCCAGCGATTCGCCCAGTTCATGCTGGCCCTCAAATACGGTGATGTTAGAATCGAAATTTCCTGAACCCACTTCCTGTGCAAAATGCTGTATGTTGCGCAGATTATCGGTAAGGGTATTTACAGCTTTGATGATAGAATTAAGTTCATTTCTATTGGCAGGAATAGTTTCTATCAGTTTACCTTCGCTGAGTTCAAGAATTTTATTTTTAAGCATCTTGATTTCCTGCAGCACCCGCAAAATTATATAAGCAGCAAAGGCACCCCCAATCACAACGCAGCATGCAAAGCAGCCGCTCAGTATCATCCAAAGCCGGTCCGAACGCAGCATGATAGAGGCCTGTATTGACTTTTTTTCAACCATATGTAATTGCTGAATCTTCTCCAGCTGCTGTATGATGGTTTGCTGCAAAGGGAGTATTTCTTGGTCGTAAATAACGATATGTTGCTCCTGGCTTTGGGCTCTGAGGGATTTAATAGCTTTGAGTAGGCTTTCCGTTTTTAGGCTGGCTACTTTAAGGCTAAGGCTGGCTTCTGCGGTTTTCCAGTTGGCAGAGTGTTTAGACAGAGAGTCTAAGGGTGGCTGCAGCAGGTCTTTAATTGTTTGTATTTCCTCTGCACTTACCATTTCCTGCATCAGCATGCGGTAGTTAACCAGCTGCACAGCCTTCTCGCTGTTAGCTGCCAGGGTGATCAGCTGTCTTTCTGATGCGTCGAGCGTATTGACGATGTACTGGCTTTGTTGTAAAGCAGGTAGGAGCACCCAGCAGGCAATGCCCACCAGCATGGCACCCAGGACACCAACCATACAAAATCCGCTGGTGATCTTACCCTGCAGGGTAGAAAACTCAATTCTGAAATAATAACTTACGCTATTGCGTTTGCTTATTTGAGTCATCTGCCTAACGATTAAACCTTATTGATCTGTCAACAGCCTGTTTTACCAGTGAATCTGGTTAACCGTGTAGCGTTTACAGCTGTAGAAAAGTACTATCTAAGAAAAATAAAAAAGGCTTCCCGAAAGAAGCCTTTTTATTAAATTTATAGGATATGCAAGTTTATTGCTGTTCTTCAACTGTTTTGATTACTTCAGCAGTGGTTTCAGTGGTAATTTCAACCTTGCTTTCCAATTGTTCCTCGTTGCGGCGTGTCTCATGATCTACTACTGAAATATGTGGCGCAATGATGAGCGCTACAATAGACATCAGCTTGATCAGAATGTTCATGGACGGGCCGGAAGTATCTTTGAACGGATCACCTACAGTATCACCAGTAACAGAGGCTTTATGCGGTGCAGATCCTTTGTATTCCATAACACCATTGATCAATACCCCTTTTTCGAAGGATTTTTTAGCGTTATCCCAGGCACCACCGGCATTGTTCTGGAAAATTCCCATAAGTACACCACTTACAGTTACACCAGCCAGCAGGCCACCCAGTATTTCTGCAGAAGAAGTATCTTCAAATACTCCCTTGAAGCCAAAACCAACAATTATGGGAACAATAAGGGCAATAGCGCCAGGTAAGATCATTTCCCGAATAGAAGCTTTGGTAGAGATCTCTACGCATTTTTCATATTCCGGCTTGGCTTTGTATTCCATAATACCCGGAATTTCCCGGAACTGACGGCGTACTTCGTTTACCATGTCCATGGCGGCACGGCCTACAGCAGCAATACAGAGTGAAGAGAAAATAAAGGGGATCATGGCACCTACAAATAGTGCACTCAGCACCGGGGCTTTATAGATATCGATAGAATCGATGCCTGCTATACCCACAAAAGCGGCAAATAGCGCCAGCGCTGTAAGGGCAGCAGAAGCAATAGCAAATCCCTTACCTGTAGCTGCTGTTGTGTTACCTACCGCATCCAGAATATCGGTGCGGCCGCGTACTTCTTCCGGCAGACCGCTCATTTCGGCAATACCACCAGCATTGTCAGCTATAGGACCAAAAGCATCAATAGCAAGTTGCATGGCCGTGGTTGCCATCATACCGGCAGCTGCTATAGCCACACCGTAAAGGCCTGCAAAAGAATAGGAAATAACAATACCGGCAGCAAGCACCAGGATAGGCATTACGGTAGATTCCATACCTACGGACAAGCCGCCAATAATATTTGTGGCATGGCCCGTGCTGGATTGCTGCACAATAGAGTTTACCGGGCGCTTACCCATGGCGGTATAGTATTCGGTAATAATACTCATGAGGGCTCCAACAATCAGGCCTACTACTATGGCCCAGAATACATCTAAGCTCGTAAACTCAAAACCACGAATAGCCATGGTATCAGCCAGTAACCAGTCTACCAGAAAGTATGAAGCAATGGCAGTGAGTAGTATCGAAGACCAGTTACCCAGGTTCAGGGCGTTTTGTACGCTCCCATTATCATTGCTGATGCGCACAAAAGAAGCGCCTATAATAGAAAATATAAGGCCCATTCCTGCAATTAGCATGGGTAGCAGAATAGGGGCTATGCCACCAAAATTATCCTGGGAAACTATTTCACGACCCAGCACCATGGTTGCCAGGATGGTTGCCACATAAGATCCAAAAAGGTCGGCCCCCATGCCTGCAACGTCCCCCACGTTATCGCCCACGTTATCGGCAATGGTTGCGGGGTTTCTAACGTCATCTTCGGGAATACCAGCTTCTACTTTACCCACAAGGTCGGCACCAACGTCGGCTGCTTTTGTGTAAATACCGCCACCTACACGGGCAAAGAGTGCAATACTTTCTGCCCCCAGGGAGAACCCAGCCAGCACTTCCAGTGCCTTTTCCATTTCAAGGCCATTAACATTGCCGGTTTCGCCAACATACATCATATAGAATACAATGAATAAGCTGCCAATACCCAGTACGGCCAGACCTGCTACTCCCAGGCCCATCACGGTGCCACCGGTAAAGCTGACTTTAAGTGCATGAGAAAGGCTGGTGCGGGCTGCCTGTGTAGTTCTTACATTGGCCTTTGTTGCAATGTTCATGCCCATATAACCAGCCAGTGCAGACAAAACTGCACCAATGATAAAGGAAATTGCTATAACCGGACTTGAATTGTCAACCAGCGTGCCAGACCAGGCCAGCAGAATGGCGGCAATAACGGCAAAGTAGGAAAGTACTTTCCACTCTGCTCTTAAAAATGCCATGGCACCACGTGCAATATATCCAGCCAGTTCGCGCATGTTAGCATCACCTGCGTCTTGTTTGTTCACCCAGCTTGACTTGATTGCCATGACGATTAGTCCAATAATCCCAAAAATGGGTACTAAGTAGACGATGTTACTCATACAGTAGGAATTGGTTTAAAAATTTAGCCCAGCAAAGATAGAAGCCTTATTGATTAATTGAAATTTATTCCTGCATTTCGCATAACGAATAGCCAATGTTTATCTCTCTCTAAAATTGTTGGCAATTTAATAATACTGATACCTTGATTATGACAAGAGAAAAAGCCATTGGGAGGATGCCAGCTACGATAAATAAAGCTCAAACAGCAGGTATATATAAGGATACATTCAAGTGTTAAAGTCATGCATCCAGAGGCAGGTTTTGAGTGGAAAATCAGTAAAAGCTGGAAAGAGCATCAGCCATTAAATAATTT
>JASLAE010000469.1 GCA_030147305.1 Cesiribacter sp.
AGCACGGTCGCGGCGGGTACCTGCATTGCTCAGGTGATTGGGATTTAGAATAGGGAGCTCTTCCAGCCGCCACTGAATGCCCACTGGCGACAGCCCATGCACCACCACATGATTTGCCTGATCATTCGCCTGAGTGATGCCAGGCTGGCTCAACACCAAACGGGCCGGGTCAAAAAAAGTAGCCGGATACCGCTGCGTCTGGGCTACAGTAAATTCCCTTCTGTTTAAATTTTCGGGCAGGGGCAGTCCTGCTATTTCTATTTCCTGCAAGGCCTGAACGGCCTCCTGCAGTTGTATCCTTCGAAAAATACTTTTGCTTGCTTCTACCACCAGTTCTGGTTCGGCATAGGGTTCAAAAGCAACATGTCGTACTGTAAATCGATAATACCCTGGTTGTACCGTTGTTAATTCAAATCTTCCCGTAGAATCAGAAATGGTCTGATAGCGCTGATCATTATTTTCCAGTAACACTACTGCGCCAACAACAGCTCTTCCACTGGGTGCCTGTAACAATTGCCCGCGAACAGCCTGTGATAATTGTCCTGATACTGGCAATCCATTCAAAAAAATAATTAGGAGTAAAGCAAAAAAGAATAATGCCTTTTTATGCATGTTGAAATAATACCTTGTTAAGCGGCAATATATCATATTCAATTGATCTTGCACAAAAATAAGCCCATAGATAGGTATTTTAGCGCCAAATCCATCGCTGCAATTTACTTTACGTGCTATAAATAAGGCCTGATCAACAGTAGCTGCTGTGAGTCCTTTGGCTTATTTTGCAGCAGCTGTGTAGCTTGCAGTTGTATAATGATTACGGAGATAAGATGATTAAAGAATTACACCTTGCAGGTATACTGCTTCTGTTGCTGATGAGTATATCCTGCAAAGAACAGTCCAGGGCACAACAAATAGTGGATCTGGCGATGGAAGCCCATGGCAGTTCCCACTTACAAAACGCCCGGGTCTCTTTTGATTTCAGGGACCGACACTACACCTATACCCGAAAAGATAATACGTATACCTATACCCGGTCATTTACAGATAGCACAGGGGATGTACAGGATATTTTAACGAATGATGGCTTTTACAGACGCGTGAATGGCGATACAGTAATGCTTTCAGAGAAGCTAAAGAACGCCTACAGTAATTCTGTTAATAGTGTTATTTATTTTGCGCTGCTGCCCTACGGACTGAATGATCCTGCCGTCAATAAAAAGTATCTGGGCCAAACGCAGCTGAAAGAGAAAAACTACCACCTGATAAAGGTAAGCTTCAATGAGGAAGGGGGCGGTGAAGATTTTGAGGATGAGTTTTTATATTGGGTAAATACAGAAACTCATCTGATGGAATATCTGGCATACAGCTACCTGACCGAAGGGGGAGGGTTCCGGTTTCGTGAGGCAATAAATCCACGACTCGTAGCGGGTGTTCGCTTTCAGGATTACATCAACTATAAGCCACAGCACAAAACAGATTCGCTGGAAACACTAGAAGAAGCTTTCCGGCGGGGTGAAATGGAAGTACTTTCCAAAATAGAACTGCAGAACATCAACGTTGAGCAACTACAACAGTAGTTTTATTTGGTTGAAAATTGATCCATTGACTTAGCGCTCTAAATGCCCGCTATAACTTTATGATAACAAGCATTACTAACAGCGCCTATAAATGTTTCTGGGCTTACTTTAAAGATTTTCAACTGCATCATGAAATCAGCGTTAATGTATGCATGGCTTAAAGGCTATTTTAGATTTTCGTTGACACACCTACATTTTTGCCGGCTTACGTGCAGCTTATCAAAATTGATATGAATCTAGTAGATCTTATAGGCAATACGCCACTGGTGGAGATTCAGCATCTTTCACCTAATAAAAATGTAACCATTTATGGCAAGCTGGAAGGGCAGAATCCCGGAGGTAGTGTGAAAGACCGGGCTGCTTTTCACATGATTCAGAATGCTGTTGAAAGAGGTGAAATAAAAGCCGGCGACAAATTGGTAGAGGCTACCAGTGGTAACACTGGTATTGCCCTGGCCATGGTTGCTCAGGCCCTTAAGCTGCAGATGACTCTGATTATGCCTGAAAATGCAACCCAGGAGCGTATCAGGTCTATGGAGGCTTACGGAGCAGAAGTATTGCTTACACCTGCCGAGAAAACCATTGAATATTCCAGGGAGCTGGCAGAAAAGATGGCCGCTGAGCAAGGCTATTTTATGCTCAACCAGTTTGCTAACCCTGATAATTATAAAATCCATTACAAAACAACCGGGCCGGAGATTTGGCGCGACACCAGGAATAAAGTAACTCATTTTGTTTCAGCCATGGGCACTACCGGCACCATCATGGGCGTATCGCGCTACCTCAAAGAGCAGAACCCGGAAATTCAGATAGTAGGCACACAGCCTACTGCCGGTTCCTGTATTCCAGGTATCCGTCGTTGGTCGCCTGAATTTCTGCCTCAGATCTATGAAAAGGAGCGGGTAGACCGAATCATCGATGTGAGTGAACAGGACGCTGTGGCCATGACACGCAGGTTGGCAAAGGAAGAAGCTATTCTGGCTGGCATGAGCAGTGGGGGTGCCTTTTATGCGGCGCATCAGCTTGCGCAGGAGCTGGAGTCGGGGGTGATTGTCTTTATTGTCTGTGATCGGGGCGACCGCTATATGAGTTCAGATCTTTTTGGATAAATCCTTTTTGCTACCTAAACCTATGAAATAGTGTGACTGAAAGCTGTTAAACGTGGGTTACGTCAGATACTAATGAACAGAATTAATACCTATCATCTCCGGAATATCCATAACTGATGTAACACCTTGTTATTGAGGTTTTTATTGTGGATAGGTAATTCAGATAAGTATAGTATTAATCCAAATGCTGTAACCATATTTGATTATGACGGAGCTGGTGAAGAGGGCTAACTAAAAGATATTTTGTACCATTTTATTGAAATGCTGTAAAGTGCCGAAGCACACACGCAAGTAACTTTGTGAAATACACTACAGCATATCATGAAGTTAAATACCAAAATTCCGGCAGGACTGAATCTCTATTACAGGCAGGAGCTAGCGCAATCTGATCTTGCCTTTTCACAGGGGCAGTTATCTGTTGCCTGGCGCCATCTGGAGCGTGCGCACATCCTGGGACAAGCGTACCCTTATGCGCATACCTACGTCCATTGGAAGATGCTCTGCTTTGGCATCAACATCAAAAGTGCTAAGGAAATAAGAGGACAGTTGTTGCGACTCCTTGTAGGGGGGGTGAAGTCTTTTGTGGGCAGGATTCCGGTTGGCAATACAGGTGGCGCAGACATAGATCCGCTGCAGCCCATGGAGATCCCAGCAGACCTAAAACAGATGCTGGAGCAGTATCAATCACCAAAGCATAGTATTTGATAGGACCTCCGAATGATATTGGACAGCTATACAATTGTAGCCTGTAGCAAACAAAAAGGAGACACAATGTATGCGCCTCCCCGTTAGTCGATAACAGCCTTTACTTTTCAGTAAATGCTATGTTACCTGAAAAACCTGTATGAATTTTAAACTTCGAAAATATAGAAAGGCATTTCGTATCCCGCCTTCATCAATACTGGTTTCGACACGTTAAATACTTTTACGCCGCCATTGGTCTGTCCTTCCATGCTGCCAATATGCGCATGCCCATGAAATGCGGCAATCACCTGTCTTCTGTTGAGTGGTTCTGCCAGCCGGGATGATCCTAAAAAAGGGAAAATAGCTTCAGGCTCGCCTATTACCGTATCTTTAACCGGTGAGTAATGGAGTATGGCAATTTTTTTTAGGTTATTATATTCACTGTCCAGGCGAGAGAGGGCACGCTCCAGGTGCAGCGCTTCTTCTACAGCTTCCTGAACAAAAGCCTTCATGGCACCTTCGCCAAACATGGAGAGCATGTGGTTGTCGAAGCCACCGCCAAATCCCTTTACACCCGCAAAACCCACATCGCCTACTACATAGGCTTCACCGTCCAGGATATGTACATTTTCATTCTGTAATGTATGGCGAATAAGTTTGTGGCGTCCCTTTTCATGATCGTGGTTGCCCAGCACCCCAATAACAGGAATGGTACATGATTTTAGCTCCTGTGCCAGCACCTGCGCCTCCAATTCATCACCGGTATTGGTTAAATCGCCACAAAGCAGGAGCACATCCGCTTGTTTTGAAGCTTCCTTGAAAAATTCAACCCATTTTCCTTTATCGGTTTCGCGTACATGAATATCACCTACGGCTGCTATGCGAGTTTTTTTGGTTTCTTGATCCATAGAGCTTTAAACTGTCTTTATCGTTGTTACTTTATAATCCCAGTCTTTGATATCTACTGCATACTGGGTTTGGTCAATAATAGGCCCACGGCAAACCTTCTCTACGGACGGAGGCATTTCATACTGTCCGCGGGCACGGTCCATCAGTTCGTAAAACATGGCTTTTGGAATGATCTCGTGAAAGTCTGCCGGATACACAAACTGAAAGATGATGAACTGGGCCAGCAGGAGGTGCCAGTGGCGGTCAATTCTGTTGAATAAATGGTCCCAGTCAATATGTTTACCCCAGCGCAGCATGATATGGTTCACATCTGCCCCATCGTAACGCTCTCGGTTTTGTACATAGATTTTGCACCAAAGCAGTTCTTCCGCCGGAATATATTTAACGGGTACATCATAGATAACCCCTTCGGCAGCGCGCTGGTACCAGCTCTCATCTACAGTACAGATATTATTGACGGTATCGAATATAATGTCAATGAAATGATCTCCCTTGAACACTTTGGCCAGCCAGCGAACATCTGTTAATTCTGTCTGATATCCATAATCAGAAAAGTGCTTTAAGATCTTTGGGTATTCACTTGACTTACAAAAAATATCCAGATCCTTTGTATAGCGGTATATACCAGTGTAATGGGCCATTGCAAAACCACCGCCCAGCATATAGTGCGCTCCGCTTTCGTTTAGTAACGTAAGCGCCTCCTTGTAGAAAGCCTGCGCTTCCCTTTTATGTTCGTTCTGTATGATCATGTTTATTTTATTAACAATCAAATAGTTTTAGTGTCCCGGCTTTCTACTGGAATAAGTCACCAAAAGGGTAGAAAACTGGATTTTGGAGGTAATCTGGAAGTTGCTAAACTAACTGCAAACCTTGAAAATCCGGGGAGTAGAAGCTTATACTAGGTTTGCGGAAGATTTGTTCCATG
>JASLAE010000518.1 GCA_030147305.1 Cesiribacter sp.
GCCAGGGCTATCACTGCAATTGATAATTTTATTAAACCTGGCTTAATACCGACGGCTATCTTTTTCATGGAAGCTGTTCAAATTCAATTCGCAGTTCATCCATAAGTAGAACATTCAAATGCGCATGCCAGACCGCTGGAGCATTCTATTAGTTTGATAAAAAAGGAGCTATCAAACCGCCGAAAATTTCTATGGGTCATTAAACAACTGTGGCTGAACCCAGGAGTGATCAATTAAGTGTTCTGTTATTCCGTTCTTATGTTCTTCACCGGCTTGGCCCTAGCAGCCTTTAAAGCAGCACAACCACCAGTAGGCCGTCAATAAGCAAAGTTATAAAACCAGCTCCGCTGAAATTCCACCTGTTAATGCTGATGGGGTAAGCAAAATCCTCATATCAGTGGTGCTTAACAAACAAGCCACAGGGGCAGCTAGGCAAAACGATTAATTGAAAGCAAATAAAGGCTTGTTAAACGACCTGCCTGGTACACAAGCATTTACTGCATTACCATGTTTATAAAAACTTTTTTTACGACAAGTATTTTTCTTTTATGAATGCATACCAGGCTTTTTCAAACTGTGCTTCCGTTACACCTAATACTGTTTGCAAATTGCCATAACTAGCTATCAGCTCCACCAGCTTATCCTGTCCGTAATGAGTTACGATGTATTCTATAATAGTGTAACCTACTTTATATATTTTCATGCCTTTATTGGTCTTGTTTAGCTCATCTAAGGTTGGATATTTACCATTAGCCAGAAACGGCATGGTTTTGAGGTTATGTAGCTGCCCCGCTTCATAACTGGCCAGCCCTTCCCAAAGCCAAATTGGGAAAGTAGAGAACTTTTGTTCGAAGGCATTTATATCTGTTGAATCAGGTTCTCTGTTGAGCAGTAGCTGCAGGTTCACAGCATGCGCAAATTCATGTACCGCCACTTTCCTGGTGTCTTCATTCATCCAGTTGTCATGCATAAAATGTAATTGAGAAGGCCCCTGTATACAGCCGGTGGCTGTCCAGTAGCCGGTGGCCTTTACGAATGGTAAGCGTCTATTATAGATGAATACTTCCATACTATCGGCTGGTACGGTATTTAAGTTTTTGCTTATTCTGGAATAATTGCTTTCCAGTGCCTGCTCCAACACCTTTATTTGAGACGAATCAAGTTCATCGCTGACGATAAACCTGAAATGTTCACTGTCATGCGCTCGGGTTTTTTCTGAGAAGCTTGATACAATAAAAATGGAAAGTAAAAGCAAGATCAGCAGGCTGGCAAGGGTTCCCTTATGGCGCAGCACTTGTTCTTTGGTCAGAATCTTTTTCATAGTTTTATATTTAGATAATGACCAAAAATAAGCGCCTCAACAGTCCCTAAAGTCTTAAATCACCTTTTGAGACTCATTTTAGACGCTTTTAACGTTCTCTTTCAGATAGTCTCCGGGCGTTTTATTAGTTACTTTTTTGAAAGCCCTGTAAAAAGAAGCTTTAGAGTTGAACCCCACTTCATAAGCCATGCCCTCTACGCTAAATTTTTTTCCCTCTGGCCCCTGCAATCGCTGTAGAAATTCGTGCACCCTAAACTCATTGATAAAATCATTGAAGTTCATTTTAAATCCTGTATTGATAACATAGGAAAGATCTCGTGAGGTCATATTCACTTTATCAGCCAGATTCTGCAGGGAAAGGCTTTCGTCACGGTAATAATGGTTATGCTTCACTAATTCTAAAAGCAACTGTTTCTTTTCTTCCAAAACTTCAGCAGCTAGCAGTTCCTTCTTCTCAGGTACCGGTGGTATAGTAATCAATCCAATTTCAGGATGATAGTATCCATGCAAACTTATGCTGTACATGCCAAGTCCTATAAAGAAGAAGAACACATAATAAGGGGCTAAATTAAAAAACCATCCTCCATTGCCAGCAAAAACCAACACTATGAAAACAAGCCACGAAGCAGCAATGGTAGCACAACCAATTACTATCTTATAAAACCACCTGATACTGGTTTTGTGGTTACCGCCAGTTGTTGTGATACTATTTTTGTAGGTGCTGACAAACCGAAAGGAGCGAACAACATAGCCTGAAAAGAAAATAAAAGCCACTACATTGGTCAGAAAGCGGAGCTTAGCCACTTGTGGCATAAAGCTAGGTTCAGCATAAATGAATACGCTGGCTAGTACAACATCGAACAATAGAGAAGGTAAGAAATGCACCAGGTGCCTCGCAGTTAGCTTAAAACCGGCAATGGCAGAACTTTTTAAGTATAGATAAAGCAGTGGTCCCCAGGCGAACTGGAACAGTAGTGGTACGGGAAAATATTGATTAAAACCTGGTATTTGTTCCTGCAGTACGATTTTAATACTTGCCAGCGCAAATGTTAAAGTGAACAGTGCCAGTAAAAAGCTATTGAGCTTTTTGTAGCCTTTCATAAAGAGCTGAAAGCTTAGTAGAAAAGCATGTAGCGTTGAAAATACAATGAATAACTGGAAAATATTAAATGAAATGCTCATTCTCTACCGATTCAAAACGAGCTTAATTTAGCTAAACCGGGCAAATCCTCATGTATCAGATTTGAATCTGTTTTTAAATTTGACACTATTTTAAAAATCATTTAATATTAAAGCGCAATCAGGCTTCCAGCATTATTATTCCGATTTCTTTTTTACCATGACAAAATAATTGGTACTTACCCCATTGCTTTTCTCTTGAGCGTCCGGTAAGATAATCCTTCCTTTTGGAAAATCACGGGAATACACATCGTAATAGTAGTACTGCGTGACTATCTGAGGCACATTTTCTTTTTTATATTCCTTTAACCATGCAGGTACCGTGGAATAATGAAGCTTATCTTTTTTCTCATAGGCTATATATACAGTTACATCCTCATCCGTAGTGAACTCCAGATAGTGTGCTTCGGCATTAATTGTGTCATTCACATCCGTTTGTATCAGTGTAAGTCCCTCATAACGGCTGGTTTCGCTTAGAGTTATTTCATCATCTTCTCTGTCGCCATGCACTTTCAGCCCTTTTTTCACAATAGTAACCGGGAATACTTTACCGGCATAATTCTTAACTTCTGTCACTAGTACAGAGCCGGCCTCTTTTTCTCTGATCACCAAGTTAAGCGTTCGTGATGTTTTATCATTATCTTCATCCTTTACCAATATAGGTAGGGTAAATAAACCGGTTTGAACCGGAATTCCTGTTAATTCGCCTTTAGAAGAAAGCACCATTCCCGTTGGAATAAGGGAGGAATCAGAAAGTGAAAACAATAATTGTCCATTTCCTTCAGACTGAATAGTAGTCGAATAATAAGTGCCCTGTTGCGCCTCAGGTAGTTTACTGCTTTTTATAGCAGCAGGAATATCGGTACGAACAACTGTTGTAGTGATGCTGTATTTTCCTTTGTCGTCGAAGGCTTTTGCTTCAATGGTAGCATCACCTTTATCCATTTTAATTGTTGTTTTGAACGGCCGGTCAGTTAAAACCTTTACTGATTTTCCATTTACGAAAACTTCGACACGACTAATCTCACCATCCGGATCATTGGCTTCTATGTGCACTGGTACTGTCTTCCCCTTATGTGACTGCTTATACGAGGGCGAACTAAAATAAACAACCGGGTATTTGTTGCCGTCATTTACTTTAGCGTAAGCCCACGTTGTCAGGTCCAGTTTACTGGCTGCAGGCCACTGCACCCCATGCCCCATACCTTCAAAAACGGTGAGTCTCGGATTGACGCCTGTTTCCCACACCGCACTTGTATCCAAGGCATAACCATTTAAAGCGCGTATCTGATCTACTGATTTATTCAGGTTTCGGCCCCAATAATCAGTCTCTCCTTTGATTGTCCAGATCGGTATATCTTTGATCTTTTCAGGGTCTCCGCTGAATTCCATCCCCATTGGAAGGGCGGCTGCAAAGTATTCCGGGTATCTGTTGAGAAACTCCCAGGTACCCCTTCCACCCATGGAGAAGCCAGTGATGTACAAACGCTGAGGATCGGCATTGCCGTTTGCAATAAGACTATCAATCACATTTTTAAGGTTGGAAATATGCTGGCTCCACCCACGCTGGGTTGCTGGAGCTACAATGTAGGTTGGTACAGCCTGTGTATTGGCTCCGAAATTATGCCACATGCGCACCGGAGGATCAACAGTGTTGCGGAGAGTAGCCTGATTATTGGGGCCGCAACAACCATGTAAAAACAATACTAGTGGATACTTTTTACCGGCTTGCATTTCCTTTGGCGTATACAAATAATACTCCGTGGAATCCTGCTGCTGCCAGGACCATTCCGGAAAGCCTTTATAATCAATCTCCTGTGCCTGAAGGGAAGTTATGCTGATAAGGCTGAACAAGCCCATCTTACAAACTTTAATCAAAAACTTGAGCATGGGCGCTGGTAATTTTCTAATTATATGAAGCGAGTATCTAAAAGTTTATTCGCTATCCTCTTTGTGCCAGTTTACACTAATAATCTTTGTAAAATGCTACAGAGGCTAAGCTTTTTTTACATATGCTTAATTATTAAGTTTATAAGGAAAAAGCAAATCATATATGGTGTGTGTATAAGTGTATAAGACATGTGCTTATACGAAACACCCGCCCCTGCTAAAAAGCAGCTTTTATCC
>JASLAE010000055.1 GCA_030147305.1 Cesiribacter sp.
CCGGCCAGCTGGCGGTAAATGTTAATATCTTCAGAATCAATCACATCACCAATGCGCACCTCAGAAGTAACCGACTGAGAAGCCTCGTTTACCCCACCCTGTATGGCAATATGCGAATGTTCGTCTATGATACCAGTTGTCAGGTGCTTGCCCGTCCCATCAACTACCTCGGCCCCACCAGCAGAAAGATTTTTACCGATCTGTCGGATCTTACCACCTTCTACCAGCACATCTGTATTTTGCAGGATGCCCTCCTGCTCGTTGGTCCAGACCGTTGCATTTTTAATCAGGTATGTTTTAGGCTGGAGCGGCGCTGCTTTGCCATAAGCCAGAAAAGGTTGTGGAATTTCTGCCGGTTCGGGACGATTTGCCTCCAGCACCTTCTCCTCTTTTTGCTCAGCCTCTGTTTTTGTTTCTTCCAACGCTCCGGTATAAGCAAGTGTAAAGGGTAACTCCTGCCCCTGCTCGTTGCGGGCCAGCCCTTTCCAGTTTCGCTCATTTCCGGTACGGCTGTCTGCCCAGCCACTCAGGCGCAGCAGTTGGGTATTCACCGTATCCTTTGGCGCCGGATTAAAAGTGAGCGTGATCAGGTTTTCACTTACCTGCACCTTCATATCCTGACCCGTCGTATCAGATTCCATCAGGCGGAACTTGGCTTTGTCGGCCGGACCACTTATTTGAACGTTATAGGTTTTCTGCCCAAGCGTTAGCTTATAATTTCCTGCCAGTTCCTGCATCGGCATGGCACTGATCGTGTAGCGTTTGCCCCCTATCCAGTTTTCGTAAATAGTGGCTTCTTCTTCCAGCATATCACCGGATGTAATGATAAAGTTGGCCTGCATACCCTCCCGAAGTGCACCTACCTGCTTTCCGGCACCCACCAGCTGAGCAGGTGTATGGGTAATGGCTTTTATGGCAGCCTGTTTGTCCAGCCCGTACTTAACAGCTTTGCGCAGGTTCTCCCAAAAGCTCTTTTTTTCCTTCAGCCCATCGGAAGTAAAGGCAAAGTTTATTCCTTTCTGCTGCAGCAGCATGGCATTGTACGGTGCCATCTCCCAGTGCTTCATATCTGCCAGGCTTATGTTCATTTCGTCCAGCGGATCACTCACCTCATAGGCTTCAGGGAAGTTTAGTGGAATGATCAGGCTGGCTCCTGTGGCTTTGATTGCCTCCAGGCGCTGGTATTCGTCACCTGCCCCACGAATAATGTATTGCTGGCCAAATTCGTCACCAATTTTATCGGCCCGCATGACCGAAAGCATATCTCCTACCTCAAAAATGTGCGGCAGGTCCTGCTGTGCCTGAAAAGCAGACAGGGAACGATCTGTAAAAGGCTTTTCCTGCTGACTATGATACCAGCGGGCATCCAGGTAAGTCTGGCGTAATAAGGCAATGGCACCCATCAGCGAGTTGGGGTACTCCTGTTTAGAGGATCCTTTGCTGAACGAGAGGTGCGCAGCAGCCCTTGGATTTAAGATCACCTCCTGGGCTTTATCATCAGACAAATTCACCAACGCACCGGTGCCGCGGGCAATACCATCGTGGCGATGGGTGAGCACAGCACCAAAGCCCTGGTCGCGCCAGGCCTTTGCATCGGCATCGATCACCTTAAAGTCCTCAATGGCTTCATATTCTGCCTTGATAGCCTCATTCCAGCCATATGCAGCCTGGTTGTTAGATTCAATCTGTGGAGGATCAAACCGCCCCCCCTTACTTTGTGCTACAGCAGTCAGCCCATAATTGGCAAACAAATCAATCAGGCCGGGATAAATCCAGCGCCCTTTTAAATCCTGGGTAATTGTGCCGGGGGGGAGCTTAATATTTTTTCCCACGGCCACCACCTTACCATCTTCAATCAGCAGGGTGGCATCTTCCAGGGTAGTCTGATAATCCTGTACAACCGTAGCATGTGTAAAAGCATAGCGTTGGGTTCTATTATCGCTAACGCCGTTTGTCGGGTAGCCTTCCTGGGCCAGTACAGGCTGCGAAAGCAAAGCAGCAGCGGCCAGCAGGGGTAGAAAAATCCTCTTCATGGAGTTGAAACGTATGTTTAAACTTTATTGGTGCTATAATATATGGAGGAATTTTAATGAAGGCGTGATTATGCCCTTAATTTTAAAGATAACAACTTGTACAGGGGAAAATCAGTGATGCAGGAGCGTGAAAAGGGAGACTCAATCATCCATGTACTGAAGCTTGTCCTGTCTATCAGTAATTTAGAGATGGTAAAACTAATGCTGCTACGAATCGCTCCTGATTAGCTTTATGGATACAATGGAGCATCCATGGATAAGCCAAGAGCCTAACTGTAGAACCAGAAAACGTTAATAACTGCAGGAAATTCAACAGATGATTCCTCACTAAGAAACGCTAAGACATCCGTTCAAAAAAAGCAGAAATAAGAATTTTTTTTTCAAACATTTAAAATAGTACCATGTTCCCCCTTAAGTAACCATTTTTTTAAACTAAAAAAACTATTATGGAAACCAAAGGAACAGATATTAAAAGCAAAGTAGCAAATTATAATCCAGAACATAGAGAAGGACCTGTTGCAACAGCTATTGAAGAGCAAACCGCAAAAATTCCATCAGACGTATTTCTGTGGGCTGCTTTAGGCTCAATGGCCGTTTCAGCTACTTTAAAGCTGATGGGAAAAGAAAAAACTGCCCTATTTGTTGGTCAGTGGGCTCCTTCCTTCCTGCTACTGGGTACTTACAATAAACTTGTGAAGCTGGAAGGTCACGACTGATTTACAGCCGGACCCAATGTATAAATGAAAGGAAGCCTTATGGCTTCCTTTTTTTGTCATCGACAAATCAAACCACTAGCACTATTTTTCCAGCTCTGCCATGGTCACCACAGGAATATCTTTTACAGTCGGCTGCGCCAGTTCCTGAAATTTGTTTTGATGATAGTGATAGCCTTGCGTTGAGAGTGGCCATAGCAGGGGCGCCAGGTTTAAGGTAGTTGCTTTAAATCCCTGCATAATGGCTGCCATATTGCCTGTACCCTTAGAAAGGGCCGCTTCATTTTCTATTTCAAAGGGGCCGGTAAATCTTCTTTCACGCAGTATATTGATAAAAGCACGCCAGTCCATGCTGTCGGAACCTCCAAAGCCTGGCAGCATGGCCTCGTAATTATGACGGTCCCATTCGTTTAGTGGCACTGGCACCCCGGCCCTTTTGGCCAGGGTAGCATCCACCTGCTGCATGGGATACAGATTACCCCAGTAGACATTGCCCCGATTGCGGGTGGCCTTCACATGGATGCGGTGCAGGCGCGACATATCGGTATGCCGAATGACCTCGCTGGGGTCTACATGCTGCCAGACATCGTGCGAGGGATCGTAGATTTCACCATGTGCCTTACTTGGTATTAGCTCGTACATCAGTTTGCGTGCGGCCAGTACACCCGTCAGGTTATTAAAAGTGCTGGTATAAGCCGCAGAGCGCCAACCTTCCATAGGGCAGTTTTCATAGAGCAGGGTAACCCCCAGGCTCTCGGCATACTGAATAATAGGTTTGAAAATGCGTACGTATTCTTCCAGGTTTTTCTGAAAGCCCCCCTCCTGCACGCCTAGCTCGTGGTTATACCCTACAAAAGTCCCTACTTTTACATCATTGGCATCACCACCCAGCAGGTACGCCATGCGGATCAGGCGCAGCAAGTGGTTCTGGTTCTTTAGCCGCTGTTCCGGATCGCCGCCAATGAGGTTATCGAAAGCACCCAGCGACAGCCGCAAACGAGCCCTGTTAAATTTATCAAGCAGCCGCTGCGCATCCTCCAGGCTAAAGTTATGGTAGTCGAGGTGCGTGGCCACAAAGTCATTACGTGTGCCATCCTTTCGAAACACACAAACATCCAGCCCCTGCACCCCTACCTCCTGTGCTTTTTCTATCACAGCATCGAGGCTTAGCTGATCAAAGGCTGATGTCATGATCCAGATCTGATTATTCATCGTGGTAGCAATTAATATTTAAGGTTCTGATGCATGCTAAAATCGGTATGGCCTGCATCTATTCAGAAAAAAATTTATGTTGTCTTTAGCCGCTGGTTTTCTGTTGAAAAATCATAAAGGTACTTACCCATAAAGCGATCGGGTAAACACCAGGCGGATCTTCACCTGAAATTCACTGATCACTTTGAAGATTTCCTTCAATGTTACCTGCTCTACTTTGGTGAGCTTTCCCGGATCCAGAAAATTGTCCGGCTCGGTACGGTCCTGAAT
>JASLAE010000068.1 GCA_030147305.1 Cesiribacter sp.
CCACCAGCCAATGAAATGAGTGCCTGCCTATTGCATCTCCAATTTTTGCGTCAACATGATTATTGAAGATCAATCCTGTAAAATCTAAGTAGCGAGATCCAACCCTGGTACGGGCGAAAAACCCCTATAAAAACAAAAGTCCGTAACACTGGTGTGCTACGGACTTTTGTTTTGACGATTTATGTGGCTGTTTAGTCAGCTGTCTGGCTAAATATTTCTGCAAGCTTGTCTTCGAGTGCCTGACCTCTAAGGTTACGGGCAATGATTTTTCCTTCTTTGTCGAGCAGAACCGTGGCCGGAATGGCTGTGATACCATATGTCTGGGCCGCTGCTGAATTAAAATAGCTTAAATCACTCACCTGTGTCCAGGTAAGGCCATCTTTTTCAATAGCCTTCACCCAATCATCCTTGCTTCTATCCAGTGACACACCAAAAATTTCAAATCCCTGGTCATGATACTTATTGTACAGGCGTACAACATTTGGGTTTTCTCTGCGGCAGGGTCCACACCAGGCAGCCCAGAAATCAATCATCACCACATTGCCTCGCAGATCAGACAGCTTTTTTGTCTCGCCCTGCGGGTTAGGTAACTCAATCTCTGGCGCCAGTTGCCCAATAGTAGTGCCACGCATCTGATCTACACCCTTTGCAAAATCAGCTACATAGCGGCTGTTAGGCAAATCCTGTTTCAGGCGGGTAGCCAGCGAATCCAGAAAAGGAAAATCTTCTTCGCGGTTCAGGTAATTAACTCCATACACTGCAGTTACAGAACTTTCCATGGTCCGCAGCTTGTCTTTAATGTCTTCACGCAGCTTCTTCTCCGTTCCCAGATATTCCTGCTCAAGTTCTTTCATGCGCACCGTATTATTCTCCTGACGCGCGGCCAGATACTGCTGTTCAAGCGCCATAACGCCCTGTTGACGCTGTTGTACAATCTGGTTAATCTCCTCTAAATAGCGGGTATCTTCTGAGCCTTCTACTTTGGCAGATCCTGGTCCGGCAGAAAGATCGGCAGAGACGCGTACATCTTCGTTATTCAGTACCAGGGTAGCAAACTGTTGGTTATACAGATTAAGCCGGTAAAAACCTGGCTCTTCTATTTTCACTTCCTTACTGAAAGCTTTGTCTTCTACCGTAAAAGTATCTACAGGCACAGGATTGTTCTGTCGAATTTCTTCCAGAATAATCAGTCCTGTGGCGGGGGCATTTTCAACCTTACCGGAAATTGTTACCAGTTTATCATTACTACCCTTCTCCGCATGCCCATTCCCTTTTTTTGAGCAAGCTACGGCACCAAAAGCCAGGAGTAGTAGCCCCATTTGTCGCATATTCATCATGCCAATTTAAATTTTTATCACTATTCGTGTTGTAGACTTATTAACAGGAAATTAAGCAAAATCGTGCATTGCCTTTTGGTTGTACAAAAGATCAGGCCTATGCTTTCATAACACCTAAGGTGCTAAGAGCCTGTTCACCCGTATTTAAAGAGAAGCTGCCAGTTGCTTTGCTTTTTCAACGACCTGCGGCAGCCCGGCAACATCCTTACCACCTGCTGTAGCAAAGAAAGCCTGTCCACCGCCGCCACCCTTAATTTCCCGGGCCAGCTCGCGCACTACGTTTCCTGCATTAAGCCCATGTTCCTGCACCAGTGCATCTGAAAACATGACAGCAATTTGTGGTTTTCCTTCTACCTCGCCGGCTAGCACCAAAAACAAGCGGTCGAACTTCTGGCGGAGTTCATAAGCCAGCGTACGCAGCACTTCTGCGGAGGGCACTGCTACCTGGGCTATAATTACCTGCATGCCACCTGTTTCCTGCATACTGTTGGCTAGTTGACCGCGCAGGTCACCGGCTTTTTGCTGCTGCATCTCCTCTACCGACTTTTGCAGGCGCTGTCTTTCATCAAGTAACCCTTGAAGAGCGCTGCTCAGGTCTTTAGGGTTCTTCAGCAGCTGGCGTACTTCATCCAGCTGCTGCTGTTGATGACGCACCCATTCCTCAGCTGTACGGGCTGTAATAGCTTCAATACGGCGTACACCAGCCGACACTGAACTTTCGGAAATTATTTTGAATAAACCAATCTGTCCGGTGGCTGGTACATGGGTTCCGCCGCAAAGCTCAACCGAATAAGCAGGGTCAAAAGTTATAACCCTTACCGTGTCTCCATACTTTTCGCCAAAGAGGGCCATGGCGCCCCTGTTACGGGCTTCTGCCAGGGGCACATCTGCATCTACCTGCAGGCTTATGTTTTGCCGCACCCGTTCGTTCACCAGGTCTTCTACTTTATGGAGTTCTTCATCGCTCATTTTAGCAAAATGGCTGAAGTCGAAGCGCAGGCCTTTCTCATTGACCAGAGAGCCGCGTTGCTGCACGTGTTCTCCAAGTACCCGGCGCAGGGCTGCATGCAAAAGGTGGGTAGCAGTATGGTTGTTCTGTGTCTGGAAACGCTTATCGCTGTCTATGACCGCTTCAAAGCTCGCTTCCAGGTTTTGGGGCAGATGTTCGGTATAATGAACAATCAGGTCATTTTCCTTTTTGGTGTCCACAATCCTCACCCGCTCCTGCCCATCGCTCAGGTAACCGGTATCACCCACCTGTCCGCCACTTTCGGCATAAAATGGTGTTTTATCCAGCACCAGCTGATAACGAGTTTTATTCTTCTCCTTTACCTGGCGGTAACGCAATATATGAGCCTGTGCACTTACCTCTGTATAGCCAACAAATTCAGTTGGGCCGGAAGCAGTTCTTACCGTTATCCAGTCGCCGGTTTCGGAAGTAGCAGCCTGTTTGGAGCGCTGCTTTTGCTGTTCCATGGCTGCCGTAAAACCTGCTTCATCTACCACCAGCCCCCGCTCACGTGCAATGAGGGCCGTAAGGTCCAGCGGAAACCCAAAGGTATCATACAATTCAAATGCCTCTGCACCGCTGATGGCCCGTGCACCGGCACCGATCAGGTCATTGAGCCTGCGAAGCCCAACATCCAGGGTACGCAAAAAAGAAGCTTCTTCTTCCTGTATAACCCGCATGATAAAATCCTGCTGCTGGAGCAATTCAGGAAAGAACTCGCCCATCTCGCGGCTCAATACAGGCACCAGCTTGTACAGATAGGGTTCTTTCAGATTCAGGAAAGTAAAGCCATAGCGAACCGCACGACGTAAGATGCGGCGAATCACATAACCTGCGCCGGTATTGGAAGGTATCTGACCGTCGGCCACGGCAAAGGCTATGGCCCGGATGTGGTCTACCATTACCCGCATGGCTATATCAGTTTCTTCTGCCTTGCCATAGGCGATGCCTGCATCGGCGCTTACCTGGCCTATCAGGGGCTGAAATACATCTGTATCGTAGTTAGAGGATTTTCGCTGGATAGCCCTTACCAGGCGCTCGAAACCCATGCCGGTATCTACGTGCTGATCGGGCAGCTGCTCCAGGCTTCCGTCGGCCTTGCGGTTAAACTGCATGAACACCAGATTCCAGATTTCGATCACCTGCGGATGGTCATTGTTCACCAGATCGCGGCCTGGCACCTGGTCGATCTCCTCTTGCGAGCGCAGGTCTATGTGGATCTCTGAACAGGGTCCACAGGGGCCCGTATCACCCATTTCCCAGAAATTATCTTTCTTATTTCCGTATAAAATCTTGTTTTCTGGTACATAAGTACGCCAAAGCTGAAAAGCTTCCTCATCCGGATGCAGATTTTCTCTGGCATCTCCTTCGAAAACCGATACATACAAGCGGTCTTTTGGGAGCCCCAAATGCTCGGTAAGCAACTCCCATGCCCAGTCAATTGCCTCTGCTTTAAAGTAGTCGCCAAAGCTCCAATTTCCCAGCATTTCAAACATTGTGTGGTGGTAAGTATCGATCCCTACCTCCTCTAAGTCATTGTGTTTACCAGAAACACGCAGGCATTTTTGGGTATCTGCAATGCGGGGAAAATCAGACTTTTTATTGCCCAGGAAAAAATCTTTAAATTGGTTCATGCCCGAATTTGTAAACAGAAGGGTTGGGTCATTCTTATTTACAATTGGTGCAGAAGGCACAATACGGTGCTTCTTTGATTCAAAAAACTGTAGAAAAGTACTTCGGATTTGCCTGGCGTCCATCATAGCGTTTTATAGAGAATACCCCGGTTGGCAGAAAACTTTTATATTGCGTTTCATACAATCCAACCTGGAGCAGCTAATGCTTCGTCTTTAAATTTAACAAGAACAAGCGCAAAATTATAAAAATATTGACCAACCCGGATGGCAAGGATAAAATATTACTACGATACTGAGACCTGCCGATACGAAAGAATCGAGCGGTCGCGCTGGGAGATGTTCCTCAATAGCCTTGGCATGATGATGATTGCCTGTGTTATAGCGATTGGTATTGTAATGGTGTATTTTGAGTTTTTTGACTCTCCCAAAGAAGCTGTGCTGCGCAAAGAAAACGAAGAGCTAAAGCTGTATCAGGAAATGATGGAGAAAGATCTGGGACAACTTTCTGCCATGATTGAAGTACTGCAGGACCGTGATGACAATGTATACCGTATCATATTCGAAGCAGAACCTATTCCATCTACGGTACGGCAGGCTGGTGTGGGTGGTACAGAGCGGTATAAAAACCTGCTGGAGAAAGGGCTTACACGCGAGGATCTGATCCTGAGCAACTTAAAGAAAATTGATCAGCTGAAGAAGCAAATGTACATCCAGACAAAATCTTATGATGATATTTTGCGGATGGCCAACAGTAAGGATAAGATGTGGGCAAGCATTCCGGCTATTCAGCCAGTCTCTAACAAAGAATTAAAGCGGATGGCCTCTGGTTTCGGCGTGCGGGTACATCCTATCTATAAGGTAAGGCGCATGCACACCGGCTGCGACTTTTCTGCTCCCCGCGGTACACCAATTTATGCAACCGGCGATGGTGTAGTGATCAAGAGGGTATCTAATTACGGTGGTTACGGTAACGAAATAGAAATAGACCATGGCTACGGCTATGTAACCAAGTACGCTCACCTGGATAGTTTTAAGATAAAGAAAGGGCAGCGCGTAAAGCGTGGCGAAGTAATCGGTTATGTTGGAAATACAGGAGCCTCTACTGCCCCCCACCTGCACTACGAGATCATCAAGGATGGAAAGAAGGTAAATCCCATGAACTTCTTCTTCCAGGAATTGAATGCCGAAGAGTACGAAAAAATGTTGGAACTGGCTTCACGCGAAAACCAGTCACTTGGATAAGCTTCCTTTGATTCATCATAAACACCCTAAAGCTGTGCCATGCACAGCTTTTTTTTTGCGCATTGCATAGTAAGCAAACACTAAATGGTATACAGGATAAAACCAGGAACCTTAAGGTTTGGTGGGACGGATAAACTTAATGGCAAGTAAAATAATGGCCGTAGTAATGATAATCTCCAGCAAGACCAGCCCCCAAATGCCCAGCGCTTCAGATAAAAAAATAAAGGATAATATGGCTGCCAGTACCATCAGCAGCATAAGCAGTATCTTTACAAAATCATGCATGGAAAGTCTTTCTTGACTCTCTGATAACACTAAATTTGGGTCTTCAGTTTTAATGGAAAGGGTAGGTATCGGGCCTGCCCAGGAAATATTCTCTGAAGATACTGTTGGGGCTGCCCATAATGCTGACTGCAAACCCACCACCAGCGGCAGGGTAATAAGAAAATCTAAGCTGGAAGGTTTTGAACACAAAATTCTCGTTTCTTACCCTAAAGCCCAGGCCATAGCCATGCAAAAATTCACCTTCTAGGGTTAAATAAGGTTTATCATTCAACACCGCAAAGTCTGCAAATGCAAATGCAGCAAGGCGGAACCCTATAAATTTTACAGGTGTAAAAGCAATGGTTTCAAAAGAGGCATTGATTCGCTGTGTGCCCCGGAATGGAATACCACGCACGCCTCTGATCTCCCGATCGCCAACGGTCACAAATTCATGCGTATACCGCCTGTCGCCATATAAATAATCTAACCGGATTAACTGCCGGAATTTATATTTTCCTTTGGGCATCAGCTTACTGATCAAGCTGGCTGAACCATAGCGCACCCGCCGGCTGGCCTCGTCTCCTACTCCCATGTATTGGCCTATGGTCCCGCGAAAATCCAGATACCCTACTCTATCTTTATAACCGCCCCAGGCTGCACTAAGCTGGCCATAGTACATCATTTCCTGCTGCTGTTCTACCCCGTACGTGATATTTACAGTAGCGCCAAGAGGAACGTCTTCCGTACGGCCAAAGCCGTGAATGTAGGCATCTCTGCGATACTGGCGGCGTACCCAGCCAACACTCCCCAGCAGCAGCTTTCGGTCGAGAAAAAAATCGTTGCCTGCAAGCTCTCCTCCAGGTGTCTGATAGTGCGAAATGCGCATTCCCCTGCCAGCAAGCACCACTGACTCTCTGCCTTTTGGGTGCGGCTTATTGCCATTTAACGGAATGGAATGGCCTGCCCAGAAATCCAGCAGATCATGAGAATACCAGGCAAGTGTGTCTTTGGTATAATCCCGGTGCAGCACCACATTAATCTGCTCCAGGCGCTGGAGCTCCAACCCCCCAGCCCAGCGAATGTCCGGTGTAAAGAATGGGCGTTGCAAACTCAGGCCTGCGCCTCGCCGAATATCGGTATAAGAACCCGATAAGGTAGCATTGATAAAAGAACCATTCACGTTCTGGACTGTATAAGAGCCTGCGTAGCCCAGTGCAGGAGAGCCATCGCTGCGGTAAAGGCCTTCGGTTGTAAGCCGATGCCCTATGCCAAATATATTGTTGTTCTGAACAGAAAGTGAATAGCTGGAAAAGTGACCCCTGCCTGCATCGAAACTAAGCGGAAAAACATCTTGTGTAATTACCTCTATAGCCACAGCATGGGGGTTATCGGGAATGGATATTACCCGAATACGTGCATCGCGGATGTATGACAGGCTACGCAGCAGCCGTTCGTTGTCATACAAAGCTTCTGCGTCAATTAAATCGCCCTGCTGGAAAAGAAGGTTTTTATGGATTACCCAATCCCGCGTTTGAAAATGCAGGGCATTGCCAGTGTGCTGAATCCAGTTTGATGCTCTACGGGTAGTATCGTTAACGGAGGGTCCGAAAAGGGACAGCTTCTTAATCCTGATTTCCTGAATGACCTTACCCTCAAACTGCGAAAAATACTCTAAGGCCTCCTCAGTATCGTATGAACGTTGTGGCTGTCCGCCAGTGGGCGTATCAAAAAGCAGATCGTAAATCTTGCGTGTAACATCCCGGCGATAGAATTTATTCTTGAGCTGCTCATAAAACAACTGCGTACGCTGCTCCTTGGCTGCTTCGCTGGTATCGGTGAGCAGGAGCACCAGGCGGGGCGTAAACCGGCGGATCGTATCTCCCGGATAGGGCAATGTTCCTGCCTTACTGCCCTGGTTGAACAGGCACAGCAGGCAGGTAATGCCACCAAGAAAAGCTAATCTGCACAAACGATAAATCATAGGAGTGTCTATGCTCTTTATAACGTAAAGAGCAACAGGGAGTTGGTTTGCCGACTTCTAAAGAAAATCGACATCAATATTAAACGGATACTTCATGAGATATTGTAGGGCCACTTCAACTTTCATCCCTTCAAAAAGCACTTTGTAAAGCGATTGCGTGATGGGTGCACGTACCTTCAGATTCTCTGCCAGATTTTTCATGATCTGAACGGTATGTACACCTTCTGCTATCTCATCCATACTACTGAGAATTTCCTTCAGTGTTTCCCCTTGTGCCAGGCGGTAACCAACAGAAAAGTTGCGACTTAGCCGGCTGGTGCAGGTTGCCACTAAATCTCCCACCCCAGCCAGGCCAATAAAAGCATGTACATCACCCCCCAGGGCTTTGCCCAGGTAGATCATTTCTACCATACCCCGGCTGATGAGCAGCGCCTGCGCATTAGAACCCAGTCCTAATCCACTTATGGCGCCGGAAGCAATGGCAATAATGTTTTTTAAAACCCCGCACAGTTCTACACCCACCAGGTCTGGACTGCCATATACCTGAAACCTGTCTGTGCGCAGAAGGCGAATACCCTCGTTAATCACTTCTTTAAAATGGCTTGCCACCACTGTAGCCGCCGGTTGTTTTTGAATGAGTTCGGTGGCCAGGTTAGGACCTGCCAGGCAACCAATGCGCAAAACCACACTCTCTTCCCGAATTACTTCGCTCATGGTGCGAATGCAGCTGCGATCTATTTTCCCGGACACACCGCCTCTGGCGTCTTTGGGTGTACAGATATCCAACCCCTTGGAACCGTGAATCAGGATATGGTAGGGGTACAGGTAAGGCGCCAGGTCCTGCATCATGGTCCGGAAACTGGATGACGGCACAATCGGGAAAATAACGTTGCATCGACCAGCAAGCTCTTCCAGATCATTTGTGGCCTGAATGCGGGGGTGCAGGGGCTTTCCTTTATAGGAATCGTGGGTGCGAATATATTCTACCGACTCCAGGCGGCGGGCATATAACAGCACATCGTTCTTCTCGGCCAGCATGTTTGCCATGGCCAGTCCAAAACTACCTGCCCCGATAACGCCTATTGCCTTTGCCCCTTTGCTCATATTTGCTTGCAGATCAGATGTGCTGCTCCAGGTCGTAACCTACCAGACGGTTGTGGTAATAGAATAAGGTATTGATATCTTCGGTGGTAATGGCCCCCTGTTTGTTGCGCAGCAGGGTACGGCTGCTGTGGTACATTCCAACATTTTTAAGGCCATGCATGATCACCTTGTCCACATCGCCTAAAAGTTTAGGGTCTACATGGACTTTGTTTTGTTGATACAATGCCACAACAACATCACGCAAGCGTTCAAAAGTAGCTTTAAAGGCGTCGTACTGAAGGGCGAGTTCATCATCTGACAGGCGCAGCAAACTAAACAGATCCAGCTTTTCGTACTTTTTCTGCATCATTTCAAAAGCAACAAAGGCAACCAGATGGCTGGGGAATACCCGGTTAATGCGATGATACTCTGTGACAATGGCTTCGCTAAGCATACGCGTATACTCCTGCTCCCGCTGTTTGTCTTTTGTAACAGTTCCGTTAGAAACAAAATAATCGCGGGTATCGATGATTTTTCCGTTGTTATCGTAAGAATTGCCCTCGTCATCAACATAGTTACCTAACAGGTCCATACCCCGGCCAATTGAAACTGAGATATCGGACCCACGGGTAAAGAACTTCACCAGGAACTTTACAATTTTGTACGAGTTGCTGTATTTGTCACTCTCTACATAATAGCGCTCCTGTCCTTTTATCTTCAGGTACTCGTTGATGAGGCTCGGTGCCTCCAGCACAAAGTTGTAATTGATAGAAACCGGAACAATAAATATTTTTTTGGCCTCTGGTCCGCTCTCTTTCTGATAAATTTCACGCTGGGCTTCCATGGCACTGCTCAGCAAGCCCATCTTCAGCCTTTTTTCAATTTTACCGGAACGGGAGCGGGTGCCACCCGGAAAAAACAAACTATGGCAGCCCTTTTGAATGGCAAGACTGCTGTAGGTTTTGAGGGTATCCAGGTAGATTACATTTTTTTTACGCCTGTCTACCTTATAGGCACCCAGGCTGTTCATGAAATAAGCAATTACTCCTATGTTGAAGAGATTCAGGCCTGCCCCATAAATAAAAGGTGGTAATCCCAGCACATGGATTACCCAACCAATGAGGATAGAATCCAGGTTACTGAAGTGGGTTGGCACCATTACCACTACCCCCCGCTTTGCCAGTGAACGGATATGATCTGTTTCGCCTGCCACATGCAATTTATCCTGCAGGGTATATTGGTTGCTCCATAGTGAACCAAAGCCTTTTACCCTGGAAGCATTAAGCAGACGGGAAAAACCAAAAGTAATGGCTCTGCGTGCAAAGCGGTAAGAAGAATGCTGAAAACTGCCGGCAATTTCTTCGGCATAGCGACTGATGATGCTCCGCAGCAGCTCTTTCTCCTGCCCATTGGTTTTGCCATTGGTATCACTGGATATATTTACCAGTTTACGCTGCACTTCTCCCCAGTACTCTGCATCATCTACCGGATCTACCGCCCATGGATTTCCTTTCAGCCGAAGCTTTTCCCGATGCAGGGTAGTTTCCAGCTCTTCGATCAGGGCTGCCCGGGTAAGCTTTGTTTCCAGAATACGTGCTACGGATGCTTCCGTTACCTCCTCGATAAAACTACGCCGGTTGCGGCTAAGTTGTACAACTGGCCAGTATTCGGCTCTTTCAATGAGCGGTTTGTATGTCTTCTTGGTATATTCTATTGGTTCCGGCTTGGGCTGCATAGAGCAAAAATAGTTTTTTGAGGGCTAAGCTTCTTTTTACACCACCTCAAAGCAAAGTAGGCCGCAATTTAACAGGCCTTTTATTCATAAAAAAATACATTCTTTCCCCCCAGCCCAAATACGACAATCATTTTAGCTGCTTGTAATCAAGCCACAATCAGATTGGCCAAACCAGTATTCCAGTATGAATACTAAAAAGTAGAAAAACTATACTGCTACCAATATAGATCTTTCGGATATTTTAAATACCCACAGAAATATACAATTTTTTTTATACACAAACATGCATAACGCTGAAGCTAAAGAATTACATTTATTTTTTAAGGGCTGTGCATTGATGTTCAACCTGTGAAAATAGTACATAAATCTTTTAGCCTGTTGGTCAGGCATATTAGCTGAGATAAAATAGCTGAAATTACGGTATATAAATAGAACTAAAATACTGCAGGAACCTGCCTGGGTGCTTTACTACTACTCCAGCCCTCTATGCATAGGCAACAGCCAAATCTCATGGGCATAAATTGTTCCTTTGAGGTGAGTAGCAAGTTCCTGGTTGTTGAGAGACCAATGTAACCGTGGCCCCAGCAGAAGTGGATTGAAAGCTGCCCACTGCAGGCCAGTACCTGCGTTTTGCCGTTGCGCAATATCCTGTGGCAAACACTGCCGCGGACTGACGAGCTCCAGTTTGCTGTTTTTTTGCAGCTGCTGCCATTCATCTGGTGCAAGGGCAACACAGTAAGCTCCCAGCGGCTCAGGATATCGCCTGATCACGCGGTTAGCAAAGGCAATAAAAACCGGCAAAGTATCTGAAGGATATCGAACAAGAAAATCTGTGTGATGCCGCTGTTCATATACAACCAGGGCCATGGTACCCATATAGCCCCACCAAACACCAAGTAATCCAACAGCTGCTCCTGTTAACAACTGATAAGGCATGCTAAAAGTCTTTAACAGCGCCAGAAAACACAGACTGGCCAGGATACCCCCACCAATGAGCGGTAGCCACAGCTTCCGGTGCTCCAGGGCCAGGTATTGTACATACTCCAATCCAAAAGCCCTTCCCTTATTGTGGTAATAAACCTGCAAGGACTGATCTGACAGTAAAAGACTATTACCCCGGTCTCCCTGTTTACTTAAATAAGTTTGCGCTAAGATGGGTCGCTGGGTGGTTTGCTGATTAGGATGTTGCAATGCTTCCAAAACTATCTGTTAGGTAGAAGAGTCCTAATACAAAGATGACCAACTTAATAAGAACTTTCACATTAGCATGAATATTTGGTTATTTGCACTAGGTGCAACCCTTCTCTTTGTGGTTGCAATAGATGTGGTGCTTACTACTTTTGCACCTACCGGATCGGGCATGATCACCGGCAGACTTCGCCGCTGGGTCTGGAGTTTATTCCTTTGGATCTCCAGAAAAGACGGCACAAGCCCTCTGCTTAACTATGCTGGTCCGGTTACAGTGCTCGTATGGCTTATGGGCTGGCTTCTCTTTATCTGGCTGGGGAATGCCTTAATCTTTACTTCTTTCCCCGGCTCTGTTATCAGTAGCAACAATATGCGTTCTGCGGACCTGGAAGAAATCTTATATTTTACAGGCTATACCCTTTCTACCTATGGTAACGGAGAGTTTATTCCTTACGGTACAGGCTGGCAGCTGTACAGTGCCTTTATTTCTTTTAGCGGTTTTATCTTTATCACCATTGCGCTCACCTATCTTTATTCAGTAGTAACCAATGACATAGACAGAAGAAAAGTAAGCTTAAAAATATATCACATTGGCAGCACTCCACAAGAAATCCTGCTTCGCTTCTGGGATGGAAAAGGATTTTCCAGGTTGAACAAAGATTTGTCAAATCTATCGGAGCAAATTCTGCAGGTGGCACAGAATCATATGGCTTACCCGGTCATGCATAATTTTCATTCAACCAAAAGAGAAGAAAGCCTACCTATTAACCTGGTTTGTCTGGATGAAGCGCTTACGCTGCTGCTACTCTATAAGCCCAAAGAGGTAAGCCCAAGTTTACCTGAACTTTACGAGCTGCGCAGTGCCATTACCTATTATCTGCAAACACTTCAGAACGCTTTTATAAAAGCGTTTGATGAAGATCCGCCAGCCCCCAACCTGGAGCCGCTGCTGGCCAATAAGCTGCCACTTCACGGCAAACCTTTCGAACAACTGTTGGGAGATAGCTT
This sequence comes from Cesiribacter sp., assembly GCA_030147305.1. Classification (GTDB taxonomy): domain Bacteria; phylum Bacteroidota; class Bacteroidia; order Cytophagales; family Cyclobacteriaceae; genus Cesiribacter. Next base: position 12,482 of record JASLAE010000068.1, read on the forward strand.
AAGACTGCGACGCAGGCTGCTGCGGGGCGCCCTCTATAGTCAGGGATGGAGTTGGAATGTGATAGAGGACTTCAGAAGTAAAGATTTGCTAGATAACTGGCTAACTACCATGCGCAATCAAAGGCTATACACCTGGCCGCCCACAGAACATAACACTAAGGAAGAAGAAGATATCAGTAAAAACTAGCTTGCTTTTCCAGTCTGTTCTTTCATCAAATCCCGGATTTCGGTGAGCAGCTGAATATCCTGCGGGGTCTTAACTTCTTTATTGTTGGTGTCTTCTGCCTTATTTTTCCAGCTATTTAGCACCTTTACCACGACAAAAACCACCAGTGCTATTAACAGAAAGTCAGTTGCTGCCTGAATAAGCTCCCCATATTTAACAATAACAGCCTCTTGCTGCACCACCCCATCCGCGCCAACAATAGCAGGTTTAAGTACCCACTCCAGGTGTTTAAAATCAAAATTACCAACAATCATGCCCAGGGCAGGCATTAGCACAGACTGCACCAGCGTATTTACAATTCTGGTGAAAGCCGTTCCTATAATTATACCAATGGCAAGGTCCAGCAGATTTCCTCTAACGGCAAAATCTTTAAAATCCTGCAGCAACGATTTTTTCGCCATATGAGATAATCTTTTGTACGGGGTTTCTTTGCAAGTAATGTTTAAGTGTGGCTGAAGCAATGGCAGATTTAAATGAATATGCTGCCAGGGAGGCCAGCTCTTCTTCTGAATATCCTTTTATGCTTCCCTCTACATACCCCCATGAGACCATGCCGGGCGCTTGTTCCAGAATTACCACCCGTTCGTTGCCATGCCTGCCCCTGTCTACAATTAGCTGTGGACCTGTGGCAGGCATATCGGTTGAAGTAAGCGCAGCAAGCGCTCTCTTATTATAGATATCTGCTTGTTCTACACCCTGGCAGGCCTTTAAGCAGGCAGCTGGTGCACAGTCTGCTTTCTTAAGTGCACTGTAGCGCCTGCACAGGTAAAACTGCCTGAGCAGCTCCCCCAGTCTTTCTGAGGCTAATTTACGAGATGAAAAAGGACCAGGTGCTCCTGTTTCGCATCGGGCAAGGCCCAGATACAAAAATCCATCTGCAGCTTCCGCTGCGGTTATTTTCCAGCGACGGGGTGCTGCTGCCTGTGGCTTGTTAAAAACAGGTTTTTGTTTGGCAATGCGTTCATTAGCCAACAGCACAGCCAATAACCCGCTGCCAGTTTCTTCAAAATGAAGATCTGCTATTTTTGGCTGCATTAATTTGCCTGTTTTGCCAGCCTTGTTGCGGAGCAGCGCGATAGCACGTTTCCGTAAATTGGTTGTACCTTCTATAAACAAAACATCTCCCGCTCCATCCTCCAGATAGAGCACACCAGCTGTTTGGGGTACATCCTCGAGCTTGATGCTTTTGAGTTGTCGGTTGAACTGTTCATAAGGACTGCCTGATGCAACAAAAGCATTAATGGAAGTAGTACCTGCCTGTTGCACCATCATTTCAAGCAGCTTTACAGTAGCTTCGGCGTCGCCGGCTGCACGGTGCCGGGCGTTAATGTTAATACCAATTTCGTCGCATAGGCGGCCCAGGCTGTAACTGGTTTTGCCAGGTAAAAAGTGGCGGCTTAGTCGTACAGTGCAGAGTCGGTCACGCTCATAGGGCACTCCTATCCGGGCAAATTCGTGCCGGATGAAATTATAATCGAACTGCACATTATGGGCTACGAATATGCAATGGCGGGTGAGCGCTTCAATTTTGGGAGCAATATCCTCGAAAAGGGGCGCATCCTGCACCATCTCATC
>JASLAE010000083.1 GCA_030147305.1 Cesiribacter sp.
TGCTGCCTGAACTGATCTGCCACCTCCAGCAATGCCATTTTAGTGTTGGGTGTTACATAGTGCCGGTTCAGCAACGGGTAGAGCAGACTCACCGGCTTAAGCGTAGTGGTAGCAAATACCGGCAGGGGTGTACGGCCAAAATAGCTGGCAGCCACAGGCAGTATGGCCACCGTAAACAGCAGATAAAGTGGTACGAACATCAGCAGGGCCCGACCCATTTGCTTGTCTTTCCAGCGCCCGGCCAGCCAATAGCACAGCAACCAAAGCAAGCCGCCAACCTGGGTAAGTGCCGTAAGCAGCAGTACAAGAGCTGTATGTAAAGAGAAGCGTAGCAGGTTCATAGCAGGTGAATTGGGCAACGAAGATAAGCAGCAGCGCCTACTCGTTTACCAAAAGAAGCCTTAATTATTTAACTGCTGCCTATGCTTATTCCTCCTCTACTCGCTTTTGTTCTTCTGCTGCCTGAGGTGCAGCCTCAGCATGGACTTCCAAGTCATATTGGGGCTCTATGGGTTCAATAACCGGCCTGCGCATAACAGTAAATGTTCCTTTAACCCGCTCCGACATATACATATAGGGCACCCATATCAGGCATCCAATAAGGGAACGTCCCATCTCTTTATAGGCTGATGCAAGCTCACTGCTTGCTATAATATCCAGCCCATCCAGGATTATCAGCTCGAGTAGCAAAAAACTAAAGTTTACGATCAGGTAAATGCACATTAACCTCGGGAAGCTGGTCCGGCGTTTGGAAAGCAGGACTAGCAGCAACACAGCCATAGCGCCTATGCCCAGATTAAAAATACACTCCAGTACCGTAACAGTGCCTAATAGAGGACTATAGAAGGGAGATGTGGCATCAAACAGACGATGCAGCACATTGGCATTAAAGTAATCCCAGGATATGGTATTATATAAGACAACAGGAATAGTAAAAATAAGCCCGGCTGTAGGCATGTATAACCAGCCCCCAATGCTGTCGTAGACATGAAAGTGAGGTTTTGGCAACGGGTCATACTGCTTGTAGAGCACCATAAAGCCGGCAACAACTACAGCCAGCAACAGTAGCGCCATTACCAGCATGGGATAGCTCAATCGGCTGGCAACCTCTCCGTCCTGCGCATAGAATACATCGTAGCCCAGCAAATCCCTGGCCTTTTTCATGTCCTTTGTGTATTCGGCTATCTTACTGGCCGGTACATGGTTCTTATGTAATTTGAAATCATGCCGGAGCGTAACCATGGGTGCATCGTACAGCACCTCGTAATCCAGCGTGAAGAACTCATTGCTTATCTGATGTTTTTCTGCCTCTACTGTCCAGGGTTCTGGTAGCTCTATCACCATCTCCTCCGTAATGTGGAGAGGATAATTTAGCTGGTAAGGCATTTGTCTTATCTTTTTGTCCGGTATCTGCAAAAAATCATTCAAGTAAAGCGGATAGAAGCTGGCATAGTTGTATCCCTCCTCGCCTTTTTGCTCCCAGATCTGCGCAATTTTATAGTGTTCTTCTGTCTCGAAGCTATTGCCACGGTCGCGCTGCAGCAGATCTTTCTTCAGGCTGATGTCCGGATAGAGTGAAGCGTAGTAATTAAGATAGCCCTTTTCGATTTCACGGATGTTGTTGTTTTTAAAGTACCCGCGCTGTACCTCGGCTTCAAACCCTTTGTATTTAGATATGATGAAAAGTTCTGAAGGTTCACTACCCTTCTTTACATGAAAATATTCACGGATTTCCCGTCTGTCATAGGGGTAATCGGTTACGGTCTGCAGCTTATTTTCACCTTCTTTTATCAGCAGCGCTTTCTTGTAGTGGGGCAAACTAACGGTTTTATAGGTACCACCCTGGCTGTTGGAAGTAGCATCGAACCAATAGGTACTGTCCTGGTAATGCATGCTCACAATGCAGTGGTTAAAAGCTGCCGGTGAAGGCAGCTGTTCCGCTACCTGCTCCCGTAAATAGGTATTAACCAGGGCGGGATAAGCATTCACCCCCAGCTTTTGCAGCAAGGCGCATAACAGCAGGGCTTTGTCTTTACAATCGCCAAACTTTTGCTCCAGCACCTGCGCCGGTGGGTGTGGTTTATAAGCACTAATGCCATTTTCCAGCCCAAGGTAGCGAATATCGTTTTGCACAAAGTGGAGCAGCTTGGTTAGTTTTTCGTCCATGTTATCCTGGGGCAGGAACAATTGCTTTTCGAGAGCGCGCCATTGTTGCTCTGTCAAGGCCTTTTCTATCTGATAACTTTTCTGCAGCAGTTGTACTACAGCCCCCCAGCTGGGCATTTCGCTGATATAGGTTACCGGCGTTGGATCATACCAGCTCGGGATCTGGGAATCGAATACCAGTGCCGGCACTTTATTTTTTTTCCACAAGTGCTCCTGCAGCCCATTTGCCAGCCGGGTAACAGCAGGCTTGGGGGTTTCTCCATTATCTTTGAATTGAAGCTTTCTGCCTGGGTTGTGCAGCAGGCGCATGTATATTTTATCTACCTCTTCATTAAACTGCCAGTTAAATTCTTCATAAAACTTACCCTCGTTGATAGGATTGCGCCCTTTAATTGTAAAAGAATAACTGAGCACATCGCCAATCCGGATATCTTTCAGATGAATTAAGGCAGATAAACGCCCGTCGTAGAGATGTTCGCTGGCGCCCGTCTCCTGCTGAATTATTTTAAAATCTGCAGCATTTAACTTATTGATTTCTGCGCCATTGCGGTATACCACAATGCTATGGAAGCTTAGGGACTGAAACAGCGGATCGTAGCTAACAGAAACATCTGAGAGTTGCTGCAGACCACTTTCGTTAAGGATGCGCATGGCAAAGTGCCGGTAACTTTCTTCCTGTTCTACATGATACTGCTTGTCTATCAGCAGCATATAGCTGGTACCAGCTTCATCGGCATTGCTGGGAGCAGCCTGATGATCTGCGCTCACCGCATGCACCCAGTCCGGTGTTTTGGTTACAGAGAATTTGTTTTGTGCATAACCACTCATTGCTATGCTAAACCAAAACAGTATTGCCAGCAGGCCTTTAGGTAAATTTTGCTTCATGCAGCCGAAAATAGGATAAACAAAAGCTAAAATTAAACATGTGCTGGTAATTTAGGAAATCAAAGAGGGCATGAAACTTACAAGCTTGAATTTGATCTTATTACAGCGTGTGTACTTGAATGTGCCCTGATTTTTAGTTTATTTGATACCTGAAATCATATTATATGAGCAAGAAAATAGCCATTGGCGGAGACCATGCGGGATTTACCTATAAGCAGCGACTTGTGGAGCACCTGCAGCAACAAGGCTTTGAAGTAAAAGATTTTGGCCCTGGCAGCGACGCTTCGGTAGATTATCCCGACCATGCCCACCCTTTATCCCAGGCAGTAGCGGAGCAGCAATACGAACTTGGTATCCTTATCTGCGGCAGTGGTAACGGTGTGTGCATGACAGCCAATAAACACCAGGATATTCGTGCAGCCCTTTGCTGGAATGATGAACTGGCAGCACTGGCCCGCCAGCACAACAACGCCAACATTCTGTGCATTCCTGCCCGTTTTGTAGACTTTGACCTTACCGTAAAAATGACTGACACCTTCCTGGCAACTGCCTTTGAAGGCGGGCGTCACCAAACCCGGGTTTCCAAGATTTCCTGCTAATTTCTGAGTAATAAGCGCCAGAACTGCAATAGGGGCTATGAAGGCTGTTGATGTATCTCGAAGCATGTACAGCATGGATATGCCCTGTTATGGCAATGCTGTTTTAATTTATTCTACCAGCATCCACACATGCGGAAACTCTTTTGATTTGCTGTAACGGCTGGCAATTGTGGGCATGCGCTCAAACAACTGCGGCACAACACCGGCATCGTCAATGATGACTTCGGGTATTTCCTGCTGAAAATTCTCGAAAGCTTCTACCAGGTTATCATAATAGTTGAGCTCTGAGAGTTGCTTGTTTGCCAGCCCCCATTCCAGATAGGGCGTTGCCAGTGTAGCATGCTGGTACAGGCTTACATCATGCCCCAGGCTAAGCACCCGCTTGCCTTCTACCAATGCTGCCTCTGGCCTTTGCTGCACCAGCAACCTTTCCGTATTTACATAGGGCTGTATTTCCGGCACTAAGCCCATGTATAAAACAACATGCAGCGCCCCAACCGAAAGGGCCAGTAACCAGAACACACCTTCTGCTTTAAGCGCTTTGCGGATCAGCAACAGGTAATGCGAAATATAAAAAGCCCAGGCCGGCATGATCAGCAGCAGGTGGTAAGCAGATCTTTCAACAGAAAGCACAATGGCCACAATGCCAGCCAGTAAAAAGTAAAAGATGGTCTGCTGCAGTCGGGTCTGGTAAATGGTATAGTTTCGGCTGCTGAACTTGTAGAGGCCCACCAGGAAGAAAAGTGTAGGAATGGCAGCCAGCGCCAGAATGCTCAGTGTGCTTAAATAATTGTCGCTGCCAAAAAGGTTTAGCGAGAACAGGTAGCCAAAATAGTAGCTTTGCAGGTTATCCTGCCAGAAAAAGTAGAGTGTAATGATGGACAGTGGCAAAGCAGCGCCTATGAGCAGCAGCAGGTACTGGCGTGGCTTGGTAGCGGTAAAGATCATGAGGGCGAATAACAGGGCAGGCAAATAGGCCAGCGCCGGCAGGAAAAAGCCTGTGGCAACGCCCAGATAAATGCCCATAAAAAAATGATTTTCATCTTTGCCCTGCCCGGAAATCACTTTAAATGCATTGCGCACCGACATCAGCAAAAAAGTCAGGCACATGAGCGGTGGCGAAAGCAGGTAGAAATCAAAGAAAATATGGGCAAGCACCATATAAATTAGGGCCGGCACGTAAGTATTTTCGTTATAAGCCCTATAATTGAGCAGCATTTGGTTAAACTGTCCGGCCTGAATGAGCACGAGCAGCATGGCCAGCAGGGTATGTGCCAGGAGAGAACGGCCAAAAAGCTCGTCGAGCAGCCAGTATACTGCAGCTGCAAATGGGGCAGTATTATCCCAGATACCAGTGTACAGGCCATCGCCGGCGGCCAGGTTTTCTCCTAAAACCATCCAACCCAGCTGGGGCTGCAACAGGGGAATCCAGCCCAGCAGGGCCGGCAGGCGCAGCAACAAGAGCAACAAGAAAATACCGATGAGTCGGTATGGATCGTTTAACCGGAAGAAGCCTATCACAAACCTATATTCGTATACTCAAACAAAAACGAAAATAGTTTATTTCTTAGACAAACAAGAATCTTGTTATAATATTTGCAGGTATGAATGAGAGCAAAAGACAACAAAAATTTGGTCGGTTATTGCAGAAAGAATTAAGTGAAATTTTTCAGCGTGATATTCCACATTTATTCAAAAATACCATGGTTACGGTAACCGAAGTACGCGTTAGTCCGGACCTGAGTGTAGCCAAAACATTTTTAAGCTTTATGCTGGCCCCTAACCAACAGCAGTTGCTGGAAGTAGTAAATGAGCGAAAAAATGAAGTAAGGAACATGCTGGGCCGCCGCATTAGAAAAGAAGTGCGCCATGTACCGGAACTTGTATTTTTCCTGAATGAAAGCGCCGACTATGCCGCCCATATGGACCGGGTAATCAGCGGGCTGGAGATCCCACCGGCTGCTGCGGATGAAGAAGATGAGGAATAGTGGCGTTTTTATAAGACACAGGAACATGTTCAGTAAAAACATACAACAACCGGGCGCGCAGTCACCGCAGCGGCATACTGCCCGCCACACCATTTAATCCTGACCATAGTTCCAATACCCAACACCTGATACCAATTATCGCTTGAACCTGCCCTTTTACATTGCCAGAAGGTACTTTCGCTCCAAAAAGAAAAAAACCTTTATCAACATTATCTCCATCATCAGCATGCTGGTGGTGGCGGTGGGCACTATGGCCCTTATCATCGTGCTCTCGGTTTTTAACGGGCTGGAAGATCTTATCCGTTCTCTTTACAATACTTTTGATGCCGAGCTGCGCATTGTGGCAGAAAAAGGAAAAACTTTTGAGTTAACGCCAGAGCTGCTCAAGCTGGTACGTACTACAGAAGGGGTGGAAATCATTACCGAAGTGGCCGAAGACAATGCCCTCATCCGGTACCAGGATGCTGAGAAGGTAGTAAAAATAAAGGGCGTAGGTCCTAACTTTCTGGAGCAGGATCGTATGCAGGGTGCACTGGTAGAAGGTGAGCTAAGTCTGGAGAAGGGGCCTGTTCCGGTTGCTATTTTAGGCGCCGGTGTGCGCAATGCACTCTCAGTTGCGCTGGAAAATGAATTTTATGTGCTGCGCGTGTACTATCCCCGTAATGTGCGGCCCGGTACCCTGGACCCCAGCAAATACTATGTACAGCAAAACATAAAGCCGGGGGCCGTTTTTAGCATTGAAAAGCAGTATGACGACAATTACGTGTTCGTTCCCTTGGACTTTGCCCTCAAGCTTTTTGACTATGGCAACCGGCGCAGTGCGCTGGAAATAAAAACAACCGACGAGATGCGTATTTCCCGGGTTCAGCGGCTGTTACAGGAGCGCTTGCCCGAAGGTTTTATTGTGCAAAACAGCGACGAACAGCACAGCAGCCTCCTGAAAGCCATAAGAATAGAAAAGCTCTTTGTCTACCTGGCCTTTACCTTTATACTGGCGGTGGCTTCTTTTAATATCTTCTTCTCGCTTACCATGCTGGCCATCGATAAAAAACGAGACATTGCTGTGCTCTTTGCCATGGGCGCCAGTCCCGGTCTGGTGAGACGTATCTTTTTGTATGAAGGTGCTATTATTGCCTTTACTGGTGCTATTCTGGGTGCTTTGCTGGGAATTGGTATTGTGCTGGTGCAGCAAGAGTGGGGGCTGGTGGGCATGGGCATGCAAACGGCGGTAGAAAGTGCCTATCCGGTAAAGCTTATGTGGACCGACCTGCTCTTTACAGCCATCAGTACTACCCTTATTACACTCATGGCCTCAATTCATCCCGCCTCGCTGGCAGCCAAGACAGACACTGCACAGCATATTTAGTAAAATTATCTTCTGGCTTGCATCCCGTGGGCACTGCCGGCAGTCAATGTGTACCCATAATTGCCTTACTGCAGTGGGTGCATTTTCCTGTTGCGCATGCCAGGCACCCTTGTTTCTGCTCACTTTAGCAGCCGGATCGGGCAGTCGGAAAAATTAATATAAAAAGTATTGACTTTATCTTAGGATTTTGGAAAGAATCCCTAAATTTAATACTGCTCTGGTCTGTTGCATGCATTTTTTTAGTAGTTTTCGGGGCTGTCTCCACTTTTTAACCAGATGAAAGTTAGCATCCATAAGCCTTTTAAGCTCATCTATTCGCTCTATTTGCACGAATGCCTGGGTTTCTTATTCGAATCATTTGTGGTGCAGCTCGACGATGCCGGTCAGCTCTCGTTCCTGCATCAGAATATTTCGCACAAAAATGCAGTAGAATTTGCTACGGGTCTGCAGGAAAGCGACTATGAGCTTATCCGGATCATGGACAGCATGCAGCAGGACGTGATCATCAAGAAATTCTGGACCAAAAAAGTTACCCCCAGTGAATTTTTCCTGAAAGTATATGACAAAGAAAAGGGCAATAAACCACTACAGGAAGAAATAGAACAATACCTGGAACAGCGGCGGGCGCATATCCTGGATGGTATGCAGGGCAAGCTGCTTTTCGAAATGGGCAACGATGGTGAACCTGCCTGGCGGCAGATAGAGGTAATGCCCAGACGGGCTACAGTACTTTTTCATTTCAGGCGTAACGAGGTAAGCACGCATTACTTCCCTACCATCAAATATGGTGGGCAGAAACTGGAATTTCAGCGCCGGGGTGCCTACCTTATATGTAAAGAGCCTGCCTGGCTGGTGGTAAACAACCGGCTCTACACCTTTGAGCAGGAAGTTGATGGCAAAAAACTGCAGCCCTTCCTATACAAGCAATATATAGAGGTACCGCGCAAGGTAGAAGACACCTACTACCGGCGTTTTGTGGCCCCCCTTATCTCCCAGTTTGATGTAATGGCGGTAGGCTTCGAAATTAAAGAAGAGACTTACTCGCCACAGCCGGTGCTTACCTTCTCGGAGCTGGCAGAATCGCAACACCCGGAGCTGCTCTTATACGATGGTGGTCCCGGGCACAGCAATGGCGAGGCTGTTGCTACCATCAATGGCAGCAGCGGTGGCAAGATCCTCTTTAACCTGTCTTTTCGTTACGGTACCTACCTGTTTAAAGCTGATACCAGCACAGATACCAGCGTGCGTGTAGAGCAGCTGGGCAACGAGTATATTTTTCATAAAGTAAAACGACATACCTCGGACGAAAAGCGCATCCTGAAGCTGTTGCGCGATACCGGCCTCGATGTAAGACATGCACGGGCCAGCCTACCCAAACAGCAGGCCTTTGGCTGGTTAAATGCTTATCGGCAGCAGCTGGAAGAGCTGGGCTTTAGCGTGAGTCAGCACGAAGCCGACGGCAAACGCTACTTCCTGGGGGAATCTTCCATCCTTATAGAAGTGCGGGAGAACATCGACTGGTTCGATATTTATGCAGTGATCCGTTTTGGCCCCTATGAAATTACCTTTCAGGAGCTGCGCCGGCACATCATGCGCCGGCAAACAGAAATTAAGCTGCCCAATGGCGAAATTGCCGTTATTCCGGAACAGTGGTTCCTTAATTACAGCGAATTATTTGCCTTTGCTGAAGAAGGACAGGAACAGGAAAATATGCTCTTGCGCAAACATCACCTGGCCCTGGTACAAGAGCTGCAAAACGGAAACCTGGCGCAGGTAACCATGAGCCGCAAGCTGGAGAAACTGCGCGACTTCGAAGAAATTGAAGACCATCCGGTTCCTGTAAAATTTCAGGGACAGCTGCGCCCCTACCAAAAGGCGGGTTATAACTGGCTGCATTTCCTGAACAAATATGGTTTTGGTGGTTGCCTTGCCGACGATATGGGCCTTGGCAAAACCGTACAGACCCTGGCCATGTTGCAGGCGCAGAAAGAAGCCGGCCAGGGAGGTACTTCGCTGCTGGTAATGCCAACTTCGCTTATCTACAACTGGGAAATGGAAGCACGCCGTTTTACGCCTAACCTGCGGGTGCACCTCTATACCGGAACCGGCCGCAACAAAGATGTGAGCCGCTTTAAAAACTATGACCTGGTACTAAGCTCCTATGGCATAGTGCGGCTCGATATAGAAGAGCTGCAAAAGTTCTACTTTAACTATGTGATCCTGGACGAGTCTCAGGCCATTAAAAATCCGGGTAGTAACATTGCCAAAGCTGTTCGTGAGCTGAAGAGCCGCCGCCGCCTTATTCTTACAGGTACTCCCCTGGAGAACAGCACCATGGACCTGTGGTCGCAGATGCACTTTATTAATCCGGGTCTGCTGGGCAACCAGAACTTCTTCCGCAATGAGTTTCTCAATCCTATAGAGAAAAAGCAGGATGAAAGCAAAACCGGCAAGCTTTACAGCATTATCAAGCCTTTTATCCTGCGCCGCCAGAAAACGCAGGTAGCAACCGAGTTGCCCGATAAAGTAGAGAACATACGCTACTGCAGCATGACGGACGAGCAGGCCGAAAAATACGAGGCTGCCAAAAATTATTACCGCAGCCACATTCTGGACCAGATAGACCTGCATGGTGTGAAGAAATCACAGTTTGTGCTGCTGCAGGGCCTTACCAAGCTACGCCAGATAGCCAACCACCCTTCTATGGTAGATGAAGACTACAAAGATGGTAGTGGTAAAATGGAAGAAGTACTGGATATGCTGCAAAATGCCATTGCCGAAGGCCATAAGATCCTGGTCTTTAGCCAGTTTGTAAAACACCTGACGCTGGTGCGTAAATACCTGGATGCCGAGAAAATACAGTATGCTTACCTGGATGGCTCCACCAAAGACCGGCAGGGCCAGGTAGAACAGTTTCAGAATAACCCGAAGCTGCGCATTTTCCTGATATCCCTAAAGGCTGGTGGGGTTGGCCTTAACCTTACCAAAGCCGATTATGTATTTATGCTCGACCCCTGGTGGAATCCTGCCATTGAACAGCAGGCCATAGACCGCGCACACCGCATTGGACAGGAAAATCGTGTGTTTACCTATAAGTTCATAACCAAGGATACGGTAGAGGAAAAAATTCTGGCGCTGCAACAGCACAAGACTAACCTTGCCGATAACCTTATAACCACCGAAGAAAGCTTTGTTAAGACGCTTAGTAAAGAAGATATCGACAGCATATTAGCCTAGCATAAACCATATTGTGGTTACCCGCAAGCTAAAATGTAAATCCTGTAGAATAAGGCTGACGGTTGTGGAATTTTGGTATTTTTGGGGTATATTGTTATAGATTTGCTGCTATGGAAACCCAAAATCAAATACTGATTTTTTGTAAAGGGCTGCTGCTGGGCTTGCTCCTGCTGGTGTTTTGCCCTGCGGCAAATGGTCAGCAATTTAACTACCACAGGGACTTTCAGCAGCTACTAGCCCACAGTCAGGACAGCAACAGCAGCCTGTACTACCCAAAGCTGCTCCGGCGATTCAACCAAAACGACAGTACCCTTACCGACACTGAAGTGCTTGCCCTTCAAATTGGCTATACGGCAAAAGCAGCATATCTTCCTTTTAAAACAGTTCATGAAGAGGGGAGCATCAAGCAATTGGTAGCCCAGGAAAAATACGAACAGGCGCTTAAGGTGTGCGATAAGCTGTTGCGCAAAAACCCTCTTAACCTGACCGCCCTGATGGGTAAAAGCCTTATCTACTGGAAATTTGGTCAAGATAGTCTGGACTATTATCGCCACAAGCAGCTAAAATTGGTTAGTGCTGTATTAGCCAGCGGAGATGGAACAGCCGAACAACCATTTTTTGTCCTGAGTCCACTGGATGGGCAGTCGCTGATTGTGCAGGTGCTGGGAGGAAGCGTTGGCAGTATGGGTTCCAGTATTGATGCCAATGACTATTATCTGGATATGCTGGAATTTAAAAAAGCGGGCAGGGAACCGCAGATGCTCTACTTCAACATTTCACATGCCACTGCCAAATTGTTCAGCGATGCAGAAAGGGCAGTAATACAGCAGGTGCTGGAGGAAGATGATGTGCTTAGCAAGAGCAGGAAGAAACAGTAATTGTTTGGATACTTTAGCCTGCTTATAATAGTGGCATTTCTAATATCCGCTTCCGAAAATGCATGGCATCAGCAAGGCCATCTGCTAATATCACCACCAAAGCCTCATTCACCTGATGGTCCTCCCCTGTAAGAACACATCGCATTCTTACAATATTAAACTGGGGCTTCTTTCAAATATCGTTATCAAAAAAATTAGAATAGGACCGAATATTTTTTAAGGTATAATATACTGTTTATTAGCCTGTTAATGCGCAGCACTGAGCTATGGGCTTTCTTTATACTATGTATACCTTATCTGTTGCCACTTATTTAAAGATCATTTTTTATAAAAATATTACATTAAATATTAACTAATCCTTGGATATGTGGTCGATTAAGTCATAATTTTAATTCAGATTCTACAAATTTTTACATCTACTCTTCCATGATGAAAAGCATTTTTATTTCTGCCGCTATAGTTCTTCTGTGCATGACCGCTTGTCAGCAGGAGCAGGAAATCCCTGTATTGCCTGTAGATGCTTCTGCAACGCTAAATGTTGAAGAAGCTTTTCCCGGTCGAAAAGGTACTACTGAAAAGGGCTATCTTTTTAACCAGCCCATCGAATATGACAGAATAGGCGAAGCCTTCGTTTTTCAGGGAGATATTCTGTTATCCAAAGATCAATTATCAGCGACAGAAGATCCTGGCATGCGGGGTACAGGCCGAACTAATATGGCGACGAGATGGCCTGGCAATATTGTTTACTATACCATTGATGCCAACCTTTTTTACCCGGAAAGGGTAACCCAGGCCATTGCGCATTGGGAGGCCACCACTGCCATAAAATTTGTACTGCGAAAGAGCGAGGCTAACTACATTCTCTTTATGAACAATGGTGGTTGTTCCTCCGCTGTTGGTATGAATGGCGGCATGCAGATAATCAGCGTCGGTGATGCTTGCTCAACAGGTAATACCATCCATGAGATTGGCCATGCGGTCGGCCTATGGCATGAGCAAAGCCGGGCAGACCGGGATCGTTCAATCAGGATTCATTATACAAATATTGAGTCTGGCAGGGAACATAATTTCTACACCTATACTCAGCAGGGACAAGATGGATTTGATCATGGTGCTTTTGATTTTAGCTCAGTCATGATGTATCCACCGTATGCTTTCTCTATCAATGGCTCACCTACCATTACTAAACTGGACGGCAGTATTTACTCAGTGCAACGTGAGCAGCTATCTGCAGGTGACCTTGCCATTATCCAGCATATGTACCCCGCCATTACTGAGCCTGAAAACCCTGATCCGGATAAACCCGATACTGATACTCCTGTGGTTGACATAATTGATATCGATAAGATTATGTTTTCCTTCGAAAGCTTTATTTCAGACAAAAGCCTGGTAGTTGCAGGCCAGGAAAAATTTCATGCAAAACGGCTCTTAGATTTCAGAGCCACATTGTTAAAAGCTAAAACTTCGATAGAAGCAAATGATACAAAAGCTGCCTGCAGACACCTGGCAACTGCACAGAAAAAGATCCATGTAAGCGGCAGATTGCATCCTACCCATCTGGTTAAAGGTATCAATGCGCTTACACTTTACAATTTAATATCCGATCTTAGAACTGAACTTGGGTGTAAATAAGCCGATAACAACCCGCCTATATTTGTTTACCAGCTCGAAGATCCACACAGGCTCCTATTGTGTAGTAATGTGCGGCTTTCTCTGGTAGAATTTTCAAAGGGGCGCTCTTTCAAGGGCGCCCCTTTCTCTTCTCAAGCTAAAGAACCGCTGAACTTCTCAACTGCTAGTTGTATGCCAGCCAGGATCATGATGCCATAACCTTCCTGCTGCCTTTGAGAATGTGTGGGTTTATTCTTAAAAACAAAACTAATTATTCGCCTTCTTCTTCTATTGCGCTTATCTTTAAACAGGGTGGTGGCAGGATGCCTTTATGCCTTAGCCCAATGCTGAATCAGTAATAATTAATTTCTAATTAAATGTTGCCTCCCGCTTTTACAGAACGCATGCAGCAGCAGCTGGGTGGACAATATGATAACTTCTTACAAGCGCTGGCAGAAGAGCCGCCCGTAAGCATTCGTATCAATGCACACAAGTGGGAACAGCCAGTTGCCTACGAGCCTGTTCCCTGGGCGGCCCAGGGGTATTACCTGCCGCATCGGCCGCAATTTACCCTGGATCCGCTTCTGCATGCCGGTGCTTATTATGTGCAGGAAGCCAGCAGCATGTTTCTGGAGCAGGCGATCAGGCAGCACCTGCCCCAATCCGAACCACTGGTAGCCCTGGACCTTTGCGGTGCCCCTGGTGGTAAAAGCACACACCTGAGTACCCTCCTGCCCGAGGGCAGCCTGCTGGTAAGCAACGAAGTAATCAGGGCCAGGGCAAACATTCTTGCCGAGAACATTCAGAAATGGGGTTTAGGCAATACACTTGTTACCAATAATGATCCGCAGGACTTTGCCCGGCTCGAGGGCTTATTTGATCTGGTGGTAGTAGATGCACCCTGCAGTGGCGAGGGCTTGTTTAGAAGGGACCCGGCAGCGGGCGAAGAATGGTCTCCGGCAAACATACAGCTCTGTATGGAGCGCCAGCGCCGCATCTTAATGGATGTTTGGCCTGCCCTGGAGAGTGGTGGCCTGCTGGTATACAGCACCTGCACCTATAATCTGCAGGAAAATGAAGAAAACCTGCAATGGCTCAGCCAGCAGCAGGCAATTAAGAGCCTGCCCCTGCAGCTGCCCGAAAGCTGGGGAGTAGAAGAAACTGTGCTGGGGGGCATTCGGGGCTA
This sequence comes from Cesiribacter sp., assembly GCA_030147305.1. GTDB lineage: Bacteria > Bacteroidota > Bacteroidia > Cytophagales > Cyclobacteriaceae > Cesiribacter. Next base: position 13,917 of record JASLAE010000083.1, read on the forward strand.
TCGTTTTTATCCGCACCGGCTCCGGGGTGAAGGCTTTTTTATGGCGGTCTTGCAAAAGCTGGGTAATGAAAACCATTCCAGGCTGCCAAGGGTGCGCAAACCCCGCCTTAGTGCACCACCCAAAGGTCTGGTACCGCAGCTACAACCCTGGCTACTGGATGGTACGCATTGGGAGATTATGCAGGAAGGCCCCTTGCTTACCGCTTTTCCCAAAGATTGGCTGCAGCTGATACAGGTATTTTACGAACAGTTACGGGTTGTTTATGGGGGCATACAACTGGCAGAACCCAAAGGCAAAAGCCTGATACCACAGCCGGCACTGGCCTTAAGCACCCAGCTTAACCCGGCAATTTTTCATACGGCAGACCTGGACCTATCTACTGCGCTACGTTTTCTGCACAAAGATGATATACTGCCCGAAAATACTCCTGATGGCTGGGTATTGGTGTGCTATCGTAATGTTGGGCTGGGCTGGTTAAAGATGCTCAAGAACCGCAGCAACAATTACTGGCCTACCTACTGGCGCATTCGCATGGAACTGCCAACAGATTTGCCTGCGGGGGTGTTACCCTAGCAGTATCTTCCTTTTCTTTGCTATGAAGCAAATTGCTCTTGTGCTTAGTGGCGGTGGCGCCAAAGGAGCCTTCCAGGCTGGCGCCCTGCAATACATCGATGCGCATATCAAAAAACGCTTTCCTGATTTTAATTTTACAATTGTCAGTGGTGTTTCTGTGGGTTGCCTTAATGGTGTGATGGTATCCATGAATCGTCTGGACCGGCTACTGCAGGTCTGGAATACCATTGAGAATAAAAAGGTGTATACAGGTAAACTAAGCCTGCCCAGCGCACTGCTTCACCTGGCGATTCGCAGTAAACTGGCTATTTTAGGCAGAAAACCACTGGAGAAGCTGGTTGAGAGCCTGGTAAGCCGGCAGGCTGTCATCAGCACGGGCAAAAAGTTTATGATGGGGGTGGTATCGCTTACGGATGGCCATTACCACAGCTATACCGTAGAAGATTTTGCCAGTGATGCTACCTTTCAGCAGGCTGTACTTGCCTCGGGCATAATGCCTATTTTGTGGGAGCCCCTACCGGTGCTGCATAGCCGAAAGGGCAGCATTACACAGGTGGTAGATGGGGGATTACGCAACAACAGTCCCCTTGGTGACGTGCTGGAGCTGGACCCCGACGAGGTTGTCATCATCAACTGCAGTCCTTTTAACCGCGATGAGGTTCTCATAACACCCGATGCAGCAGCAGCCCGCAATGTTTTTAGCATTGCCAAACGTGCTTTGCTTGAAATTGCCATGAACGAGATTTTTGTAACCGACCTGCGGGAATACCTGAACCTTAATTACCTGGTAGAACAGGCACAGCAGAAAGGGGTTACCCTTACCAATAGAAAAGGTAAAAACCTGAAGGCTTATAAAACAGCGCTCATTTCGCCGGAACAATCCCTGGGGGATATGCTTGATTTTTCCCAACCCAGTGTACAACAGCGCCTGAAACTCGGCTATGAGGCTGCCCAAAAGGCTTTTGAGCACTATAGACCTGAAACTAATGACAGACAGTTATACGCCAACATCAACCCACGCTAACATTTTATGTGGTGCATGGTTAGTCCATCATGGTAATCTATGCAGGCATCGCTGCGCTGTTACTGGCATTGGTGCATCTTTTTGCTGAAAAACTTAATTTCACTGCCCTTCCCAGAAGCAAATGGCTTTCTTTTGCCGGGGGTGTTTCTGTCGCTTATATTTTTGTTCATTTATTACCGGAACTCGCAGCATGGCAGAAGGTGCTGAAGGAAGAAAGTGAAACTCTCTCTTTTCTACGCCATCACAGTTATCTCATAGCACTGATCGGGCTGGCCGTATTCTATGGACTGGAACGTGCAGCAAAGGTATCTTCCGAATCACACAGAGAAACCGAAAATGAAGAACTGCCGCCCAACATCCGCATTTTTTGGCTGCACATTATTTCTTTTGCTCTTTACAATGCATTGATCGGCTATTTGCTACTACACCGGGAAGATGACAATACTGCCTCTTTAGTCTGGTTTACGGTTGCCATGGCCTTTCACTTTTTGGTCAATGACTATGGCTTATCAGACCATTATCATAATGTTTATCGCCGCAAAGGCCGTTGGATTGTTGCCTTTGCTATACTGGGCGGCTGGCTTTTAGGCACCCTTACCGCTTTGCCGGAGGTAAGTGTATCGATACTCTTTGCCTTTGTGGCTGGCAGTACTATCCTTAATGTGCTGAAGGAAGAATTACCTGAAGAAAGAAAGAGCAATTTCTGGTCTTTTGCTGTTGGCTGCCTGGTATACAGCACCTTGCTTTTGTTTGCCTGAGATAACCCTCCCGATGATGCACCGTATGATTTAGTAGAGTAGATTTTTTTAAACTAAAATATTAGAGATATGATGTGGAGATTAATAAGAATGGCCATTATGATTGCCGGCGCCAGAAAACTGTGGGGCAACAAGCTTGTTCGCAAAGCAGTGAAGAAAAGACTTTCTTATAGCACCAGGTCGCTATTGCCATTTTAAGAAATACGTACGCTATTTTAGAGGCTGCATGCAGATGCAGCCTTTTTTTTTAAAATATAGGTATACACACTTTAAAAGTAGGTTTGCTATTTCGAAAGTAATTGCACAAAAAGGCATAAAAACAATATTAAATTGTAAATAAATAATTGTCTTTTTACAGCTTGTCTCTATCTTTGTATTGCGACTCAAGCTTCATGTTCCAATTACTTTACAACTCTCCTATTGGCCCGCTTCTGATTACCGGTAGCAATAAAGGCGTACAGTCTGTTCGTTTTCATCAGGGTGCTGCACCTGCGCCTCCATCTAAAGCTGAGGATGTACCTGATTGTATGCAGGAGGTGGTAGAGCAGCTCACTGGCTATTTTTGTCAGCTGCGGCATGGCTTCGAGCTTACCCTGGATTTACGCGGCACTCCTTTTCAGTTATCAGTATGGCGGGCACTTCAGGAAATTGGCTGGGGCCAGACCCTTAGCTATGCACAGCTTGCAGACCGCATTGGCTCTCCGGGTGCTGCCCGGGCTGTGGGAATGGCCAATGCACAAAATCCTTGCTTAATCCTGCTGCCCTGCCACCGGGTTATTGGCAGCAATGGAGTACTTACGGGCTATGCTGGCGGTTTATTACGCAAACAATGGCTGCTTCAACATGAGCAGCAGGTACTGCAGCTCGAGCTCTTCGGTTAAGGATATTATATACTTTTAGCTCGTGTAGTTTTTTCAAAATTTAATCCTGTTTGGCAATTACTGTAACCAATAGTTTGGCAGCATTATAATCCTGCAAAGGCTCACTTACTGCCTGTAGTACACAGTAGCCACTATTTTTTCAGATTCTTACAGTATTGGGTGTGTATTTTAGACGGCCGTTCAGGAATCATTTCCCCTAAATAATACAGTTTTATCCGCAGCTGCTTAACCAAAAAAGCTTTAAGCCGTAGATTTTCCTACAAGATAAGTCATTTAATGGAATGCTTTTTTGGAGGGATTTTAGCCATGAGTGAGTTACAGCTACAAGAAAACTATATATATAACACCCTGAGGCCTATTTTCAAGGAACAGGGTTATACTTTTTTTCCTCAGCAGAAGCAGTTCCGCTTCGCATCACGCAATGGCTATAGAGCAGTGCTTATTCATGTAAATGGTAACAGCGCACAGCAAAGTATAGACCTGCAACTGGGCATTCGTTTAGATGTGGTAGAGGAGCTGGTAAACCAGTTTCTTCAGGGTGTTAGCATGGGATGTGAAGAAAGTGCTACCATTATTGCTTCCTACAGCCGCCTGGTGCACAATCCCTGCAAGCGCTTCCTGGTCACCGATGCGGCCGACCTGGAAAGTGTTTGTCTGCGCATGGCAGCTTTTATGCAATCCAGCGGCTTCAGGTTTCTGGAAAGCTTCGACCGGCTCAGGAAAATCGATGGTCTCCTAAACCGCAAACCGGAGCAGTCGTCTCCTTTTCTGCAAAACCAGATGATCCGCTGTTTTAAAGGCCTGGTCATTGCTAAACTCACCCATCGTACCGATTTTAACCAGCTGGCAAAAACCTATTTTACCTTTCTGAACAAGCATTGGGCCGATCAGTCCGTTACAGCCAATTACAAACGGCTGGTAAAGTTCCTGCGCTTCTTCTCGATCAATTAACTGGTCACGAGCCTGGCATCGCCCCGGCAATGCTCAAAAGAATGGGTGCTGAACTTACGCTACTATGCCAGATAATTGATAATCAGTAGGATGAATAAATAATAAGGCATAAATTATAGATATGAAATTTGCCTTCTTTCTCTGTCTCTTGAGCATGGCAGGAGCCTCATGCATGGTCCAGACAAAATTAGCCGCGCCAGCAATTGGTATCGTTCAGCATTATGAAAATGACAGCCTGTTAAAAGCGCAGGGATACCACTACCTGGTGGAATCCACCCAAAAGCTGTTTTCACCAGACAACGTTTCTGAGCCGGAATTTCAAACACATCTGCAAAAGCTTAATCATTTACGCATACCATTATTGGGAAGTAATCTTTTTATACCGGGTAATTTAAAGGTGGTGGGACCCGCTGTAGATGAGCAGGCAGTATTGTCCTATGTCGAGACGGTTTTTCAACGTGCCAAAACTGCCGGAACGCAAATGATCATCTGGGGTAGCGGCGGGTCCAGGCAGGTGCCTGACGGCTTTGATCGGCTAAAGGCTAAAGAACAGTTTGTTTCAATGGCCAGAAAAGTAGCCGTCCTGGCAAAGAAATATGATATTACACTGGCGCTTGAAAGCTTGAATAGCACGGAAGGTAATTTCATAAATACTGTAGCCGAAGCACTTGAAATAGCAAAGGCAGTTGAGCATGAAAACTTTCGCTTATGCGCAGATATTTATCACATGCTTAAAGAAGACGAGGGCCCTGCTGTAATCGAGCAGGCAAAAGGGTATATAGTTTATTGCGAGGTTGCCGAAGAAGAAGGCCGTACCCCACCCGGCGTTCATGGAGAAGATTTTAAACCTTACTTTACCGCACTAAAAAATATTGGTTATGAAGGTAAAGTCATGCTGGAGTGCCGGTGGGATGATGTAGCCACGCAGGGAGCCGATGCGTATCAGTATCTGCGCAAACAGATCGATGAAGCCTACGGCAGGTAAAAACTAATGTAAGCGTTAACCTTTAGCGTTAACCTTGCTTATAATGCACCTTAGGCAGTTTCTTTAAGAGTGCAGCGGCCGTTTCGGGCGTGATGTCGCGCTGGGGATTGCCCAGCATTTCATAGCCAACCATAAACTTCTTAACCGTAGCAGACCTGAGCAGCGGCGGATAAAAAGCCATGTGCAGATGCCATTCGGGATGCTCCTGCCCGTCTGTTGGGGCCTGGTGTATGCCCGCAGAGTAGGGAAAGGATATTTCGAATAAGTTATCGTAAAGGATGGTAAGCTGCTTATAGGCATCGGCCAGGGAAAGCATTTCCTCATCCTGCAGCTGGGCAATACTGGCAACAGGCTGGCGGGCTATAATCATTGCCTCAAAAGGCCATACTGCCCAGAAAGGGACCAGCCCAACAAAATGTTCGTTCTCGAAGAGGATGCGTTCTCCCTTTTTCAGCTCCGCCTGCAGGTAATCGTGCAACAGGGTACTACCATGCTTTTGGTAATAGGCCAGGAAGTGCTGCTGCTTCTTAGCCGGCTCATCGGGAATTGATTCCTGTGCCCAGATCTGCCCGTGCGGATGCGGGTTAGAGGCTCCCATAACAGATCCTTTATTTTCGAAGATCTGCACATAATTTATAAAATCCAGGCTTCCAAGTTCCTGGTATTCCTGTTTCCAAAGCGCTACTACTTTGCTAATGGCTTCTATTTCCATCTCTGGAATGGTGAGGTCGTGCCGGGGCGAAAAGCAGATTACTTTGCAGATACCACGCTCGCTCCTGGCCAGAAAAAATTCATCCTCTTCCATCTTACCGGAAGGTACGTCTTCGGTAATGGCAGCAAAATCATTCTTAAAAGAATAGGTACCACTGTAGGCTGGATTTACCTCGCCGTTGGCGCGGGTATTGCCCGGGCAGAGGTAACAGTCAGGATCGTAATGAGGCCGTTCGGCTTCTGCAGTTTTTTCCTGCTGCCCCTGCCAGGGGCGTTTGGCCCGGTGCGGCGATACCTGCAGCCACTCCCCCGTTAACGGATTATATCTTCTGTGAGAATGGTCTTCGAAATTAAATTGGCCCATTTACCTATTATTTGATGCGCTTTGCCTCTGGTTTGAAAGCTCAACCAGGTTCATTAATTTTTGTTACAGCGGTAGTCTCTTAAGCCACCAGTCCAGTGCCATCTGAGATAGTAACCTCGTAGGTCTTCAGCTCAATACCAAATTGTGCCTGGTAAGCTTTTGCCAGCTCCCCGATAAAGTTTTCTTTCTCTTCTATGGCTACCAGGTTAATGGTGCAACCGCCAAAGCCGCCACCCATCATGCGGGCCCCAACTACGCTGGGCACATTTTTAGTATAGTCTACCAAAAAATCCAGCTCCGGACAGCTTACTTCGTATTGCGTAGACAAGCCTTCATGAGAGCCATACATCTTTTCCCCAAAGCCCCTGATATCGCCCTGCTCCAGCAGCTTACAACCACTTAAGAGGCGTTCATTTTCTTCTATTACATAGCGGCAGCGCTTGTAAATGGTAGGCGTTAATTCCTGTGTTGCTTCTTCCAGCATTGCAAGCGTTACATCGCGCAGGCTGCGCACCTCCGGGTGCTTTTCCTGTACTTTGGCCACGCCCTGCTCACATTCCATGCGGCGGGTGTTGTATTCCGAGCTGGCCAGGGCATGCTTAACACCGGTATCGCAGAGGATAATCTGGTATTCCCGCAGGTTCAGGGGAAAATAGTTGAACTCCAGCGAACGGCAGTCGAGCTGAATGGCATAGTCCTTTTTTCCCATAACAGATGCAAACTGATCCATGATGCCGCACATCACGCCCGCAAATACATGCTCTGCTTTTTGTGAATACTTGATCAGGCTGATCTTATCTACCTTGAGGTCAAAGAGCTTGTTGAGGGCAAAGGCAGTACCGCATTCCAGCGCGGCTGATGATGAAAGGCCTGCGCCGATCGGTACATCACCGCCAAAAACACAATCAAATCCCCCTACCTGATGCCCTGCTTTTTGCAGCTGATCAACAACACCCATGATGTAGTTGGGCCAGCCTTTTTCGGAGGGCTTAAAGTCCTGCAGGTTAAAGGCCACGGCTTCATTAAAATCTATGGAAAAGAGCCGGCAGGTATCAGAATCATTTTTTGCTACTGCCAATATCATTTCTTTATCGATGGCGGCAGGCAGTACAAAGCCATCGTTATAGTCGGTATGCTCACCAATTAAGTTAATTCTGCCCGGAGAGCGCACCAGCAGGGGAGTATAGGTAAAAAGTTCTTTGAACTTGTCCTGTATAATGGTTTGGTTCATGATTAAAAAGTTAAAAATAGTATCAGCGCCTGCTGCTTACCAGAACAAGATGTACAATACGGCAACAATGGCACCAATAGTAATGGCAGATATATTAAAAGCTGTTCCGGTATAAAATAAACTACGCTCAACATGAATTGCTTTAGGGCTCTCTGTGCCTTTTCCTTCATAGAGTGAGATGGCCGCCATAACAGCACAAAGGATCAGGAACACAATGCCCATCCGGTCCAGGAAGGCAATATTAAAGACCGGCTCCCAGCCCAGAGCAGGAGAACCTTCCGACATAAACTTTAACAGGAATGAAAGAGGAATAGAGAGTATGGCCGCCCAGAGTGCGCCATTGGCTGTGGCTTTTTTCCAGAACAGTCCCAGCACAAAAATGGCCACAATGCCCGGGCTGATAAAGCCGGTAAATTCCTGAATAAACTGAAAGGCCTGATCCAGTGCAGCCAGCTGCGGTGCCACCACCACGGCAATGGCCAGGGCAATTGCGCTGACGATCCTTCCCACCCGCACCAGGCTATTCTCTGTGGCGGTTTTATTTATGAAGGAACGGTAAATATCCATGGTAAAGATGGTAGAGGTACTGTTGGTCATGGAGCTAAGCGAAGATACTACTGCAGCAATCAGTGCAGCAAAAGCAAGGCCTTTAGCACCGGTGAACATAAAGTTATTCAGCAACCAGGGATAGGCTTCGTCAGATTTCTGGATATCCGCCTGTAATGCAAACGCCACAATGCCTGGGACCACAACAATTAAAGGCATGAGCAGCTTTAAGAAACCTGCAAACGCCAGGCCGCGCTGTGCTTCTGATAAGCTTTTTGCCGCCAGCGCCCGCTGTATAATGTATTGGTTAAAGCCCCAATAGCTAAGGTTGGCAATCCACATACCGCCAATCAATACGCTGATGCCCGGCAGGAACTCATAAGCCGGGTGGTCAGGATCCAGGATCATATCGAACTTCTCGGGCGCCTGCTCCAGCAGGTTGCCAAAACCGGCCACAGCTCCTTCGCCGCCACCAACTGCATCCAGTGCATAATAGGTGGTAAGCAAACCGCCACCAATCAGGAAGATTACCTGCACAACGTCAGTCCAGGCAACCGCTTTCAAACCACCATAGATGGTATAGGCGGCGGAGAAAACTGCAAGGCCAATGATGCCCCACATCAGGTCTACACCCATGATGGTCTTCATGGCCAGCGCACCCAGGTACAGCACAGAAGTAAGGTTTACGAAAATGTACACCAGGATCCAGAAGATGGCCATGCTGGTACGCACCCGGCTGTCGAAGCGCATTTCCAGAAACTGGGGCATGGTATAGATGCCCCTTTGCAGAAACACCGGCAGAAACCATTTGGCTACCACCAGCAGGGTAATAGCGGCCATCCACTCGTAAGTAGCAATACCCAAGCCAATGGCATAGCCAGAGCCCGACATGCCAATAAACTGTTCGGCTGAAATGTTGGAGGCAATCAGCGAAGTACCAATGGCCCACCAGGGCAGTGATTTACTGGCCAGAAAGTAATCGCTGGCATTTTTTTCGTGCCCCTCTTTTTCCCGGCTTACCCAAAGGCCTATACCGATAATCAATAGGCAGTAGAGAACAAAAATGGTAATGTCTAGGGTTGAAAATTCCATTTAGCGTAGCAGTTTTGGTTGGTTGAGATTGTCAGCGGTAACTATTTACGAATTTTTTACTGAAAACTTATAGATAGTGGTCGTATGATAGGATTTTTCTGATGCTAAAATGGTAGAAGGAAAATGGGGCTGGTTGGGTGAATCAGGGAAATGCTGTGTTTCCAGACACAAGCCCCAGCGCTTCTGATAGGCCACGCCGCCTTTTCCTACCAGGTTTCCTTTCAGGAAGTTTCCGCTATAAAGCTGCACGCCAGGCTCTGTGGTAAATACTTCCAGGTAACGGCCGCTGCTTGGCTCCAGCACGGTAGCAGCAAGCAGTAAATTACCAGCGGCTTCCCTCAGCACAAAAGTATGGTCATAGCCTTGTCCGTTCTTTAACTGCTCGTGGTCTGCCGATATGCGCGCTCCAATGGCAGTTGGTGCTTTAAAATCAAAGGGTGTCTCTTTAACCGCTGCAAGCGCTCCCGTAGGAATAGAATTTTCGTCTATGGCGACGATGCGGTCGGCATTGATCATGACCTGATGATCTAAAATATCGCCCTTTGCATTCCCCCTGAGGTTAAAATATGTATGATTGGTCAGGTTAACAGGCGTTTCCTGATCGGCGGTGGCGGTGTAGCTAATCTTCAGTTCATTGTTGCTGTTGAGCAGATAGGTTACCTCCACCTTAAGCGTGCCGGGATAACCCTCTTCGCCATCGGGGCTTACATACCTAAGTTTTAAGCCCACGGCCTCATTGGTAAGCTGTTCTTCTGCCTCCCATACTACTTTATCGAAGCCTTTATTACCACCGTGTAAGTGGTTGGGGCCATTGTTAGTCGCCAAGGTATATTCTTTGCCCCTGAGGGTGAATCTGCCTTTGGCAATGCGGTTACCGTAGCGGCCAATAAGTGCACCAAAGTACGGGTTTTCCAGCTGGTACAGCTCCTGCAGGTAACCCTGCAGCGTATCGAAGCCTAACACAACATCTTCCAGCCTGCCTTCCCGATCCGGTGCTTTCAGAGCGGTAATGATTCCTCCATAATTGGTAATGCGGATTTCAAGTCCGCTATCGTTGGTAAGGGTGTACAGGTCAATGGAGATCCCTTCTTCTGTTTTACCAAAGCCGGTTTTTTCAATTTTCATGTTGTGATAACTTCTTCCCTGCGGGACGTCTAATTCCTAAAATTATATCTGTTGATCAGTTTAACTGCCCTGCCAAAACAGGGACCTGAAAACTGTTTTCTAAAGTACTAAATAATAGGAAGAAGGTTTAAGGAAACAGGTACTGGAGTTGAGTGACCAGCATACAAGTGCAAACGGGGTTTTCTTTCTGGATGATAAGAGTTCTCTTCCGGGTAATACCTTTTTATCCCAGGGGGTATAAATGCCTGCGAAATATAGCCGTTTAAAACCCCTTAACGGAGGAGATAGTATAAGCAAAGCAGCACTTCAGTAACGAGATGACAACAGCCTATGGAATGCGCAGATACATGCTACTTTACAAGGGTAAGTGGTGTCTTTTTGTATGCTTAAGTAAGGGTACAAGGTGTTGGATGAAGCCAGTGGTGTAGGTGCCATTACTATCCAGTGTTGGATCAAGAATTGTTATTTCAAGGCCAACTGCCTTTGGGCATGTAAGTAGGGGCATTAGCAATTCGGTAAACTCAGCATAGGACAACCCTCCTTTTTCCCTACTGTCCACTGCAGGCATGATCTCATCATCTAACACATCAACATCCAGGTGGATAAAGAATCCATCCAGACGATGCTCCTCAACCATATTCAAAAAATGGATTGCAGTATTGGCTAGACCATGTTTCCTAAGGGCAACCAAATCGAAATAGCTGATGTCAGATGCTATGATCGGCCGAACGTAGTCTTCATCATATTCTCTGTTGCCTACGCAGAACACGTTTTTTTCTTCAAAATAAGGCTGAAGGCCAAACAGGTTTGTCAGCTTTGCATGCCCGTTGCCCGTTACAATGGCCAGGTCCATACCCGCTGCGCCACCAGTTTGGGATAATTCTGGCAGCATATAATCTGTATGGCCATCCAGGTAGAATAATCCGTATGTACCCTTTTGTTTTAAGGCTATTGCACTGCCAATTAAGATACTGCAGTCTCCACCTATGATAAGCTGAAACCTGTTGCTGCTTAGCTGGTCAAAAAGGAGCCTGGCCTGGGCTACTGCATAAGCCATTATTTTGTCTGCATTCCTTACGCCCGAC
>JASLAE010000122.1 GCA_030147305.1 Cesiribacter sp.
CAAAGCAGATGTTATGTTGGGAGGAAGCAGTGCCAGACACATCAAAATTTTCCATAAACCCTGATGTTGCATTTGCTTGCGGTGCACTAATAAGTACAAGAATCTCAACAGATATATCAGAAGTAATGATGGGGAAACTGAGGTGAAGCACGCTGAAAAATAAAAAGGCCTCTTTCCGAAGAAAAAGGCCTTTTAAATGTGCGCATGAGAAGACTCGAACCTCCATGCCCTTGCGAGCACCACCCCCCTCAAGTAGTACTCAAATACTTGTACATAAGCTAATTACATACTAACAGGGCCTACATAGGACCTAATATTTTTTTCTCAACCTAACTGCATGTTGCTTAAAAGAACAGTTATGAGTTAAATAATAGCCCCTCAAGTTTAGGAACAGAAGTGAATAGGATGATTGTTTATTTTGGAGAACTTAACCTGCTATACACAAACTTTATGTCATCACCTTTCCAGCACAAATATTTTTACATCCACGGATTATCATACCTGACTCTGCGGAATAATAACATCATGATTAAATATGAGAAAAGATTCAGAGAGAAATGTTAACAAGCGATGCAGGAGTCCCCAATCTGTTTATAGAATGAGAGAATGAGCTAGTCTAACAACCCAAGCGCCACTTCCAGGGTATTATCCCTTCCCGCTTCCAGTTCTTCTTTAGTATTTTTTACCAGCACATCCGGGGCAATACCAATGCTCTCGTAATTTTTGCCATCCGCAGCGCGAACATCGGCGATAGGCAGGCGATACACCCACCCGTTGGGCAGTTCCCGCCGAACGGCATCGGAAAGGGCTCCACCGGTTGTATCGCCTACTACCCTTACATTGGCATTCTGGCGCATGGCAAGCACAAAGGTTTCCCCTGCGCTAAAGGTTGCCCTACGGGTGAGCAGCACTACGGGCTTTGTATATTGAAAAGCTCCCTCAGGCCTGGTGTAGAACCTGAGCTCGGGACCAAAATCAGTGTGCGAGGGGCCATTCCTCAGCCGGGCGGTAAAGGAGAGACTTGTAGTGGTAGCGAAGCGGTTGGCTAAGTACTGGCTTACCCGATCTTCGCCTCCCCAGTTTTCACGTACATCTACCACTAGGGCATTGGCATCTTTCAGTGCGTTCAGGATGTGGTCCATGGCTTCGGGGTAATAGTTATAATCATAGCTGAGATCATGCACATGGATGTAACCAATATCAGCTGTAAGCCATCCCCATGTAAAGGCTTTGCCATAATTGTACCTGGTTTGTAGATACTGCTCCAACACGCTGCTGCTATAATCATCCTGCTGGCTTCTGCCCAGAATACCCCCGCTGTAGTCTAGGATGCCCGCCGAACGGGGGGCACGCAGGTAAATATGGTTGTCATCCAGTGGATCGAGCAGCTGGGTTATGATCAAAAACAGCTCCTGCTCTGTGGTGTTAGCGCTAACCTGTGGGCGGTACTGCTGGTACAGGGCCTGCCAGTCAATTCCCTTTACCGTAAAGGTGCCGTACATCCGGTCAAATTCCTGCCAGAGTGCTTCAAAATTTTGTTCCGGGGTGTTGGGCACCTCCGGTCCTAGCAGTTCTTTTTCGCATCCACTGCTGAGCATTAAGGCTGAAATGCTAAAGAGTATAGGGAGAAGATTTTTCATGTCTGTAAGTGGTATAGAATCTTAAAAAGTATAAGCAGTACTGAAAAGAAAAGCGTGCGTGTAGGTACGGACGGGCCTGGGTTTGCTGTATGAGAGCCAGTGAAAGTCCCAATGGGCACCAAGAGAAAAATGCTGGCTTAGCCGAAAATTATAGACCGCCTGCGTGGAAACCTGGTGCAAGCGGTGTGGGCCTGTTAAGTCAGTTCCCTGCCTGAAAAAGGCCTTGAAGTTAGTATCGTCGGCAGATTTTGGGAAATTAGCCCAGTTGTGGCGCGTAACTGCAGCAAACACAGGAGTGCTGATGCTGGCAATGAAGGCATGCCTGCTCCCAAGGCTATACTCCCCCTGGAGATGCGCCTGCAGCGAGGCCACATTCATGGCCCAGTAAAAGTTGGCGATGGCATCCGATACGGCCAGTTGGTTCTCCAGCTTTCCCCCCAGAAATAGCTTAAAGTTTTGATCTGTTTTGCGGATTGCCCGCAGGTAACCAAGGCTAAATGCTGCACCGTAATAGGCCGAGGAAATGGTGTAATGGTGCTGTTCATCGCCATAAGTGCGCTCTCCGAAACGCTCAGGCAGGTTAGTGCCCAATGCCGGGGATAGATTCACAGTAAATCGCGCCCTATCGCTGCGGTGATAATAGCCAATGGCCGCTGCTGTTGCCTGGTGCTTGTATACCAGGGGCGATGCCTGCCGGTCCAGCATCTTACCCTGCAAAATGCCTGCGGATAAGCGAATTTCGTGTTTGGGAAGTTGTGCCGATACCTCGCCCGAAGCGTATAGAAAGCAGGCAATGAAAAATAACTTTTTCATAAGAAAGAAAGAATTAAGTGGTATTGAAATAGAATTGGAGAAAGGAGCAGCCATGCCTAGGGCTGCTTCTGGAACAGAAGATTGCTCACCCCGTTACGATGAAAGCGAAAACCTGAAATACTGCCATCGGCTGTATGGGTGAATTGGATACAGTTGCTCCCAAACAGGTCGCCAATAAACCGATCTCCTTCCAGGGGCGTAAACGGAACCTTGAATAAGCCGTACAGCACCAGGCAAAGCGTCCCCTTCCGTACGCGAAGCCTGTATTTTTTATCCAGTTCCGTGCTGTAGTAAGTGCCGGCATAGGTTTTTAGCTCAGCAGGGCTAATGGGCATGTGGTTAAACTTTTGCATCCGGTAAGTTCGTTCCCTGCTTCTGTGATACAGGATCTGCTGAGGTTCGCCTGCAACAGCCGGGATGTTCTGAAAGCTATTCCCACTCTTATCCTGGAAAACATTCTCTGCCACCTGTATATAAGGCTCCTGATAACCTTCTAGTGACTGGCTTGCATACAGGCCACCGTCGCGCTTACACACCAGGAGCAGATCGGTATTATTCTCCCTGTTCAGATAGTAGCCAGGCAACTTATCTGAAATCTCACTGTCAACAGGTGCAGGCTTTGGAACAACCTTTCCCTTCAGCACCCATTCACCTATTTGCAGTAGCTGACTGGTGAGGTGATACAAACTACTGGTATTGCCTAAGCAAATTACCGAGAGTTTTTCTTCAGGAAAACGCACCAGTTCTGCTTTATAGCCAGGATCTGATCCACTATGGCTAACAGCCAGGTAATTTTTATATGGAGCCACTTCAAGCCCATATGCGTAGCTTATGGTACTTCCATCCTCCAACTGGCCCCTTGTCAAGAGCTGCTGGATCAGTGCTGGCCTGGCTGCTCCCAGACGGTTTTGGTAGAAATTATTATCCCAGCGAAGCAAATCTTCTAAGGTAGTGACCAAACCCGAAGAGCCCCAGGTATCTCCTTTGAATTGGGCTTCTCTGAAGCTTGTACGCCCCCCAGCAAGATGCCTGG
>JASLAE010000126.1 GCA_030147305.1 Cesiribacter sp.
CTGGGTGTGGATCAGTATCCCGAAAAGCGGCTGGACGTAATTATCCGGCAGTTGGAAGCTTCGGCCACCTTTGAGGGATTTCATGTACGCTATCCCGGCGCAAGCTCAGCCGCTACCCGGGCAGCCAACCTGGAAAAGGGCGTGCCGGTGGAGGCGAAGATTTGGGAAGAGGTGTTGGGCTATAGGTAGAGCACTGCCACAGCGCTAAATTTTTTGTTCAATAGAGATCATAAAAGATGAAAAAGATACAGGATTCGGAGGTGCGCTGGGGAGTACTGGGAGCGGGAGATGTTTGTGAGGTGAAAAGTGCTCCTGCCATGCAGCTGGTTGCACAGTCCAGCCTGGTAGCTGTGATGCGCCGAAATGGGGCGAAAGCGGCGGATTATGCACGCAGGCATGGGGTACCCAAATGGTGCGACGATGCTGATGCCCTGATCAACGATCCTGATGTAAATGCCATTTATATAGCGACACCGCCCAATGCACACGCCGAGCTTACGCGTAAGGCTGCGGCTGCGGGCAAGCCGGTGTATGTGGAAAAGCCCATGGCCAGAACCTATGGGGAATGTCTGGATATGATCAGGGTATGTGAGCAGGCAGGGGTGCCGCTGTATGTAGCCTATTACCGCAGAGCCCTGCCAAATTTTCTGAAAGTCCGGGAGCTGATCCGGAGCGGCGCTATCGGAGCGGTGCGGATGGTCAACATTCAGCTGATCAAAGCAGGTAAGCCGGAGAGCTCTCACGAGCACAACTGGCGGGTGGATCCGGATATAGCTGGAGGAGGCTACTTTTGGGATCTGGCCGCGCACCAGCTCGACTTTCTTGACTTCCTGCTTGGCCCGATAGCTTCTGCAAAAGGTTTCTCTGCAAACCAGGCCGGGCAATACAAGGCAGAAGATATTGTTAGCGGCTGCTTTCGCTTTGAGAGTGGCGTGCTGGGTACAGGCAGCTGGTGCTTTACCAGCGACAAAGCTTCAGAAACAGATGTCACGACCATCATTGGCAGCAAAGGACAGCTTTCGTATCCAACCTTTAATGGCTCAAGCGTGTTGCTGGAAACAAGCAGCAAGGGCAGGCAGGAATTTAGTTTTACCATGCCCCGGCATATTCAGCAGCCACTGATCGAATTAGTAGTGCAGGACCTGCTGGGTACAGGCACCTGCCCCAGCAGCGGTACCTCAGGAGCACGAACAAACTGGGTAATGGAACAGATAGCTTCTCATTAGACACTTAGTAAAGAAAAACAAATAAGCAGCAAGGGTCTTTTGCCTGCCACGCTGTTCTTAAAAGAATAGTAACCATTATCGTATGGAAAATAAAAAATTAGGCTTTGGCATCATTGGAACGGGAGCAATAGCTACCCATCATGCGGCCAGTATCCAGGAACTGGAAAGCTGCGAGCTACGGGCAGTTTGCAGCTCTACCGAGGCCAGGGCACAGGAGGCTGCCCGGAAGTTTGGCGTGAGTGCCTACTACAGAATGGAAGAGCTGCTGGCCCGGGAAGATATTGATGTTGTGGCAGTTTGTACCGAAAGCGGCAACCACCTGGAGCCTGTGCTGGCCGCAGCCAGGGCTGGCAAGCATGTCTTGACCGAAAAGCCCCTTGAAGTAAGCCTGGAACGCGCCGACCAAATGATCGCTGCATGCAGGGCACAAGGCGTGAAGCTGGGCTGTGTTTTTCAAAACAGGTTTAAACCAGGCTATAGAGCCTTAAAAGAGGCTGTGAGCAGTGGCCGGCTGGGAAGACTGCTGATGGGGAATGCGTACATCAAGTGGTACCGAGCCCCTGCCTATTACCAGAGCAGTGGCTGGAAAGGTACCCTGGAGGGAGATGGTGGAGCAGCCCTGATCAACCAGGGCATTCATACCATCGATCTGCTGCTGGACATTATGCAGGATGTGGAGCGTGTGTATGGGCAGGTAAAGACCGTATTGCACAAGATTGAAGGAGAAGACCTTGGGGTGGCGCTGCTGAATTTCAAAAATGGGGCCATGGGTACTATTGCAGGGGGTACGGCCCTGTATCCGGGATACCCCGAGCGGCTTGAGGTTTATGGAGAAAAGGGAAGTATTATCCTGGAAGGTGGAGAGCTGATAGCCTGGAACATACTAGGGGAAGAGAGTCCCCTGAATACAGACAAGCTCGGCGCCAAAAGCGGCGCATCGGATCCAATGGCCATTGATTATAAACTGCACATGGCCCAGCTGCAGGATCTGGTGGAGGCTATACGCGAAGATCGGGAGCCCCTGGTGAACGGAGAGTCTGCCCGAAAGTCCCTGGCCGTGATCAAGGCCATTTATCAATCTTCGCGGGAAAATACCCCTATTTACCTGGCCTAAAGCCATGGGCGAAATTTATTAAACTGCATCCTTATGTTGCACCAACGCTACCGCTCCCTCTCGCTGCTGCTGGCGTTTTGCCTGCTGCTGGGCAATTGCGTCGCTACCAAACCGCAGACGAACCTAAAAGATCACCACAATCTGATGGCAGAATACACGGCTCTGCAGGTGGGCAACCCCCGCTCGGTGCCTGTAGCGGGTGGAGGGGTCGCCTATGAATTTGATGGGGTGGATGATGGCTTGTTGTATGAGGTAAACCCGCTTGTGGGTGCAGAGGCATTTAGCATTGAGGTGGTCTTCAAGCCCTATGCAGGCTATCCTGAGAATAGGGAGCAGCGCTTTTTGCACATCCAGGATCCTGAAAACGAAAACCGCCGCATTCTCATGGAGCTCCGGCTCAACAGCCGTGGCGAGTGGTATCCTGACCTGTTTATGCGCTCCGAAACCGAGGCCCTCACCCTGATCGATTCTACCAGGACCCATCCCGTAGGGGAGTGGGCACGCATGCGGCTGGTGTATAAAGCGGGAAAGCTCAAAGGCTTTGTTAATGGTGTGGAGGAGCTATCGGGGACGATCCACTACCAGCCCATTAGCGCAGCAGCCAAGACCGCTATTGGCATGCGCATGAACCGGGTTTCTTTTTTCAAAGGAGCGATCAAAGAGGTGCTTGTTACCACAGGTTCTAAAGGAATTGATGTCGAGATTCCTTAAACTTTATTAAGGAGATTCTGGAGCACCTCCCCCGCAGGAGGATGCCAGCTGTGCCGGAAATAGAGTTATCGGTAATGGTTGAGTAAGAAAAGGAGCCATGTAATGATGGATGGCCTTCTGGATCGAGCTTTGGATAAGGTACAGCTAAATTTTACCGCTCCTGTCCAGATGTGGAAGCTGGATTTTCTTTTGGTAGGAGATTGTACAGCCAAATGCTTTCTACAGGCTAAGAATTTAAAGACCGAAAGCTTTGTACCAGCCCCCATAGCGTCCTTGCCTTATAAAGACACTACGGAAAGGAACGGCATCATTCCTGATAAGCAATAAAAAAATTAAAGTGAATTCCGCAGTTTTAGCCGGAAAGGAGCCTCCAGGTGCTCTTTGGAATTCTCCAGCACAAGTTTTGCAGCCGTGGTGCCCAAACTTTTAAAATCGGTCGAGATGGTGGTAATACCATTCAGGATGATGCGCTTGAAAGGGGTCTCGTTGTAAGAGATGATGCCGATGTCGCTGCCTACTTTCAGGTTCTGTTCTATGGTGCGCTCCACCAGCGTAATCAGGTCATCTTCCATTACATTGATGTACACCTCTCCTTTGTTCATGGGCTCGGTTTCAATACAGCTGATCACTTTCCACTGAAAATTGTAAGCCGTGCAAAACTTCCTCAGCCCATTGATGATCTCGACGGGATAGTAGCTGTTTTCCGGAAAGATCAGCTTAATGGTTTGGTACTTCCGCAGCTGTTCCCGGGCTTCCTGCAGGGCTTCGAAGATGTCTTTCTCGAAATTTTCATAGACTGCTGCATACTCACCATCCACGTCTGGCAACTTCTTGTCCAGCAACACCAGTTTGTCTTTAGGAATGCTGTTGAGCAGCTCGTGGGCTTTGTCGCCCCCTTCCAGAAAATGCGGAATGATCACATAGTGAGAGTAATCTTCCTGCCGGTTCTTCAGCAATTTCTTGAACAGGCTATAATCATTGTTGTAGATGTAGAAGTCAATGAGGGCCTGATCGCCCAGTGCAGCAGCAAAGGCATCGTAAACAATTTTCTTATGCGCGCTTAGCTTGTTGAAAAGCAGGAATATCTTGAGCTTCTGTCGAAAATCTACATTGGCAATAAAGTAGCCCTTGCGGGGGTAGGAGTTCAGTACACCTAGTCCTTTCAGATATTTATAGCCTTTTTCGGCGGTATCGCGGGAGATTTCATATTCAAAGCTTATTTCATTGATAGAGGGAAGAAGCTCGTCTTTCATTAACTGCCCCTCTTCAATAGCACTAATGATGGCATTAGCCAGCTGCAGGTATTTGGGAGTTGCGGAAAGATCATCTATCTGAACAGCCTTATAGAAATTAGCATATTTCATCCGATCCTGAGTTAAAAAAGCTGAATGCTGGGCGTTCGGTGCAAGTTTCCACATAAATATTTAATAATAATATATAAATGAGAATTATTCACCAATAATAAAAACGCTAAGGCTGCGTGGTCCGTGTGCACCCAGTACCAAAGATTGTTCGATATCGGCTGTTTTAGAAGGACCGGCAATAAAAACACCATAACCTGAAACTTCATCTTTCAGAAGCGGATATGCCTGGTGCATGCTGGCAACTATTGCACGTGCTGGAAGGATCAGGGCCAGGTGCTGGCAGATAAAGGGCAGCACCCGCTGGCCCATCTCATTTTCGGTTACCCAGATGGCACTGTTCTCCGCCACCCCCAGCTGCCCGGGGAGAATGGCCAGATCTACCCTTTCCAATGCGTGCGGAGTCCCGTTTTCGGCAGAACCATTGGCAGCAAAAGACTGGAGCTCCGAACAACGGCTTATCACCTGTTGGGCACCGCCAAACTGTTGCTCAAGAATACTTTCTATCTCTCTATAGCTTTGCACCCGGAACACGCTGCTGCCAATGCTTACGGCCACAGTACTAAACTGCTCAAGCAGATCAGCAGGGTCTCCGGCTATCGCTGGCATGGGTATCTGCGGTAGGGGGGGCGATTGAGGCTTGTTGGCCCCTAGCCGGGCCAGTATTTGATCGCGGCTATTGGTCATTGGTTTTGCTGTTTTTTCTGTACCAGTCGTGGAAGGACTGTGCTGGTGCGCTGGGCATTTCCCGCTGGTTGTACCAGGGGTTTAGCGGATTATTCAGGGCAAAGGGCGCCAGTTTCATCAGGGTTCGACCTGCCTTACCCGAAAGCCTGAACAGCTCTGGCGATGAAAGTACCGCCTTCATGGCCTGCATACTCAGCGTCTTGCTTTTATCTACGTGCCCTTCCTGCACCAGCACCTGCCGCCACTTATAAAGCTGGTCGTGGATGTCTATCTTCACCGGGCATACATGCGTACAGGACCCGCAGAGGGTAGAGGCAAAGGGCAGGTCGGCATATTTTTTCTTGTCCAGACTAGGGGCCAGGATGGCGCCAATGGGTCCGGCAATGGCGGTGTGGTAGCTGTGCCCGCCACTGCGCCGGTAAACGGGGCAGGTGTTCATGCAGGCGCCACAGCGAATACACTTCAGGGCATTGCGGAAGCTCTCTTCGCCCAGTCGGGTACTGCGCCCGTTGTCTACCAGCACCAGGTGCATTTCCTGACCGGGGCGAGGCTTGCGGAAGTGGCTGGAGTAAGTGGTAATCGGCTGGCCTGTAGCGCTGCGCGCCAGTAGCCGCAGAAATACGCCCAGGTGCTCGCGCAGGGGAATGATCTTCTCCAGACCCATGCAGGCAATGTGCACATCGGCCAGGTGAGCGCCCATATCGGCATTGCCCTCGTTGGTACACACAACAAATTCGCCTGTTTCGGCCACGGCAAAGTTTACACCGGTAAGAGCAATCTTTCGGCTCAGGAATACCTGCCGCAGGTGCTGGCGGGCAGTTTCAGTGAGCACCTGCGCATCTTTTTCGCCTTTGGCAGAGCCCAGGTGCTGGTGAAAGATTTCGCCTACTTCTTCTCTTTTGATGTGAATGGCAGGCAGTACAATGTGGCTGGGGGCTTGATTTGCCAGCTGCACAATGCGCTCACCCAAATCAGAATCTATTACCTCGATGCCCTGCTGCTGCAGGTATTCGTTTAGGTGGCACTCTTCGGTGAGCATGGATTTGCTCTTGACTGCCTGCCGAACGCCATGCTGTTGAAAAATGCTGTGGACAATAGCATTGTGCTCCCCCGCATCGGCGGCCCAGTGTACGTGTATGCCATTGGCCTTGGCCCCAGCTTCGAACTGCAGCAGGTAGGTGTCGAGATTGGCCAGCACGTTGTTTTTGATCTGTGAGGCGGTTTCCCGCAGAGCCTCCCAATCGGGCACAGATTTAGCCGCTTTGTCACGCTTTTGCCTTACAAACCAGAGGGTGTCGTCGTGCCAGTTAACACGGTCTTCGTCTTTATTAAAGGCCGAAGCCAGCTGGGCATGTGTTTTTTCCCCACTCATAAGCCAGCGTTTAAGATTTCAGCGATGTGCACTACCTGTATAGGGCTCTTCTGCCTGCGTAAAATACCTTCGAGGTGCATCAGGCACGACATATCTGCACTGGTGATATAGGCAGCGCCCCCTCCGGCATGATCGCGTAGGCGGTCCTTGCCCATTTTTACCGAAACAGCCTCCTCGCCTACGGCAAAGGTGCCACCAAAACCACAGCATTCGTCCTGCCGTTGCAGAGATACCAGCTCCAGACCCTGCACCAGTTCCAGCAAAAATTGAGGCTTGGAGAAGGGAGCCACCATTTGCTCGCTCATGGCGCCAAGCTGCAGCCCGCGCAGGCCGTGGCAGCTTTGGTGCAGCCCAACCTTATGGGGAAAGCGGGCATCCAGGGCTTTTACTTTGAGCACATCAGTCAGGAATTCGGTAAGCTCATAGACCCGGCTCCTGATCTGCTCGGCCTGCTGGATTTGGCTATCGGCATAGAGGTGCTCTTTTACGTGCAGCACACAGCTGCCCGAGGGGGAAACGATATAGTCGAAGCCCCCGAAATTGCGGATAAAGTTTTCGTTGCAACCTCCGGTGAGGTGTTCGAAGCCGGCATTGGCCATGGGTTGTCCGCAGCAGCTCTGCTGTAGCGGGTACACCACCTGCACGCCCAGCTTTTCCAGCAGCTGCAGGCTGGCAATGGCTACCCTAGGATAGAATTGATCAACATAGCAGGGGATGAAAAGGCCAACTGTCATATAAGCGCTTTCTGACCGGGAGAATAATATTTTAGTTTGATAATGTCCGTAGGCAGGGGCTTAGTGTTCCAGGCCCCATGAATGGCCAGGGCCGTACCCACGGCAGTGGCCTGTGCCATGGAGGCGGCATAGATTTCAAGGTCGGGGAAAAAGCTGGCCAGCAGATTCATGAATACCGCATTTTTGCTAAAGCCTCCATCCAGGAAGATACGCTTTACGGGGCTATTCTGCAGCACCAGGCGGGTAGATTTTACCTGCTCCACCACCAGGTCCAGCATCAGCTGGTGATAGGCCTCTTCTGCAGTGGCAAAGCCGGAAAGCTCCCGCTGCTCGAACTTGCCAAGTGTTGGAGGGGTTTCGCTGGCTTCGAGCACAGCGACACCCGCATTTTTTTGCAGCAGTCTGGCCGCCAGTTCGGGATTGAAGGCGATGGTTCTATACCAGACCGAACTCAGGTTGAAATGGGTGGCAATGCGTTTCACTTGTTTTTCGTGCTCATAGCCGGCAAAGAGCCTGGAGGCTTTTACAGGCTTGCCCAGGTAATCCAGAAAGCAGAGACAATCCTGCCGCAGCTCCTCCAGGCTAAGAGGGGTAGCGTTGAAAGGATTGAGGCTGATGCACCAGGTGCCGGTAGAGATTAACACAAAAGGCTCGTGAAAGCTCACCAGGTAAGGAATGAGCGCAGCTGAGCTGTCGTGCAGGCCAATGCCGGTAGGCAAGTTGCTGCCGGAAAAAGCGGCGGGCACTACCTTGTCGGAGGTGGCAATGGGGGGCAGCTTTTCCAGTATGCCTTCTTTGGTCACCCAGCGGTGGTAGCTGTTTTTCTGAAAATCCCACAGGTTGGTATGGCAACCTATGCTGGTGAGATCGGAATAATACTGGCCTGAGATCAGGCTGCTGAGGTATTGGGGAAAATGCAGCGCATAGCGGATCTTGCTAAATAGCTCAGGTTTCTCCCATTTGATGCGGTAGAGCTGCATGCCCGAATTGAGGCTGCCCAGCACCGGCGAAGCCGTACAAAATGAGAAGGCCTCTTCGCCGCCATAGGTAGCATAAAACTGTTTTTTCAGCGCCTCTGGATAGGGCTTCAGGTAATTGTACAGGGGAGCAATCGTTCGCCCCTCTTCATCGAGGTAAATAAAGCTGGCGCCGTAGGTGGAAAAATTCAGGGCCTTTATAGCGAATTCCTTCTTCCGGAATACCTCCATCAGCGAATCGAACACCGACAGGCGCAGGGCCTCCAGGTTCTCGCAGGCAAAGCCATCCTCGTCGACTGTTTCGGCAAAACGTGCCGACTTTTCGAAAACAATCTGGTAGTTTTCGTCGAAGAGAAACAGTTTCTTGTTTGTTTTTCCTACATCAAAAATGGCAATGACGGGAGTGGGCTGCTGCATGCTATAGTCCTGTGGCGACAGTTTTAAGTCCTCTATCCTGGATGAGCTGCTGCCGCACGTTTAACGAACGGTACAGGCCCAGAGGATCCAGCGCTGCGCCAGCCCGGCGGCGTGCCTCGGCCACCAGCGGTCGTACATCGGTGCGAAACACCCCCTGCAGGAGCTCCTGCGCACGGGCCACATCATTTTCCTGCTGGGCCTGGTTCAGGGCATGCCTGTCTACCAGCAAGGCTTGCGCATAGGCGATCATAATGGCCTCAATCGATTGCAGCAAATCCTCTAAAGGATCCTTCAGGTTGTGGGAGGCATCGATCATCCAGCCCAGGTCTCTGGCATGATTCATGCCCCGGGCATCCATGCCTTCCACCAGCTCGTTGAAGATCAGGAACAGCTGGTAGGGCTTCAGGGCGCCGGTGGTAAGGTCGTCGTCGCCGTACTTGGAGTCGTTGAAATGGAAGCCACCCAGCTTGCCTTCCATCAGCAGCAGGGCTACGATTTGTTCAATGTTGGCATTGGGCAGGTGGTGGCCCAGGTCTACCAGGGTGTAGGCTTTTGGCCCCAGTTTGTTGGCAAAGAGCAGGGACTGGCCCCAGTCGCCTACCGTCATGGAGTAGAAGTTGGGCTCAAAGGCTTTGTATTCAATGAAGAGCTTCCAGTCGTCGGGCACTGCGGCATAGATCACCTGCAGGCTCTCCAGCGTATTTTGGAAGGCTTTTCTAAAGTTGAGCTGGCCGGGAAAAGAAGAGCCATCGGCCAGCCAGACGGTCAGGGATTTGGAACCCAGCGCCTTTCCATGGCGGATTACTTCCAGGGTATGGTCGATGGCCTGCTGGCGCACCGCCCTGTCTACATGCTGCAGGGAGCCAAATTTATAGCTGTGGGGCTGACCGGGCTGGTCCTGAAAGGTATTGGAGTTTACCGCATCGAAGGAGAGTCTCCACTGGGCGGCCAGGCTGCGAATGTGCTGAATGTTTTGTGGAATATCCCAGGGGATGTGCAGCGAAATAGCACCGCTCGACTGGTTGAGCTGGTGCAGCAGGGCTACATCTTCCAGCTTTTCTTCCAGGCTGCGCGGCTCGCCACCTCCCGAAAAGCGGCCAAAGCGTGTACCGCCGGTGCCCAGCGCCCAGCTGGGTATGGCTATCTGGAAGGCTTGCAATTTCTCCAGTACAGCCTCGATCTGAGCATAATCATCATAGAGGCTCGTCAGCTTTTTTTGATGCCGGGTTGCCAGCTGCTGATTATGAGCTTCTATCTGATAAGTTTCCAGTATCATTTGGTCTAAAATTTTGCTATAGAAAAATTGGGCCTTGGCATTTCCAGGCCCTCTGCCATTCATCTTGCGCGCTTACCCCCGGCCATGTCCAATCTCATATTGTGCAGGTTCAGCGTGAATCTTTAACGTATCATACCCTGGAGGCGGCCAGGCGGGATACCCGCAAGCAAGGGGCTAATATCCTTTCATTCAAAATTTAAGATAAGTATAGCATAATTTTGTCTCAGGACTACATCATATAACGGAGAACGTAGCTCCGACAACCTTATTCATTTTACAGTTCTAAGTGCATAATTTAACGTACAAAGGCCGTGGCAACGCCACCGTCTATGTTCAGCACATTGCCGGTAGACTTGCCCAATGCACCGCCAACAAAAACAAAGCAGGCACTGGCAATATCTTCGGGTAAAATGGTTTCATTCAGGAGTGTACGCTTAGCATAGAAGGCAGGCAGTTCCGCTACACTTACACCATAGGCTTTTGCTCTTCCCTCGGCCCAGCCACTTTCCCAGATTTTGCTGTCGGAAATAACGGCATCGGGATTTACCACATTTACCCGAATCTTGTCGGCGCCCAGCTCTGCAGCATTGAGACGGCTAAGGTGCAGCTGGGCTGCCTTTGCCGAGCCATAGGCGGCATTGTTTGGACCTGATACCAGGGCGTTTTTACTCACTATGTTCAGTAAATCGCCTCCCAGCCCCTGACGGCGCATGATGGCTACACCCGCCTGCGTAACCAG
Source organism: Cesiribacter sp. (assembly GCA_030147305.1). Taxonomy (GTDB): domain Bacteria; phylum Bacteroidota; class Bacteroidia; order Cytophagales; family Cyclobacteriaceae; genus Cesiribacter. The sequence continues at coordinate 10,615 of JASLAE010000126.1, forward strand.
AAACTGTCCTTTTACAAGTACATCGTATAAAACATCCCAGTCCTGCTCAGTGTGTTCCTCAAGCGGTTTTGAAATGGAGAGCCCGGCGCAGTTTACCAAAATGTCTACTCCGCCAAAGGTCAGGCTGGCGGTATCGAAAGCTGCCTGAATCTGTTCTTTGTTGGTTACATCCAGCAAGGCGGTGGTATACTGATCTGCATTGTATTCTTTATCAAAGGATTCCATTGCTTTTATCAGCCGTTCAGTATCATGATCGTTAATCACTACCACGGCTCCTTCATCCATAAAGCGTTTGGCAATGGCTTTGCCTATGCCGCCGGCACTGCCAGTTACCAGGGCTATTTTACCCGACAGTGCTTTCGGCTTGGGCATGCGCTGTAACTTGGCTTCTTCCAGCAGCCAGTACTCAATGTTAAAGGCCTCCTGCCGGGGCAGCGAGGTATATTCCGAAATGGCTTCGGCACCCTTCATCACATTGATGGCATTGGTGTAAAATTCGGCTGCCACGCGGGCGGTCTGCTTGTCTTTGGAGAAAGAGAACATGCCTACGCCCGGGTAGAGAATAATCACGGGGTTGCTGTCGCGTATGGCCGGGCTGTTGGGGTGTTTGCAGCTTTCGTAGTACTGGGTGTACATCTGGCGATAGGCTTCGAAGGCCGGCTTAAGCCGTTCTTTCAGGGCTTTTGCATCTGATAGATCCTCGTCGGGAGCCAGGTTCAGTACCAGTGGGCTAATTTTAGTACGCAGGAAATGGTCGGGGCAACTGGTGCCCATGGGTGCAAGTCGCTCCAGGTCGTTGGAGTTGATAAACTCCAGTACCCGGGGGTCGTCTGTAAAATGCCCTACCATGTGTTGGGCGCTGGAACAGAGGCCCCGTAAAACAGGTGCCAGGGCAGCGGCCTGCTTGTGTCGCTGCTCAGCGGCTGGGCTTTGCAATTTGGCACCGCCAAAGACAGGACCTTTGCGGCCAATATGTTGTTCCAGATACGCTGCACATTTTTCAATGATATCCAGGGTATTCAGGTAACTTTCGTAGGCGGTATCGCCCCAGGTAAATAAGCCATGCGAGCCCAGCATAATGCCGCGAATACCCGGGTTTGCTTCCAGGCATGCCTGTAGTTTTAGCCCCAGGTCAAAGCCGGGGCGCTGCCAGTCTACCCAGCCAATGGCACCTTCAAACAGCTCCCGGGTGATTTGTTCGCCATCTTTAGCGGCTGCAATGGCAATGGCGGCATCGGGGTGCAGGTGATCAATATGCTTAAATGGTAGAAATCCATGCAGAGGAGTGTCTATAGAAGGCGCTTTAGAGGCCAGGTCAAAAATGCAATGGTTGAAAAGCGCCACCATTTCATCTTCAAAAGCAACACCTCTGTAAACGTTCACAAGGCTTTGTAATCGGTCTACATAAAGAGCTGCCAGTCCGCTGCGTTTTAAAGTTCCAAGATCTCCGCCAGAGCCCTTTACCCACATCACCTCTGTTGGCTGGCCAGTAAGCGGATGCTTAGCGATGGTTTTGCAGGAGGTGTTGCCGCCACCATAATTCGTTAGTCGAAGATCTGCTCCCAACAAATTTGAACGATAGATCAACAGAGCAACTTCGTCTCCTTCCAATTCAGCAGCTTTCGCATCGTCCCAGAGGTAGCTAACATGCTTGAAGCGCGGCGTTTTAAGTGTTTGATTCATATAAAAAGGTAGTTAGCATTCTTATTAGATTTCTCTATGATGATGTAGGTCGGGGGATAATATGCCTGGCGTGTAAAATGTGGCAGCTTTTTACGCTAATGTGCTTTACTTCATCAATGATACATCTATAGCCTTTATTTTCTATCATGCTCTGTCCTGTACCAGGATAACTTATTTTAGAATATTTTGATGCTGGCCTTAAGATCTAAATCAACGGAAGATGCCCTATTCCAGTGCTGAAATGGGTTTTCCTGAAGTTGTTTATGGGAGTTCAATCGTGCTTTGTAATGCTGGGTGTGCTTTGTCTGATGATCGGCTCTTTGTTTATTCGAAGGTAGAACATTAAATGGCAGCCAGGAATCCCATTAGTATCGGCTTTGTTGCTGTTTTCCGGAATCATATATTAAAATATAGATAGAAGACACTGGCAGCCTAAGCAACTGGAATAATACAGAGGTAACTGCGGTAAGCTTTTTTTAGTTGTTAAGAGGGATTTGGTAGCCTGTTAAAACTACAAAGGTCAGGAAAAATATTCTTTTAAAATCCTACTGCCAGCAGGCAACTGATAACCTTTGCAAACCATGCAGTTATTTCCGAAAAGGGATAGCGTAAAGCCCAGGTAAGGGTTACAGAAGAGTTCAAATGATACTACACAGTATTGGATAGATGTAAAAGTTAAATACAATCGTTTTGCTGCTTTCCCTGCTCTATGGTAACGAAACGTCTTATAGGAGGATGCTCAGCCAGCAGGACTGGTTTTCAGGAGAATAGATTGTCAATTAATTCAGTAGACTACTGAATTTGTTTGAATACCCAGGTAACTTAAAAACCAACTTTGCCCTCTTCTAATGCAGGCACCCTCTCCCTCTCTACAGCATGTGCCCTACATACTAGTATAGTACACCAGGATATTTCAGTTTGGTTCTGCGCTAGCCGGCAGTTAAGTCTACTAAACTGACAAAAAAAAGAAGTGGCCATAAAAATGACCACTTCTAAGGTATAAATGTATGAAGTAAAAACTTAAACCAATTTTTTGATTTCTAATGCATAGTACCACCGGCTACAAATTTCTGCCCGGGGATACACGCACTTCAATAGAATATTGTGAAACTTATCTGATGTACGGTTGAATACAGTGTATCCAAGACGCTCAGCTAATTAGCGTAAAAGTATAAACCTGTATCAGCTTACTTGCATAAATATAGTCAATGGGGTAAAGGGTTCTATCCTGCACTGTCCTGACAAACCTTAATCTTTCTGGCAACTCAGCCATACATTCAGATAAGGAGTCAGCTTTTCATGTACGATGGTGTGAATCATAACACAAGAAGGTCAGGGCTGGTCGCGGATTTCCATCACTTGCTTATCTGGCATCAGGCAGTGGTGATGCTGAAAAAATTATAAATACAAAACAGGTGACTCTCAGCCAGATAAATGAAAAAATCACGCAAGTCCAGCAGGAATAAGCTTCTTGCCTGCCATCAGGTTAACACTTAATAGACCAGGCACAGCTACAATGGCTTTACGGTAGGTGTTGTATTCTATTTGCCAAAGACATCTGAGAAAAGGAAGTGTATTAGATAACAACCCCCAGCTTAAAATGAACCAGCATAGGGCAGGACAGATGTGAAGTGTAATCTGTTTAAGCTTGAGAATTCTTTAAGCTTAATCCATTTCCAGCAACTGCCCATGCCTTTCAAGCACTTCTTTTATCTGGTCTGTTTTGTTTTTGTAGTACTGGCCTCTTGTAAAAGCAAAGATGCGCTTAATAAAAGTGAGGATGCACCTTCTCCTGCTTCCTGGCAAATAAAATCGCCCGACGAAAACCTACAGGTAATTTTATCGCACAATGCTGCCGATGGCAGGCTACAGTATGAGGTGCAGCGATTGAGCGGAACGGAAGTTTTTCAGGTGCTAGAACCCTCTCCGCTGGGGATCGTCCGCGAAGACCAGCAGTTTGATGAGGGATTAAAGTTTGTTTCCTCCAGCGACCTGCACCTTATCGATGAAGCGTACACCCTGACCAGGGGTAAGCGGCTAGAGAATAGAAACTACGCCAACGAACTGGTTTTAACATTTGCGAATAAGAACGATGCTGTAGTGGAGCTCACCTTCCGGGCTTATAATGATGGGGTGGCCTTTCGCTACGGATTTCCAAAAGCTGCAGATACGCTGTTAACCGTTACCAGAGAGCTTACCGGCTTTAAGGTGCCTGCCACTGGCCAATCCTGGATACAGCCTTATGATACCGTTACTGAATACACGCCTGCCTATGAAAAATATTATATTCAGGGCAAGGCAGGTACCCCTTCACCCAATCCTGGCGGATGGAGTTTTCCTGCATTATTCAATGCCAACAATTCCTGGCTGTTACTCACCGAGTCAAACGTTGGTCAAAATTATTTTGGGGCACATTTAAAAAATGGGGGGCAGGAGGGCCTCTACCTCATCGCCCAGCCCGAAGCAAATGAAGTCTTTGGTCAGGGAACTGTAAATGCCAGCTCCACCACACCCTGGATAATGCCCTGGCGGCTGGTAATAGTGGGTGCTGATCTGGCAACACTGGTGGAATCTAACCTTGTAACGCATGTGGCAGACCCGCAAACGGATGGCGATTTTTCATGGGTAAAGCCTGGAAAATCCTCCTGGAGCTGGTGGAGTGAACCAGATAGTCCACGCGATTACGATAAGCTTAAAAAATTCGTAGATCTTTCTGCCGACATGGGGTGGGAGTATTCCCTGGT
>JASLAE010000142.1 GCA_030147305.1 Cesiribacter sp.
CTATTGCCAGGCATCCGGAAGTAGAGCTTGTGGAGTTTACCGTAGCGCCGCAGGTTGCTCCCAAAGCAGGGCTGCCGCTGCACGAGTGGTACATAGAGTTTGCCACCCCGCCGGCAGATTTGGCGGCCTTTGAAAAAGAACTTAACTTGCAACTTCAGCGCAGGAACACTTACTACAACGATTTGATTACCGGAGCTGTATTGCGCCCGTTGGAGGTAAAGCCTCTGAAGCGCGGATCCTTTCAGCAATACATGAAAAGTCAGGGGAAGTTGGGTGGTCAGAACAAGGTGCCCCGCCTGAGCAACGACCGTAAATTGGCCGATAGCCTGGCCACTTATGCAACAGCGCTATAATCTCCCCATTGGCCCCTGTTTCAGCAGGGTTCATCCATGGGGAATCTCCTCTCTTTGGGAGGAACTAAGGGAGGTATTTTGAAAGACACAGAGAAGAAACACATTGCCATACTGGGCTCAACAGGCTCAATTGGCACCCAGGCACTGGAAGTTATTGCACAGCATTCGGATAAGTTTGCTGTGGAGGTACTTACTGCTCAAAATAACGCACGCCTGCTGATAGAGCAGGCTTTGGCATTTAAGCCCAATGCAGTAGTGATTGGCAATGATGATCTCTATGAACAGGTGCGGGACGCTTTGCTGCCAGAAGACATTAAGGTATACGCCGGTGCAAATGCTTTAGCTTCTGTTGTTGAAATGGAAAGCATAGATCTGGTGCTTACGGCGCTGGTAGGCTATGCTGGTCTGTTGCCAACGCTACGGGCGATAGATAGTGGCAAACCCATTGCCCTGGCCAACAAAGAAACCTTGGTGGTTGCCGGCGAAATAGTAACGGCCAAAGCACGGGAAAAAGCTGTCAACATTTACCCTGTAGATTCAGAACACTCTGCTATTTTTCAGTGCCTGGTTGGGGAGTTTCATAACCCTATAGAGAAAATTATTTTAACAGCTTCTGGTGGCCCTTTCCGGGGAAAAACCCGTCAGGAGCTGGCAGCGGTCACCAAAGCGCAGGCCCTCAAGCACCCCAACTGGGACATGGGTGCCAAGGTTACCATCGATTCTGCCTCGCTCATGAACAAAGGGCTGGAGGTAATAGAGGCCAAATGGCTGTTTGGGCTTAAACCCGAGCAAATAGAAGTGGTGGTACATCCGCAAAGCATTATTCACAGCATGGTGCAGTTCAGGGACAGCTCTATGAAGGCACAAATGGGTTTGCCGGATATGAAGGTACCCATACAGTTTGCCCTGAGTTTCCCGGAGCGGTTACCGTCGCCTTTTCCACGCTTTAATTTTCTGGATTATCCTCAGCTTAGCTTTGAGCAGCCCGATCTGGAGACTTTCAGGAACCTGGCACTGGCCTTTGACGCCATGAAAAGGGGTGGAAATGCACCCTGTATTTTAAATGCTGCCAACGAAGTGGCCGTAGCTGAATTTTTAAAAGATAAAATCCGTTTCCTGGATATGCCTGATCTCGTAGAAGCATGTCTGGCCAAAGTACCGTTTATCGAAAAACCAACGTTAGACGATTATATTCAAACCGACAAAGAAGCGCGTCGTTTGGCACGCGAGTTGTGTAATTCCAATACTGTTCATTAATACCATACATGGAGAATCTTGTTATGATTGGCCAGCTGTTGCTGGGCTTGTCCATCCTCATCGGTTTGCACGAGCTGGGGCATATGCTGGCAGCCAAGTTCTTTGGCATGCGGGTGGAGAAGTTTTCCATCGGCTTTCCGCCAAAGATCTTTAGTTTTAAAATAGGCGAAACCGAATATGCCCTGGGTGCTATCCCCCTGGGTGGTTTTGTGAAGATCAGTGGCATGATTGACGAATCACTGGATATGGAAAGCATGTCCTCTGAGCCACAGCCCTGGGAGTTTAGGGCAAAGCCAGCCTGGCAACGCCTCATTGTTATGATGGGCGGCATTATCGTGAATATCGTGCTGGGCATTATCATATTTGTTTTCCTGACATTTCGCTACGGCGATACTTATATTCCGCGTGAAGAAGTGCTGGAGCATGGTATTGTCGCGCTTGAATACGGTCAGAGGATCGGGCTGAAGACTGGAGATAAGATCCTGAAGGTAAATGGCAAAGAGTATGAGCGTTTCAGTGATGTTGCCCGCGGCACCGATGTAATTCTAGGAGAGAACAGCTATTATACAGTACAGCGTGGCGGCGAGGTCCTGGATGTTCCTATTCCGCCGGATCTACTGGAAGTTTTTACAGACAAGAACACAGCAGATCAGTTTATTACCATTCGAATGCCTTTTAAAATAGGTGAAGTAGTAAAAGGATCTAATGCCGAAAAAGCAGGTTTGCAGGCCGGCGATAAGATCGTGGCTGTGAATGGTAAATCTTTTGGCTATTTCGATGAATTTACCCAGCTGTTAACAGATAACTCCGGTAAGCAGGTACGCTTCACAGTTTTGCGCGGAGAGGCCGCCAATGTAGCAAAGGCAAGCACTGAAGGGCAGTATACGGTGCAGGATGATGCCATGGCCAACACCGTTCAATTAACGGCACAGGTTACCGAAGATGGTAAGGTTGGCTTTATGCCGGAGCCTTTGCTGGACGTTCGGGAAGAAAAGTACGGTGCCTTTGAGTCCCTTACCAAAGGAACAGAAAAGGCTTTTGAATCGGTATGGTTAAACATCCGTGGCTTTGGCAAGATCTTTAGCGGCGATGTTAATATTTCTAAATCAGTAAAGGGCCCTATAGGCATTCGTGAGATTTACGGTGGCACCTGGGACTGGACCCGTTTCTGGACCATTACAGGCTTACTGAGCATGTGGCTGGCCTTTGTAAACTTCCTGCCCATTCCGGCCCTGGATGGCGGACATGTGATGTTCCTGACCTACGAGATGGTAAGCGGCAGCAAGCCGAGCGACCGTTTCCTGGAAGTTGCCCAAAAAGCCGGCATGATCATTATTTTCGCAATCATGGGCCTTGTGCTCTTCAATGATATTTTTAACCTCTTCGTTTGATGAAGAGTTTAGAGATTGATAGCTGGATGTTAGACAAGTATTACCAGAAGCTGCTCCAAAGGCAGCTTCTTTCTTTTATAGCTAATGTTTCATGACCAAGCTAACTCCTTAACTTAAGCCTTTAGCACTGGTTGAATCTGCTGGACGCCTTCAACTTTATGAATTGTATCATATGAAATCTGTTCTATCTATAGGTTTACTACTATTGATCCATACGGCTGTTTTCGCTCAGCAAAACGGAGTAGTATGTAAAGAATCAGCTCCAAAAAAAGCGCATAATGCCAGGCTGCTTTTTTCAGAAGATTTCTCAAAAGATTATAGGAACTGGGTGTTTGAATTCGAGGAGCCTAAAACCTCAAGGCTGAAGATCTGGAAAGAAAAGCTTGAGCTAAGCACTTCCGCTGGTGCTACTATTTGGTTTAAGGAAAAGCTTTCGGGAAACATCATGATTACCTACAATGTATTTGTCAGTGATTCAAGCGCACAGAACGATCGTGTTTCGGATATGAATGCTTTTTGGATGGCCACCAACCCTGCCGGAGAGGTACTGTTGAAGCAAAATGGAAAATTCTCTGCTTATGATCGGCTAAATTTGTATTACGCCGGCGTTGGTGGTCATGACAATACACGGACCAGATTTAGAAAGTACAAAAGCAATAAAGAAAAGCCGGTTTTAAAAGAGTATACAGATAAAGAACATCTACTGGAGGGCAATCGCGACTATTGCGTTAAAATTATCGTCAACAAGGGGCTAGTTCAGTACTTTTTAAATGATGTTTTATATTGGGAGTTGCGGGATACTACGCCCTATACAGAAGGCTATTTTGGTTTTCGCACAACCAGAAGCCATCAGCTGTTCGATAACTTCAAGGTTTTTCGCATTCAGTAACACCTGCCAGATTAAGGCCTTTTGCTAGCGCTTTTGTTTGCACTGCCTGCCGCTAAATTAAGTAGCCAGCACTACTCCCTTTGCGGAACACCTATCTAATTATAAAATTTTTCCTTAGCGCCACTCCTCCAGCAAAGGTCCCTTTATCCCGGCAACCGGGTCGGCGAGGGGCAGGGCTACTTTTTCAATATTCTTTTGCTTTTCCTCTAAATCATCTTTTTCGGTGCAGATATCATAGTCTTCCTGCCCCCTGGGGTACGCGCCAATGACTTTAAAATCTTCTGATGCCCATTGGCAGCAATGCCCAACACCTGCAGGAATCACCACCATATCGCCAATGGTAACCTCCACTTCCTGTCCGCCGGGGCCACCAAAGATCAGGGTAGCCCGGCCGCTATAGACGCCCAGCACCTCGTGTGCATTGCTGTGGTAGTGGTGGTAATCGTAAACCCCGTTGGTCCAGCTGCCAACCCAGCTGTTCTGCTCAAAACTCGCATTGAACTTGTCCCTGAGTCCTTCGGGATAGGGGTAGAGCTGCCTGTAGAGTAATAGGGGCAACTTAGGGTTATTCGGGATTTTTCCGTTCGGGCCAATCGGATAGATAAGCGGCGTTTGCATAGTATTTTTTACAAATAACTATTGTGCAGAAGGGAAGGTTATGCAACTTTTCCTCTACCAAAACGCAATTACCCTTCATTCATAGAAGATCTCCTGCTACTTCCGCGCCTCTTCTTCTCCCGGGCGGATCAGCTCAAATTCTACACGCCGGTTAAGCTTTTTATCTTCTTCAGTCTTTTCTTCCGGTACAATGGGGCGGGCACTTCCGTAACCAATTGCTTCAACCTGCTCCTGGTTTACATTGGCAAAGTGAACCAGGTAGTCCATGATGGCCAGCGCTCTTTTTTGCGATAGCTGCTGGTTTTGTTCTTCATTTCCATCAGAATCGGTATGGCCGGAAATAATCATCTTTACATCCGGGTGGTCAATGAGAAAATTCGCCAGCTTGTTCAGGTCAGGATACATTTCCGGCGTAACGGTAGCACTGTTACTGGCAAAGTCAATGGTGGTAAACTCCAGCTTCTTACTGATGCTTTGCGTGGTGCGGTGCATTTCTGTGTCCTCATCCAGGTAAAAAATCTCCTCAATCCTGAAAAAGTCATCGCCCTGGATCACCAGCAGGTAATTCCGGTCCTTGATCAGATCAAATTCGAAGGTGCCGTTGGGGCGCAGGTATTTGGGTTCAATCTCTACTCCCATGTCAAGGTCAATCACGCTCACAATACCTTTAAAAGGGAGGCCGGAGTCCTGGTTAAGCAGTGATCCCTTGAACTTGGTAGTAGCAAGCGGTTGGGCCCCCATAGGCAACGGAAAAGAGTAGAGGTCCAGGTTATCCATGTTCTCCTGTTTGCTTGCTGCATAGAACAGGTCTTTGGAATTGGAGTCGATGGTAAAGTAAAACTCGCTGCCCCTGCCATTTACTAAGGGTCCAATGTTAATGGGTTCTCCCCAACGGGGATTAATTCCTTTTCCGTTGTGCCAGTAGCTCTTGTAAATATCGAACTCTCCAAAATTGAGCATATGCCCGTTAGAGCTGAAATATAGAATATTATAAAGTGGGTGAATGAACGGACTCACTTCGTTACTACGCGTATTTACAATAGGGCCGGCATTTCTGGCAGGCGCCCAGCCACTGCCAGCTTTTTTGTAGGTAAACCAGATGTCTGACATACCCAGGCCCCCAATCCGGTCTGAGGCAAAATAGAGGGTGTCTTCTGTTTTGGAAAGCGAGGGATGCGAGTCCCAGCTGATGGAATTCACATTCACGCCCAGATTTTGGACATCGCCCCAGCGTCCATCGGCCTGCAGGGTGGCGACAAACAGGTCACAGCTGCCATAGCTGTCGGGCGAATCGCAGCGGCTAAAGTAGATGGTTTTGCCATCACGGCTAATGGTAGCAGAGCCTTCGTTGTAAGAGGAATTTACCCCTTCGAAGGATTCGGTAGCACCCCAGATGCCATCCTGAAACTCGCTAAAATACAGATCTTCATTAATAGACTTCTGAATGCCCCTTTGTTCTATGTTGCGCTTAGAGGTAAAGATCATGAGATTGTTTTGCAGGTTCAGGGCCGGCCCATAGTCCTCGGATCCGGAGTTAACATTGTCGCCCATGTTCAGCAAAACGCTGCGCGGAGGCATAAGGGTATCGACTTGCCGGCGGTATTCTACCAGCTCATAATAATACTCCAGCGGCACGTACAAATCTGCCTCATTTTTGTTAAGTTCGTTGTAATGCAGTTCTACGGTGCGCAGGTCTATATCATTGCGGTGATGCTTTAGTACAAGCCGGTAGTACATCTTTGCTTCATCTGCATTGCCGAGCAACTCGGTGAGTTTAGCCAGGCGCCAGAGGTAGTAAGTGTCCTTATAAAAGTTCTGAATGCCAAAATTGCTGACATACGCCTTCAGCACTTTCTGCAGTTTTGGCCAGTCCTGCTTTTGTTCGAGGTCTTTAATTAGTTTAAGTTGCTTACGGTCTGCATAATAAGCATCCCGATTAACGTTTTTGAACAAGGCAACCGGTTGGTTACGCACATCTGTAGTGTCCTGCTGCAGCTGTGCATGGGCTGTCAGGCCTGGCATCAGCCAGGCTGTCAGGCTGAGTGCCAGCCAGCATACAAGTCCAAAAACATTTTTCATGTTATATACCAGCTTTGGGCAATCTGTGCATCAGAAACGATGTAGCGTACAAGGAATTGCTTTAATTATACAAATTTAAGCTTTTTCTTCGTATTTTTGGCATTTGCCTTGCAGAAAGTAAGATTGCTTTGGGTTTAGAATAAATTGTAGAAAAGATGCCATAGTGGCACAAATAAAGATCATGCATGAGCAATAAATATAGCCCTTTAAAAGGGTCGCTATTCCTCGATAATTATAGCGGAGATGAATCTGATGATTTAGTGCAATTGATCACCCCGGATGCGGGTGGTGAATTAGATGAAAGCAGTGTGCCGGACGAGCTGCCCATCCTGCCGGTGCGCAATACTGTTCTTTTTCCGGGTGTTGTCCTGCCTATTACTGTGGGGCGGCAGAAATCAATTAGGCTTGTAAAAGAATCTTATAAGAAAGAGCGCCTGGTAGGGGTTGTTGCCCAGAAAAAAGATACCTCTGAGGAGCCCGCCTTCGACGAAATCTATAAAACCGGCACCCTGGCCAAGATCATTAAAATGCTGGTGCTGCCAGATGGTAATACTACCATCATCATTCAGGGGAAACAACGTTTTGCCATTACGGATCCGGTACAGGAAGATCCCTACCTGAAGGCAAAGGTGCGGCTTATTCAGGAGAAGTTCCCGGCCAGAGAATCTAAAGAGACCAAGGCACTGGTAACCTCCCTTAAAGAAGCAGCCGCTAAAATTATTGAGCTTAACCCTGAAATTCCCCAGGAAGCCCAGGTTGCCCTCGATAATATAGAAAGCACGCCCTTCCTGACCCACTTCTTATCTTCCAACATTAATGCCGATGTGGCAGACAAGCAAAAGCTGCTGGAAATCGACGATGGTATTCGCCGGGCTACACTGCTGCTGAAGTACATGCTCAAAGATATTCAGATGCTGGAGATCAAACAGGAAATACACCAGAAGGTGCATACTGATATTGATCAGCAGCAGCGGGATTATTACCTGCGCCAGCAGATTAAGGTGCTGCAGGATGAGCTGGGCCAGGATTCTCCCGACCAGGAAGTGGAGGCCCTGCGCCTGCGTGGCTTAAAGAAAAAGTGGCCGGAGAAGGTATCTAAGCATTTTAATAAGGAGCTGGATAAAGTGTTGCGCATGAACCCCATGGCAGCAGAGTATCCTGTGGCGCTTTCTTATTCCGAGCTGCTGGTAGAACTGCCATGGCAGGAGTATACCAAAGACAACTTTGACCTGAAGCGCGCACGTAAAGTGCTCGACAAAGATCATTATGGCCTGGAGAAGGTAAAGGAGCGTATTCTGGAATACCTGGCAGTGTTAAAGCTGAAGCAGGACATGAAAGCGCCCATCCTCTGCCTGTACGGACCTCCGGGTGTAGGCAAAACATCGCTGGGTAAATCGGTAGCAAAAGCACTTGGCCGGGAGTACGTACGCATGAGCCTGGGCGGTGTGCACGATGAAGCCGAAATTCGTGGCCACCGTAAAACGTATGTGGGTGCTATGCCAGGAAAGATTGTCCAGAACATTAAAAAGGCCGGTTCTTCCAATCCTGTTTTTATTCTGGATGAAATAGACAAAGTGAATTCTGACTTTCGGGGTGATCCGTCTTCTGCCCTGCTGGAGGTGCTGGATCCTGAGCAGAACGATTCCTTCCAGGATAACTACCTGGAAGTAGAATACGACCTGAGCAAGGTGCTTTTCATTGCCACAGCCAACTCGCTGGATACCATACAGCCTGCTCTTCGCGACCGTATGGAGATCATAGAGGTAACAGGTTATACCTTGGAAGAAAAGGTTCAGATCGCTAAAAAGCACCTGCTGCCAAAGCAAAAGAACGACAATGGTGTGCAGGTAAAAGACCTGCAGATTACCGACGAGGCTATTGGTGCAATTGTAGAAGGTTACACGCGGGAATCTGGGGTACGGAGCCTGGAGCGGCAGTTAGGGAAGGTAGTGCGTTACGCTGCCAAATCTATAGCCATGGAGCAGGATTACCACAAGAAGGTTTTGCCAGAACACCTCAAGGAAATTCTGGGTGCAGAGATTTTCGATAACGAAGAGTACCAGGAACATGAATTTGCCGGCGTTGTCACCGGTCTGGCCTGGACCCAGTTTGGTGGAGAAATACTCTTTATTGAAAGCAGCCTGAGCCGTGGCAAGGGCAAGCTTACCCTTAGCGGTAAGCTGGGCGATGTTATGAAAGAATCTGCCATGGCCGCCCTGAGTTACCTGCGCGCCAACGCAGAGGAAGTTGGCATCGATTATCGTTTGTTTGATCAGTACGATCTGCATGTGCACGTACCGGCAGGTGCAGTACCTAAGGATGGCCCAAGCGCCGGTATTACCATGCTTACCTCCATGGCTTCTGCTTTTACTCAGCGGAAGGTGCGAAGCAAGCTGGCCATGACGGGTGAGATCACCCTGCGCGGCAAGGTATTGCCGGTAGGGGGTATAAAGGAAAAGCTGCTGGCAGCCCGCCGGGCAGGTATTACAGATATTGTGCTCTGCTATAAAAACCGGAAGGACATCGAGGAGATCAATGCCCGTTACCTTAAAGGGCTTAAGATACATTATGTAGATTATGCTGCCGAGGTACTGGATTTTGCCCTGATGCCTGAAAAGGTAAAAGGCGCCAAATTAATGGAGCTTGAGGCTGTAAAAAAAGATTAACTATTATGAGCGGTGTAAAGGGCCAAGACTTCTTTGCACCGCTTTTTTTACTACCGTGCCGAAACAATTTTTTGCTGCGCTTTTGCTTATATGCTTGCTGGGCACTTCCCAGACACATGCTCAGGTGGGTGGCCGGCATTCCTTTTCATTTCTGGATTTACCGCCCACAGCTACGGTAAGTGCTTTAGGGGGGATTGGTGCAGCAGCGCCTGTAGGAGCAGGTTTCTGGCAGCACAACCCGGCCCTGGCCGATTCTACCATTGCCCACACCCTAAGCCTTAGCTTTCTGCCCTACTTTGCGGACATCCGGCAGTTACAGCTTGGCTACGCATTGCCTTACAAAGATGGCTATGTGATGGGTAGTGTGCAGTACCTGAATTATGGAGAGCTACAGGGCTACGATGCCAGCGGAACGCCTGAAGGAACATTCACAGCAAGCGATTGGGCCATTTCGGCAGGATATGGAAAAAGTTTTGGTCCGTATGCTGCAGGTGCTTTGCTGAAATGGGCTTCTTCCGGCATTGCCGGGTATCGGGCATCTGCACTGCTGATAGATGCCGGAGGCCGCTTTCGGCACCCGGAGAAGGACCTGACCATTGGTTTTGTAATCCGGAACCTGGGGGTTTCATTGGGCAGGTATGATGCGGAATCGGCAGATTTGCCGTTGGATATACAGATAGGTGCTGCATTCAAGCCTCAGTTTATGCCATTTCGCTTTTATCTGCAGGCGCATCATTTGCAACAGCCTCAATTGGAGCAAAATAGCAACAAAGAAGCCCCGGGCGGGTTTGGTAAAGTAATGCGGCATGTTACAGTGGGTAGCGAGCTGGTAATCTCCAAAAATGTTCACTTGCGCTTTGGTTATAATTACCTGCGCAGGCAGGAACTTAAGTTGCCACAAACTTCCGGTGGCGCCGGTTTTTCGGCAGGCCTTATGCTGCAAAGCAAGCGCTTTCGTTTCGATTATAGCCGCGCATGGTACCATGCAGTTGGCGGGCGGCATCAGTTAAGCTTGTCCTTCAACCTAAAACAATTACTGTAGCGCTTAAACTGAGCGCCGATTATAAGCTTTTAGTAATAAATTATGTTAAACGAGAATCAATATCTAACGCCCCGGCAGATTGTTGCCGAGCTTGATAAATATATCATTGGCCAGCACGATGCCAAAAGGAATGTAGCCATTGCCCTGCGCAACCGCTGGCGGCGCATGAATGTGCAGAGCGAAATACAGGGAGAGATCGTGCCCAATAACATCTTAATGATTGGTGCTACAGGGGTTGGTAAAACAGAGATTGCCCGCCGCCTTGCTAAAATTGCCGATGCGCCCTTTACAAAAGTAGAAGCTTCCAAGTTTACAGAGGTTGGCTATGTAGGCCGGGATGTGGAGAGCATGGTCCGGGACCTGGTAGACCAGTCGGTAAACCTGGTGAAATCCCGCAAGCAGGAAGAAGTAAAAGAACGTGCCGAGCGTATGGTAGAAGATACCATTCTCGACATTCTGATACCACCGGTGAAGGGCGTGAGCCGTAGTACACCTGGGGGCTTTTCCCTTGAGCAGAATAATGACGAAATGCCGCAGTCTGACGAGGAACTGAACGAACGCACGCGTGAACGCTTCCGGGAAAAATTAAGGGCCGGTGAGCTGGATGAGCGCAAGATCGAGATCAATATCCGGAAAGCGGCCGGTGCAAACCTGGGTATGGTTGGCGGCGGTATGGACGAAGTGAGCATGATGAACCTGCAGGAAATGCTCTCGAACATGATGCCCAAAAAGAACAAGAAGCGCAAGGTGAGCATTGCCGAAGCACGCAAACTCCTGGTAGAGGAAGAGGCTGCCAAGCTAATAGATATGGATGAGGTAAAGGAAGAAGCCATCCGCAAGGCCGAAAATACCGGTATCATTTTCATAGATGAGCTCGATAAGGTAGCCTCCAGCTCCGGTAGCGGAAAAGGCGGCGGACCTGATGTAAGCAGGGAAGGCGTACAGCGAGATTTACTGCCCATTGTAGAAGGGAGCAGTGTTACCACCAAGCACGGCGTAATTAACACAGACCATATTCTATTTATTGCAGCGGGTGCTTTTCACGTGGCCAAGCCAAGTGACTTAATTCCAGAGCTGCAGGGCCGTTTCCCAATTCGGGTAGAACTGGAAAACCTGACAGAAGATGATTTTTACCACATCTTGAAAGAGCCCAAAAATGCCCTTACTAAGCAGTATACTGCCCTCTTCGAGGCAGAAGGTGTTAAACTGGAATTCCAGGACGATTCACTGCGAGAATTAGCGCGCATGGCGTTTCGGTTAAATTCAGATGTGGAAAACATCGGCGCCCGCCGTTTGCATACCGTGATGAGCCAGCTGCTGAATGATTTCCTTTTTGATGTGCCTGATGTGATTGGTGCAAATGCACAGATCATGATTACCTCGGAAATGGTAACGGAACGCCTGAATAAACTGGTGCAGAATAAAGATTTAAGCCAGTATATTCTTTAGCAGACCGATGCGGTATTGTTTATCTTAGTGATAGTCATAATAAGTTCTGGTTACTATATGCAAAGCAGATTATTGAATAAATGCTTTGCATCGTATACCTTAATATGGCTAAGTATTCAGTACTAAGTGGCAGTTAACCGCTTCATATTAAAACAAAGATATGCTCTATGCCTGAAGACCGAAAACTTAAATCCAAACATGCCTACGTGACAGGTAGCAGCCGGGGGCTGGGTAAAGCACTGGCTGAAGTGCTGTTGGAGGAAGGTTGGTCTGTTACAGGCATTGCAAGAACCACAGCCATCGCGCATGGCTACTATCAGCATTTACCAATAGACCTAAGTAGTGCCTGGCAGGATTGGCTGCCAGGCATTTTTCAGGAGCACAAGCCAGGCAGTCGTCTGCTGCTGATCAACAATGCCGGTGCGTTGGGTGAGGTTATGTATATGGGAGGCCTTTCGCCTGAAAGCCTTGCACGTGTATTTGCCCTGAATGTTACGGCCCCTGCTTTGCTGATGAATGAATTTCTCCGGCAGTATCCGCAGCAAGATAAGCTTGTATTAAACATCAGCAGCGGCGCAGCTCAATACCCTGTAGATGGCTGGAGTGCTTACTGCAGCAGTAAATCAGCACTCGATATGTTAAGTGAGGTAGCAGCCCACGAAGCAGTACTGGCGCGTAAAGCAAATGTTAAGGTGTTTTCCATTTCTCCTGGTGTGGTAGATACTGCCATGCAGGAGCAGATCCGGCAAACAGATAAAAGGTCCTTTAGCAGGGTTACCTATTTTCAGGACCTTAAAAAGGGGAAACGGCTGGCAGAACCTCAGGAGGTAGCCAGGCAGCTAATGGTTTTGATTGATCACCCCAAAGAATTCAAAGAAGTGAAGCAGGATGTGCGCAAGCTTTAGTGGACCAACCTCTGCAGCGGCTATACGTACAGAATAGGGTGAAACACACTATTTATTCATCATACAGCTCCTGTTTTTGCTTGTTGCTGGCACTCCTGCTGGCAATGCCTGCTTTTGGCCAGGATTCACTCCGGCGGGTAGATGGGGCTTTTTATGAATATCCCAGCAAGTTTGCGCTACGCCTGGTATACCAGGAACGGCAGCTGCCTTTTACACTGGAACCACTGGAAGGCACAAGTAGCGCCGTTTATCATCCCAACAGTAGCAGAACCCTGGGGATTGGTGGCAACCTCTTAGGAATCAGCTATACCTTTTCTTTTCAGTTGCCTCAGGATTTACAGCGGGACCCCGACCGTTTTGGTAATACAGAACAGCGCGACCTGCGCATAAGCGCTTTTTATAAACGTTACGGCTTGCAGTTGGATCGTCAGGATTATTTAGGCTACTATCTTAATAACATCGGTGAGCTTGATCCGGATTGGAAGGGTACCGAGGATTACCCATACCGGCAGGACCTGCGGGTAAGGCGTTTTGGGGTTGGCATTTCCTATTTATTTCAACCAGACCGTTTCTCCTATAGTGCTGCTTTGAATAACAAGAAACGGCAGCACCTGGGTGGTGGTACTTTTTTTGTGCAGGCTTATGGTGGCCGTCTTTGGGTAGGAGGCGATTCTTTGTTGTTGCCCAGAAAACTTTTTTCTAGGGTAGGGCCTGCCGCTTCGGTAGAAGAAATTTTTGTATACCACGGCTCCTTAATGCCTGGGTATGCCCACACCTTCGTTATGGGGCGATTTTATCTGATGACGAGTCTGGCGCTTGGGCCGGAGGTACAGAGAAGAAAAGTTTCTGACGAAAATGAGCAGGACAGCGAACAATGGGCAGTAGAAGGGCGGCTACAAATGCAGGCGGCTTTTGGCTATGATGATGATCT
>JASLAE010000240.1 GCA_030147305.1 Cesiribacter sp.
CAAAAAAGATATAACATCAGATAACAGGCATTTCCCTAAACAATCTTTTCTTAAAGCAATTACTTAAAGGTGAGTGTTTAGTACCTGGTAATTGCAGAACCCCTGTCTCGTTTAATGTAGCCCCTGGAATGGTAATGCTACACAATAGCAGTGCTTCTTCCTAATTCATTCGCAGCTGCGGGGTTACCTATTGATCTGCATATCATCCGGACAAAATACTTTATTGACAGCAGCAGGTTTTACTTTACCGGTATGCCAGAACTTCAACAGCTTAAAGATACACAGGGAACCAGCGCGCCATCAGGTGACAAGGCCCAGCCCAGGCCTGCCTTGGGTATGCTCGATGCTATTGCTGTAATTGTGGGTATAGTGGTGGGGGCAGGCATCTTTAGAACACCCTCAGTAGTGGCGGCCAATGTTGAAAGTAGCACCATGTTCATCCTGGTATGGGTATTGGGGGGTGTAGTATCACTGATTGGTGCGCTTTGCTATGCGGAACTGACCACCACCTTTCCGCATACGGGCGGGGATTATCATTTTTTAACAAGAGCCTTTGGGAAGAAGCTTGCTTTCCTGTTTGCCTGGTCGCGCATGAGTGTGATCCAGACAGGTTCCATTGCAGTATTGTGCTTTATCGTTGGTGACTATTTGGCAGAAATTTACAGCATAGGCTTATATTCTTCTGCACTTTATGCAGCGGTGGTGGTGGTAGTACTTACCTGGATCAATATCATAGGAGTACACATGGGAACAGCAGCGCAAAAATTACTGGTTGTATTAGAGGCGCTGGGGATTCTGATTGTGCTGGTGGCCGGCTTTTTCTTTGCTAAACCAGGGACTTCACCAGCTCCTGTAACGGAAAGTACCGAAAGTATTTCTATGGGATTGGCCATGGTCTTTGTGTTGCTCACCTTCGGCGGCTGGAATGAAGCAGCCTACATCTCTGCCGAATTGCGCAGTGGCCGTCGGGGTATGGCCAAAGCGCTGATCTTAAGCATATGTGTTATCACAGCAATTTATGTATTAGTCAACCTCGCTTTTCTATATGCGCTGGGGTTAAATGGCATGGCAAAATCAAGCGCTGTGGGGGGTGATTTAATGCGGCTCAGCTTTGGAGAAGCCGGTGTTGTGCTCATTGGTCTGATCGTTTCGGTTGCGGCCCTTACCTCTGCCAATGCAACCATTTTTACCGGGGCACGCACCAATTATGCACTGGGCAGAGATTTCAGAATCTTCAGCCCGCTGGGCAAATGGCATGAAAAAACTGCTTCGCCTGTGAATGCTTTCATCCTGCAGGCTGTGATTGCACTGGCGCTGATAGGTTTGGGTGTTTTCACACGCAAGGGATTCGAAACCATTGTAGAATACACAGCGCCCGTATTCTGGTTTTTTCTGCTAATGGTTGGGGTAGCTCTGTTTGTGTTACGCAAAAAAGAACCACAGCGGCAACGTCCTTTTCGTGTGCCACTCTACCCGATAACACCTCTGATCTTTTGCTGTACCAGTGCTTATCTGTTGTACTCCAGCCTGGTTTACACAGGTTTGGGAGCATTGGTAGGAATAGGGGTTGTTGGTGTAGGTTTGGTGTTATTAATTTTCTTGCCATCTATAGAAAGAAGATTAGCAAGCAGATCAAGGCGACAAGCTTGAATAAACGGAGCTGCTATTGATTTGCCCTGATAACAAGTGTTGGCAAATGTGGTTTAACACATGACGTAGGTGAAAAGAATTGTTCCGTAGCAGCAGGGAACAGCTGGATTGGAAAGCTTTTATAGAAGAAATATATATTGATTTTTTAACCATTAATGCTCGAAAACATGAAAATGCTAAGAAATTGGTTTTTAACGCTGTTCATGATCCTTGGTGTAAGCACCCTGGTGTTGGCACAGGAAGTGGGAGAGCGCCCAGTATTAGATGTTCCCTATGTGCCTACACGTCATGAGGTGGTCAAGGGTATGCTTAAAATGGCAGATGTAAAAGAGAATGATGTGTTGTATGATCTGGGATGTGGGGATGGTCGTATCGTAATTACGGCAGCCAGAGATTATGGCGCAACCGGAACAGGGGTGGATATAGATCCCGAAAGAATAGCAGAAGCCAATGAAAATGCAGCACAAGCCGGCGTTACTGACAAAGTAAAATTTGTGCAGGGAAATTTGTTTGAAATGGATTTTAGGGATGCCACCGTGGTAACACTTTACCTCCTGCCTAATATCAACCTGAAATTAAGGCCCATACTGCTGGAGCAGCTAAAACCCGGCACCCGCATTGTTTCACACGCTTTCGATATGGGCGACTGGGAGCCTGAGAAAACAGAAACCATTGACGGGGCCACGCTCTATTTCTGGACAGTTCCTGAAAAAGAATAAATTTAAATGATAATAAAGCCAGCGTTGCCGTAATCAGCGCTGGCTTTATTATGCGCTTTAGCCGGGGAGAGCATCTTTAGCCAAGATTCATTTTTAACCCTGTTATCAGCGTATGATCATTTTGCGCGTGGCGCTAAAACCTTCAGCCTGGAGTTTATAGAAGTACATGCCACTGCGAAGGTGCTGATGAATATTGATTTCATGGCTGCCTGCTGCTTTTTTGCCAGCCACTAGGCTTGCTACCTTTCTACCATAAGCATCAAACAGGTCTAAGCTAACATAACTGGATTTCTTCATCTCAAACTGGATGGTGGTAGTGGCATGGACAGGATTGGGATAATTCTGTCCCAGATTGAATACAGCATTGTTGTTTGCATCTTCAAGGCCGGTAACAGCAGAGGTGGTAAAAGACCAAACATCTCCGGTAGCCGTGTCACTGGCGGAGATAGCATCCACCCGCCAGTAATAAGTAGTATTGGGCATCAATACGGTAACATCATGGGCAGTGCCACCA
>JASLAE010000487.1 GCA_030147305.1 Cesiribacter sp.
CAAAGATTTGTTTGATAGGTTTAGGGTACGTAGGCTTACCTATTGCGCTGGAATTCGCGAAGAAATATGCAGTTATTGGATTCGATATAAATGAAAAGCGGGTTGCGCAGATGCGTGAGGGCATAGATCCCAGCAAAGAGCTTTCTGCCGAAGAATTCAAAGGAACGGATATTTACTTTACTGCGAACATAGAGGAAATCCGGGACGCACGGTTTTATGTGGTGGCGGTGCCTACGCCAATCGATGAACACAAGATTCCTGACCTGCATCCGCTGCTGAGTGCCTGCAAAACGGTTGGGAAGGTGCTTAAAAAAGGAGATTATGTAGTATTTGAGTCTACTGTATACCCAGGCTGTACCGAAGAAGATTGTGTTCCTGTACTAGAGAAACATTCAGGGCTCACATTTGTAAAAGATTTTAAAGTAGGCTATTCACCGGAACGGATCAACCCGGGCGATAAGGAGCATACCCTCACCAAAATAGTAAAGGTGGCTTCTGGTTGTGATGCGGAATCAGCAGAAATCATCACCAAAGTTTATCGCTCAATAATCACGGCGGGTGTACACCAGGCTTCCAGCATAAAAGTAGCCGAAGCGGCTAAAATTATTGAAAACACCCAGCGTGACGTTAACATTGCGCTCATGAATGAGCTGTCTATCATCTTCAACAAGATGAACATCAATACCTATGAAGTATTGGAAGCAGCCGGCACAAAATGGAATTTCCTGCCTTTCAAGCCAGGACTGGTAGGCGGTCACTGCATTGGCGTAGACCCTTATTACCTTACCCACAAATCAAGTGAGCTGGGCTATCATAGTAAGGTGATTCTTTCCGGCCGTACCATCAATGATGGCATGGGTGGGCTTATTGCCAAAACGGTGGTGCAGCACATCATTCGTATGGACCAGTCATTAAAGCAGAGCTGCGTATTGGTGCTTGGCGCTACATTTAAAGAAAATGTAAGCGATATACGTAACAGTAAGGTGGCAGATGTCGTAAGCGAATTGAGAACATTCATGGTGAACGTTGATGTTGCCGACCCATATGCTGACAGTGAGGAACTGGAGCATGAATATGGCTTTGGATTGGTTGCTGAACCGAAAGGTAAATATGATGCAATTATTCTGGCAGTTAATCACCAGGAATATGAAGCCAAAGAAACAGACTATTACAGAAGCCTTTTAAACGAAGGAGGCCTTCTCTACGATGTTAAAGGCGTTATGCGCAACCGTATCAATGGTCTTGCCTACCAGAGTCTTTAACCAGGATTAACTAAAAAAAATACATTTCAATAATACATTAATTATCTTTTATTGATTTTTATTTTTTTGTTTCGACACAAAACAGCATTATTGTAATTATTCCTTATTATTCTTTTAATTTTTGTAGGTATGGCTAAAAGCTTGGTAACCGGTGGCGCCGGATTTATTGGATCGCATGTGGCGCGGCACTGTTTAAACATGGGTCATGAAGTAATTGTTTTAGATGACCTGAGTGGTGGCTTTGAAGATCACCTTCCCGCTGGTGTAACATTTGTAAAAGGTTCTATTACCGATTACGATCTTGTCCAGCAACTTTTTGAAGAGCATAAATTCGATTATGTATATCACCTGGCGGCTTATGCGGCAGAAGGCCTGTCACATTTTATCCGTCGTTTTAACTATAATAACAACCTGATTGGCAGTGTAAACCTGATCAACCAGTCTGTTAAATATAAGGTAAAATGTTTTGTGTTTACTTCTTCTATTGCGGTATATGGCCCCGGCCAGGTACCGATGACAGAAGAGATGGTACCTCAGCCAGAAGATCCTTATGGTGTAGCAAAATATGCGGTAGAGCTTGATCTAAAAGCTGCCAATCACATGTTTGGTCTGAATTATGTGATCTTCCGTCCGCACAATGTGTATGGCGAAAACCAGAACATTGGCGATAAGTACCGCAACGTGATCGGTATCTTTATGAACCAGATCATGCAGGGCAAACCAATGACTATTTTTGGTGATGGTACGCAAACCCGTGCTTTCAGCTATATAGATGATGTTGCGCCACATATTGCAAACTCTGTAAACATACCAGCGTCCTTTAACCAGGTATTTAATGTTGGTGCAGATAAGCCTTATACTGTGAACGAGCTTGCCGAAACTGTTGCAAAAGAGTTTGGCGTTGAGCCCAACATCAAGCATCTGGAGGCACGTAAAGAAGTATTGCATGCTTACTCCGACCATGCCAAAGCCCAGGAAGTATTTGGTGGCAAAGCACCGGTTAGTCTGCAGGAAGGCATTAGCAAGATGGCAGCCTGGGCCCGTGAAGTAGGCGCCCGCCAAAGCCAGGAATTTGACAACGTAGAAATTACCGAAAAGCTGCCAGAAGGCTGGCAGGTGCAAATCAAGAAAGCAGCCAACGCTGTTGCTTAATTACTTGATGACAATGATAACAGAGCTGCTCCATACGGGGCAGCTTTTTTTGTGTATTCCCGGAAAAACTGCAATGAACCCGGCGAAGAGGTCTGCTGTTGCAAAAGCATCATGTGGTGCTATCCCTACGGTAAACGCCTGCTAGATATCCTGTTTTGTCTGCTGGTGATTCCAATCGCCTTGCCCCTGAGGGTAAGGTAAGGCAGCGGCAGCGTATCCTTTTGGTACAAAGCCACAGCGTGCAGAAAAAGCGCTTCAATAAACAGAATTTCACGCCATTTCCAGCCCGCTTATTGATAAAGCTTTTTAACTTCTTTCCCCCGGAACTGATAGCGGGTCAGGTAGTAGACGGTGCGTAAGCTAATCATGGCATAACCATCATTTGCTCTGGGATTGCCCCGTATGGCACCTGCCTCTACAGGCGTTAGCTCAATTTCCGGCCGTCTGTCTGCCAGGGCGGCAGCAATAGGATCCTCGAAAGAGGCCTGGCTGCGGTACACACTGCTTACATCATCAAGATAATCACTGAATGTATGATGATAGGTTAACTGCAGTCCCAGATCCAGCTGTGAGCTTAACCTGTATTGTATGCCACCTCCAAAAGGTAACACCAGGGCGGCCCGACCATATCGAACACCTTCCGTCTGCAGGCTGCGCAAATCCCATTTACTGCCCATATAGTTGGCCTTTGGGCTATAAAGGGTTAGGCCAACACCAGCCAATACGTATGCATTAAATTTGCTTCTTTTATAAAATTCCTGCGGGCGATAGGGTAACAGGTAAACCGTTCCCAGGATGCTTGCCTCCCAGTTAGCTGCAGTAAATGATAGGTTTCTGTCTCTGAGCGAAACTTTTCTGGATTCAGCATCACTGCCTTCTATCTTATACCAAAGTACCGATGAACGCAAACCTAAATGGGCTGTGGGGCGGTATTCATAACTTAATCCAAGATTTGGATTAGCGGCTTTAAAAGCACTTACACCCTCTACATCTCCATAAAAAGCGGTAGTACCAAGGCTTAGGCCAATTAACTCCCGACTTTGTATGCCGGTAGGATAATATCGCTGGGCGGCACTAAAAAATGGTAATAATAAAAGTAGAAGGGGAAATGCAAAAATTTTCATGAATATAGAACGTACAATACCTTTATATTACTCACTCGGGCTTAGGTAAGTTGCTGTTTTTCTCTTCAAGCATTAATAACTCTTCCGGATTACTATCTGGCAAAGGCAAGGGCGGCAGTGGAGGAGGGGCCTGTTTTTTTATTAATTCTTTAAAGGTATCGAAGCTTTTGGTCTGCAAAAAACTGATGCCCTGCGTGTAGTTTGAAAACTGATAATTACCAATAAGGCTATTCCAGTTAGCCCTGTTGAACAGCTTAACCCTAAACTGGCCATCTGGCGTCAGCAAATAATCTACCGTCCAGTCGCCTATAAAATTGTTTGTATTATTAATGTTGCTGTTTGGATTGCTGCTGCTGGTAATGCTGCCATCGCGTGTTACGCGCAGGCGCCCGTTCAGGAAAGTGTAACTCAGCCGCAACTGCAGGGTATTGAGTGCTTCCTGGTCAAATTCATTATCGTAGTTCATGTTAAAGTTTACATCAATCTGCAGATTTTCATCAATCTGGTTGGCTATTGCTGTAAACTGGTTGGCCAGTAGTTCACTGATGCTGCTAATGGCTGTTTGTGAGGCAAAGTTACGGGCAGCGTTGGCAGTTAAATTGTTGTTATAATCAATGGGTGTAAACTGGCGAAGCACCAAAAGGTTAAATACCTGACGGTTGAGCATCTGTTCGTCGTTGTCCAGTCTGCTTAAAAATCCGCTGACGCCATTGCTGAGCTCTGCCGGGTAGTCCTGTACTTCAATGTCAAAATCAATATCAGGCGAAAGCAGATCGCCTTTAAGGTCCATCATCAGCAGCACAGGGTAGGGGCGCTGGGCAACGGTCTTTTCACTTTCGTCCGGAGATAGTACGCTTCTCAGGGACGCCAGTTGTTCGTAGCGTGCCTGTATGTCCAGCAAGCCAGCATAAGGATCGCCATCCCAGCGAATGCTGCTGCCAGGCTCTATGATAAATTCTTTGGTAATTACATTGAATAGGGTGAAGTTGTAAGCGCCCTGCACAATCTCGTAAGACCCCACCATGGTAAAGTCACCTTCTGTATCGATATCAAGCTCTAGTTTGCCGTTGCCACGTCCGCGGATAATATCTCCGGCGCGCAGGTCAAAAATAATTTCTATGTAAGCATCTTCGGTAATATCCAGGTCAAAATCCAGGTTGATGCCGGAGGTATTTACTTTCTCCCGGGAGGTGCCTGTTAGCAACTGCGTGCTGTCCTGTAAATTGCTTACAAAGTTGATGAAGCTCTGCGAACCAATTTCATTCTTAAAATCTATGGGAATAAATATTTTGGTGCCTTTATCGGAGCGTGCATCTGCCGTGATCCATAAATTATTGGCCGGACCCAGTACCTCTACCTCTCCGGTTACATAGGCGGTTCCATAAAATAATTCGTTTTCCTCCAGGGTGGTGTTCAGTACTTTTGTGGACTGCAGGCGGGCTTTCAGGTCTACCACAAAGTTGGTAAACCCATCGTGGAATACACCCCCATTCAACCAGGCCGGGTTGCCCTCTGTATCAGACATCCGCAGATTCCGGAAGCCAATTTCGTTCTCCGAGAACAGAATGTTCCCTTCAAAATCATAAGTGGTATTTAAATAATTAATGCGGATACTGCCGCCTTCTACCAGTCCACCCCCACGCAGGATCGGGTAGGAAGGGGTGCCCAATACAAAAATATTGCCGCTGGTTGTACCCTTGATGTTGGAAAAGATATCACCAAAAAATGGCTCCAGCAGGTTAAGCGGTGCCTGCTCGTAGCTGGCCTCCAGGTTTAGCATGTTATCTACGGCATAAGGATTATAATAGCCGTTTGCTTCCAGAATTTGCTTGCCTTCCCGATCACCCAGAATATCAACAAATAGTTTTTCTTCGACCGCATCCCAATCTGCCTGCAGTACGAAGTCTCCGGCTATAAATTCATTTACCCCCAGACTGTCTATGCTGATCCGGCCTTTGAAAAAAGGCTTATCCAGCAGTTCTCTGAACTGTACCTGCCCATTAACGACCCCCAGTAGCTTCTGATCTAAAATAGGGTTTAGGTTTGCCAGTTGCACCCCGTGTATGTTCAACAGCAGAGTATCTTCCGGTGCGGGTGATAAAATGCCCTCTGCCCTGATAAACTGATCTTCGTGAGCAATCTCCAGCCCCATTACTTCTACCTCGTCTCCTCTCAGCACTACCAGGTTATCTCCGGCTACCTTCCAGATATTTTCCAATAGCTTGGTCTCCGTATCGCGTATGCGAATGTGTGTTTCATCGGGTAAAAAGTACAGGTCTCCGTTGAGTGAAGCATAGTTGTCACCCTCCTGTTGCTGAATGTTGCCGGTAAAATCGATATGGTCCTGCGACCAGATAGCTTCAGCCACCAGGTCCCGGGTTTTGGCCATGCCGGCAAAATCTTGTTGTGCCGTGCTCAGATAGGCCATGGCCAGCACCTCTGTGCTGTCGGCTACTTTGGAAGTGGTAAGCTCGGCCTCGATGCCATACAGCCGGTTTTCATTCCAGAGTAAGGTGTCAATATTGGTATTTGCGGAAAATATAGAAGTATAGCCTCCGGTAAAATTTCCGGCTACACTGGTATTTTCAGAAAGGTATATGCCGGGATCGAGCAGACGAAGCAGCGGATTAGCATCTTTAAGCAGGAGTTGGTAATCTACCCGGTATTTGTCATAAGCCGCTGGTTTTTCTTTATTGCCATAATAGCTAACCAGGTCCTCTTCAATGTTTAAAAAGTTAAGTTTATACTCTTTGAATAACCGTTCCAGATCGGTTGCCACCTGGCTATAAGCAAAATGACCTTCTGCCTGCAGGTCTACATAATCTGTTTGTAATGTTAATACCCGCTGCTCATTTTCCAGTTTGTTATTGACCAGCAGGCTATCCAGTAAAAGCTCCCGCCCTTTGTAATTCAGGTATATGTTCCGGAGCAGCGCATTCCCCCGGATGTTATCCAGCTCAAGTCCCTGCACATCCATGACAATGGTTGTACTAAGGGTAAGGCTGTCCTGCAGGAGCCCCAGTTCCCGAAAGCGGGCCGTATCCAGGACAGCATTTACTTTTATTTTGTTAATGCCATCCCGCAGGTCGATGGACCCTTCGCCATTAAAGCGCAGGTTTGGATCCGCAACCGAGAGACTGCCCTCGAAAAAGCTGCGTTCCAGACTGCCGTTTGTGTTGATATTACGGTATGGATATCCTTTTACAGACATTTGTTTGATACTGGCATCCAACTGAAGCTTTGCTGTTTCCAGCGAAAGTCCCTGCCCCTGTACACTGCCCTGGCCGGTTACAGCGCCAAACAATGCTGGCTGATCTAAAAAGCGGCCCAGCTCAAACCCTACCAGCGAAAGATTACCACTATAGGTGGAGAGTACACGTTCTTCCTGCAACTTTAAGTTAATATCTGAACGAATAAGCCCCAGCCAGGTCTGAAAAGTACCATTGGCTACAAAGTCGTTAGGGAATCCCAGGAACTGTCCGCTGAACTGCATGTTGCCCAGCTTTTGCATGTTTTGATAGAAGATATCGGCAATGTAGGGCTCCAGATCAAGGGGCTGTATGTAGGAATTATTCAGATCCAGCTCTATAAAGGTTTCCATAATATTGGGCAGCCCATCCATGCTGACAAAGCCCTTTACCTGGCTGTTTTGTCCAAATTGCAGATCAAGCTCGGAGATGCTGAATTTACGAACAGGGCCTTTTAACTTTCCGCTTATGCGGTAGGTATCGCCATAGGTGGCCAGTGCTGGTATAAAAACAGAAAGCTCTTTTTTATCGAGAATGCTGTTTTGCAGGTTAGCGTACATTTGTACACTATCCTGAAAATAGGAGAAGGTCTCCTGGTCCCGGTACTTGAACACAACGCTGTCCCTAAGCGTGGAGTTACCTGCCTGCAGTAGCAGGTCATCGAACATCATACCGGTATTGGAGTAGATAAAATCTGTGCTGAGGGTATCGATCGTAAAATCGTAGGCAGGAGCGATGCCTGTTAAAAAATCGATGTTGGTGCGGATGGTATCTCCCTGAATAATAAATTCGCGGGTGGTGGCATTGATACCCTCCAGATAGAAGTGATTATAATCGAAGGTTTCCCTGAGGGTGTCTTTATAGGGATCTATGTATACAAAAGTGCCGCCTGTTATCTGCACGTCGCCGATTGTAAACGGAACATTTTTGCTTGATTTATTCTTTTTAGCAGGCAGTAAAGCCTGGATGTTACGAATAAAACCGTTGATGTTAAGGCCGGAATCGGGGGTGTTTTTGATCAGCTGCACATAGGGTTTATCCAGCTGCACTGCATCCACCCGCGGAGTAGGGTCCCTGAGCAGGCTGATCAGATCAAAATCAACCATAACCTCATCAATGCCGATCATGAGGCTATCCTGAGCATCATACACACGTACCCCTTCTAACTGAAGTTCGTCCAGCCATGAGATGGACACACCATTTATTGCTACGGGATAGCCAGTTTTCTCACTTAACCAGGTAGTCAGCTTTTGTACTGCACGAGTTTGCACCGCGGGGAACTGCAGGGCAATAAACAGACCCAGCAAAAGTAGAAGGCAGAGGCTTACCACCCCGATGACTACCTTGCCAAAGCGGTTTTTCTTATCTTGCGATACTTTTTCGTTATCTACCGCCAAATGTGTACAATCTTAGCTATAGAATCTTCCTGCGACGAAACTTCGGCCGCCGTTATACAGGATAGCAAAATACTTGCCAATGTAGTAGCCTCGCAGCAGGTTCACCAGCAGTGGGGTGGTGTTGTGCCGGAGCTGGCCTCGCGCGCGCATCAGCAGCACATAGTGCCTGTGGTGCACAAAGCGTTGCAGGATGCAAATATAGAAAAAAAAGAGCTGCAAGCAGTAGCATTTACCCGTGGACCTGGCTTACTCGGTGCATTATTAGTGGGAGCCTCTTTTGCAAAGTCACTGGCCCTGGCTTTGGACATACCATTAATAGATGTAAACCACATGCAGGCGCATATTCTGGCCCATTTTATCGATGATCCAAAGCCACCGTTTCCCTTTCTATGCTTAACCGTGAGTGGAGGACATACCCAACTGGTGCTGGTCCGCGATTACTTAGATATGGAGATT
>JASLAE010000251.1 GCA_030147305.1 Cesiribacter sp.
ATTATGCAACGGCTGGAGCACCCGGAGTATGGTGTGGCAGAGCGGCAGCCTTTTGGCGATCTAACGGCCGTACATCATCATAAATATGCCGGCCTGCTCTTGACCGACGATTTGCACTATTACCATGCGCAAACTTTAAAAGAAAGTCACGTATATCTGTACCAGCAGCTGGACAACAACAATTGGCCCTGGCAGCGTTTCTATAGCAGGGATTTTTGGCTAAACAAGCAAAAGTTTCTGGAACGCGTAAACCGATATTTAAACCATCTGGATGTTTAACGCAAAGCTTATTGCTTTTTTGCTCAGTCTGCGGGCCCTGTTCATGCCCTGTTGTCCGGGACAGAAGCAGGGGCAGATTGAACACTACGATATAAACCGATTTACCAAACTGGCCAGGGGTCTGGAGGAAACTTCTGCCCTGGAACATGCAGGCGAAGGTACTTTCTGGACCATTATGGACAGTGGGGCGCCCGCTACCCTTTATCGGATTTCTTCAGACGGCAGGCTACTGGATTCCCTCTCGCTGGAGCTCCCCAACAAAGACTGGGAAGAGCTGGCCCGCGATAGTTTGGGTAACCTCTACATAGGGGACTTTGGCAATAACCTCAATCGCAGAAAAGACCTCAGGGTTTTTAAGGTCAATCCCGGTTTGCATAAGACCGATACCATAGCTTTTCACTGGGAGGATCAGACAAACTTTCCACCCGGCAAAAAAGAAATGAATTATGATTGTGAGGCATTTTTTTGGCACCAGCAGCAATTGCACTTTTTCACTAAATCCAGGGGCGATGGGTTGGTACGCCATTATGTAGTGCCCGACCAGCCAGGTGCCTATAGCGCAAAGCTCCTGGAATCTGCCTATGTGAAAGACCTGGTCACGGCTGCCGATATCAGCCCTGATGGAAAAAAACTGGTCCTGCTAACGTATGGAAAGCTCTACTTTTTCGATGTTTTGGCAGAAGGAAACATGCTGCAACAGGCCATTGGCTGTATCCGCATACCCTGGGCAGGACAATCAGAATCAGTTCTGTTCCTTCAAAACAATTCTTTGCTGCTCGGTAATGAAACCAGGAAGCTGATATATGTACAGTTTAACCATTAGCCTCCATGTAATAATCATCGGTTTTATGTATGAAATAAAAGCGTGAATTTTGGTTATTTCAGGGTGTGAAGGAAATGATTGGATGAAGCGCGGCTTTTGGCTTATATTAATATTTTTTGTGCATGTTTCTGCCTGGTCACAGACAGAAAATGGTCATTCGGCAGGCCTTCAGGAGCTTTATACCGAGGATAGTATTTCTGCGCTTAACACGCTGTCCAGAAAATTATTAGACCAGGCACCAGACAAAGCATTTGCCATTAGCAAACAGGCCTACGAGGCTGCAGAACGCCAAAACATTAAGGCAGGCATGGCAGTAGCCATGACCAACCTGGGCATGTATTACCAGGACCAGGCAAAATACAGCACAGCACTTGAATATTTCACCAGTGCCAACAAGCTTTACATAGCCTTGGGAGATACCCTGAAGATCGCGCAGAACTACAGACATTTCGGTGGCCTTTACCGGCAGCGGGCGCTGTACAAAGAAGCGGAACAGTATTATGGGGAGGCGCTTAAAATAGCTAAAAGAGAAGGGTATACTGTCATTATTGGTAAAACGCTGAAAGACCTGGGTGGACTTGCTTATTTTCTGAAACAGTATGATCAGGCACTGGACTATTTCTCCCAGAGCCTCCACTATACTTCCAGGGAAAATGATGCTGCTGCCTATGCTGCAGTATTAAACAACATTGGTGTTGTCTACAAAGCAGCCCGTAATTACGAATTATCCCTCAGGTACCTCCGGCAGGCACATACTATTCTGAAGCAACAAAAAAGCCTTCGTGACCTAAGTGCCGTGCTCATGAACATTGGCGAAGTGCACGAGCATATGGGTCAGGTTGATGAGGCCGAGCAGCATTATAAAAAAGCGTTAGCGGCGGCCAGGAAAGTAAACAATATTCAGCGGATGGTAGAAGCCTATGACTACCTGGCTAAGTTTTATGCCACGATAGAGGATTATAGCCTGGCCTATCGCTATAAAGATTTATACGCAGGTTATAAAGACTCACTCTATCGGCATGAGACCGATCTGCAGATGGCCAAGATGGCGAAGAAGCTGGAGATTGAACGCAAAGAACGAGCATTTTCCCAGCTGATACAGGACAAAGAGCTGGAGTTACTGAACAAAGAGAACAAGATTAACAGGCTGGAACTTTACCGCAAGAATAACCTTGTTTTGCTATCGCTCCTGATGTTGCTGGTAGTGGTAGGTGGGGCATTCATCATTTATAAAGGCTACAGATTAAAGAGAGTACAGAACCAACAGCTTGCCAGGCAGAATCAGGAAATTATTCAGAAGAATCTGCTACTGGAGGAGGTAAACCAAAAACTTCAGGCTTCTGAAAAAGCACTAAAAGGTCTGAATGATACAAAAGATAAATTCTTTGGTATTCTTGCCCATGACCTGCGGAGCCCACTGGCGACCCTCAAGGGTTTTGTACAAATACTACACCATGGCCATGCGCGATTCGAACCAGCAGAAATGAGCAGGCTTACCGGGCGCATAGAACATTCCCTTCACGGCCTTACCAGCTTGCTGGACAACCTCCTGCAATGGTCAACTACCCAAACAGGCATTATCGAGTTCTGCCCCAGAAAACTAAAGTTACTGCAGCTGATCGACGAAAATATTCAACTGCTGGAGACCACGGCGCAGGTTAAAGAAATCTCTTTAATACGTGAGGGTGTTACAGAACACGTGTTTGCCGATAAGCAGATGTTGCATTTAATTATCCGTAACCTGGTGAGCAATGCTATTAAATTCACTCCTCGTGGGGGTAAGGTTTACATCACGGCCAGTGAAACAGAAAAATTTACCCAGCTTGTGATTAAGGATACCGGTGTTGGTATGGGCAAAGATAAGCTCAGGAACCTGCTGGAAGTTGAGGAAAGGATCTTTAGTACCAGCCGCGGAACCGAAAATGAAAAGGGGAGTGGTTTAGGGCTCTGGCTCTGCCGGGAATTTGTAGACAGGCATAAGGGCACCATTGCGGTTGAGTCTATTGAAGGAGTGGGCACCACTTTTACCATCAACCTGCCAAAGCTAAGGATGAAGGAAAACCAACTGGTAGCCTAATATTCAATGATGCAGGCTATGATAGAAGTGCACTGCTTTTCTGAATTGGCCTTCCGATTTCCTAAGCAGCCTTGGATTTAACAGATTAGTGCGGCTACTTAACAGAAAAGGCTCGTTGGCGAGCCTTTTCTGTTAGTAATATGAGGACAGGAAGTTTTAAGGTTGCTGCTCCGGGGCTTCTGCTGTAGCTTTTTCTACCCGAATGCCTACCGACATGATAAATGGCAGGTGGTTGCCCTGCATAACCCTTTTATCACTTTCCCGCATTTTATGTTGGATGCGCACATCGTAGGTACCGGCATGTGGAAACCTGAATTCCCTGTACACCGGTATCTGATGATCGAAAATATCGCCCAAACCATCTCCGTAAGGCTTACCCGTTTGCCTGTCGAA
>JASLAE010000253.1 GCA_030147305.1 Cesiribacter sp.
AATGACATTTTCATCCCCCCCTTGCTTTTTATACCTTTGGTAGAGAATGCCTTCAAACATGGTTTGCAAAGTCCTTCAGACGATAGCTTTGCCCATTTTTCGATGGCAATTCAAGGAAATGAAATCTTTTTTGAAGCCCAAAATTCTATTGATAAAAGCATTACCCATCAAGCTAAAAGCGAAACTGGCTTAGACAATCTAAGTAAACGCCTGAAGTTGATGTTTCCCCAAAGCCACCTTTTTGAAGTTGAAAATAAAGACGGTGTATTTAAAGTAATTTTGAACATAAAGCCATGAAACTACACTGCCTGGTAGTAGATGACGAGCCGATTGCTCAACAGATACTGGAAAAGTTCATTACTCAAATAGAGGCTTTACACTTAATAGGCAAATGTAGCAATGCCTATGAAGCCCTCAATGTATTGCATCGGGAAAAAATAGATATTATATTTTTAGATATTAAAATGCCTTTGCTTTCAGGCTTAGATATGCTTAAAACCTTGTCATATCAACCTAAAGTCATCTTAACAACTGCCTTTTCGGAATTTGCTGTTGAAAGTTATGAATATGGCATTACAGATTATTTACTAAAACCCATTGCGTTTGAACGCTTCCTAAAGGCTGTCAATAAAATTCTAATACCTAAAAATGTTGAAGCACCCATTGAAAACGCACAGGAAAAACCAACTTCAGACAATGACTTTATCTTTTTCAAAGCCGATAAAAAGATTTATAAGTTTTATTTCAAAGATATATTCTTTATTGAAGGCAGTGGCAACTATGTAAAAATCCATACAGAAAATGCCACACCTCTAATGGTTTTAGAAAAATTAAGCGATCTGGAAGATAAGCTACCTCAAAGCCAATTTATCAGGGTTCACAAATCGTATATTATTAATCTTACACAAATTCAGCAAATGCATGGAAATGTGATAAAATTTAAAAATAAAGAAGTACCTATTTCAGCTACTTATAAGCAAAATTTTGAAACATATATTCGGCATAAAAAATGATTATGCCTTCAGAGGCAAAAAAGGGTAGAAAGAAATTTCGGTTTTAGGCAGCCATGCTTAGGTGACACCAGAAAAAGAACAGCCCACGGATGGCGAACAAACATCGATTTCATTAGCAAAGATGAAATAGGGATTACAGCATATACTATTTCTCCGGAAGGTCAGGTATTAAACGCAGCTGAAACAATCTATAGAAGGTAAATTAACTTTAGAAAAAAAGGACGAACGCCCAACAAATCCTAATCAGTATTCAATCTCTTTTTTAATTTATCAACCAACCTGTTGATAGCAATGTAAAACGATCTAATAACATTGTGCAACCAATGATAAATTTAGAAATCCAAGCATATAACGATAGTCAAATAATGGCTGACAAAGAAATCTGCGATTTACTCGCAACGCAAATTGACAGCGAAATGACCAGCGCAGAAAGCAAAATTTGGCACGCCCACCCAGTTTGGTTTTTAAATGGTAATCCGATTGTTGGCTACAGTAAACAGAAAGCAGGCTGGCGTTTGATGTTTTGGAGTGGAGCGAGTTTTGAAGAAGAAGGACTGAATGTGATAGGCAAAAAATTTAAAGACGCTTCTATTTTCTATACTACAGTTGAACAAATCAATATTAATGATTTTAAACGTTGGCTGAAAAAATCAATAGAAATTCAGTGGGATTATAAAAACATAGTGAAAAGCAAAGGCCAATTAGAAAGGTTGTAATAATGTAACGGTCACATTAAAATATCAGGAATGAACAACCAAGACAAACACAATGAGCGTATTGCAAAAATGACATTTGCCTCGGTGTATCCTATGTATCTTGCGAAAGTAGAGAAGAAAGGTAGAACAAAAGAAGAGTTGCATCAAGTCATTGAGTGGTTAACAGGTTTTGATGAAAAGCAGCTGCTGGAACTCAGTGACGAAAAAGGAACTTTTGAAACCTTTTTCAAGCATGCTACCCTGAACCCTCATGCTCACCTCATTACTGGGGTAATGTGTGGCTACCGGGTGGAAGAAATCGACAATGCATTGACGCAACAGGTAAGGTATTTGGACAAGCTGGTGGATGAATTGGCGAAAGGTCGTAAAATGGAGAAGATTTTGCGTGTTGGTAGCGTGACTGGTAGATGATTGGATAAATTTCAATGAATGAATATAAGGTGCGTGACAGGGCAGTAAGAAACACTGCTTGCAACAAGAAAGTCTTGCTATAGAAGGGACTGTCTTCATGATCATATATGTACCGGTAGTCTATGGACTATCATTGCAATAGTCAGCATGGTTCTTCCGAAGTATGCTCCTGGTGATAGGGGGGGAGATAGCTTACTTTTGCTGTGTAATACGGAACACGCCTTTACTATTCATAAAAAATTTTAGCCATGAAAGTGACTGCCAAAATTGAAAATAGTCTCCATGAGAATCTGGTGTCTGTTCAGACAAATGGGAATGGCCAGGAACTAACCATCCCATGCAAACCTACTGGCTATGGCTCCTCTGTAAATGGAGGGGAGTTATTGTGTGTTGCCTTGGCTACCTGTTTTTGCAATGATATTTATCGGGAAGCAAGTAAAAAAGCTATTAAAATCACCAGGGTGTTTGTTGAGGCAACTGCAGAATTTTCAGCCGAAGGTGCAGCAGGCTTTAACATTAGTTATCGGGCCAAATTAGAGGGAGATGCTACAGATGAGGTTTTGCTTGAACTGATTAGACATACAGATTCGGTAGCTGAAATTCAAAACACCTTGCGATCAGGTGTAAAAGTCAGCCTGATTTACTAAATTTTAATGCTGCCGCTTTTTGTTACACAGGTAAATGAATACATCAACCATTTCAGAAATTAGCGCGCGGTTGATCTCAATGTGGAAGGCATCTCGAAGCCGGCCGCTGAAAAGGTGTATTGATGAGTATGGTCCTACAGATTCGCTACAAGAGGCCGTTTTGTGAAAGAAATGAAATGCGCATGTGACAGCGCTAAAGTGCCTTGATGTAGCGTACATTGATTGAATCGGCCTGCGACAATTAAACCCTAGTGAATGCCTGCTGCCCCAGAATTCTGGTACGATTGGTCATCCTTGTTCTTATTTGGTGGACTACTAAATGTTGCCCTTGCAATATATTTCACAAGTGTGCAATACCGAATGTTGGCTAAGCCTTTAGCCTTACTATGGCTTTTCCTGCTGTTAATCTGCCTTTTTGTTATTCTACTGGAGCAGCTGGTCAGAAACAGTAGTCTTATTGGCCACATTCCTGGCTTCCTGTTCATAAGTTCACCTTTGCTTTTTCTTTACCTACCCCTTATCCTTTTTTATCATTACGCGATCCTTCAGGAACGAATTGTCTATGCTTACCATTTGCTGTTGCCCTTTGCCAGCCTGGCGGTAATGATACCGACTTATCTTATGCCTGGCCCTCAAAAGTTGGATATGTTCTTCGACAGGAATATATCTGACCCATTATGGATCATTTCTGTATACCTGTTATACTGCACTTACTACCTGTTTAGAATATTTTATGCAAATAAGCTGTTGCGGAAAAGGGTAAAGAATGAATCGGCCAATGACAAGATTGAATATTACACTCTGGCGAATAACATCATAAGTAAGGTGGGGGTCTTTGCTTTGATATTTCCCCTGTCTCTCTTGATGCAGTATGTTCCAGTACCAGTCTCTATTTATAGCTTTAGTCAGAAACTCTTGTTTGTAGGGTTTTCAATATCCGGGCACTTAATTTTATTCTCCCTTCTACTTCATCGGAATAGCTTAGGCTATACCCTACCCGATAAAGTGAGCCCCACCGTAGAGCAGAATGTAGAGCCCTCCATCGATTTGTTAGCTAAAAAGCAGGAGTTGGTCACCGCAATGTCAACACAAAAATACTACCTTAAAAAAGGTCTTACGCTGAATTTCCTTGCGCAGGAGCTTGGCTGGAGCCGTACCTCCCTCTCATTCATTATTAACAATGGATTCGGACAAAATTTCTATGATTTTATTAATTCATTCCGGATTGAAGCTGTTGAAGCATTGCTCAGGCAGGAGGCTCACCAAAAATTTTCTTTAGATCACATTGTAATGGAATGCGGCTTTAGCAACTACACATCCTTTTACCGTATTTTTAAAAGGATCAGGCATCAAACGCCTTCCGCTTTTATAAAAGCCCTCAACAAACAATAATTTCTTCCTTACCCAGTATCCTGAGTATAGAGTTGAATAGCCTTTGATTGGTCTACAGGAGCATATTCCTGCTATAATAGCAGAAAAAATATGTCATGAAAAAATCTGCATGTATGCTGCTGTTGCTTTGCCCGCTCTTGCTCCTTGGCCAAGGCTTTAATACAGAAATACTTGATAAAATCAGGAAAGGTGCTACTGCCACGAACAGTGATGCAGTAATTATTTACCAAGATGGAAAGGTGATATATCAGCACCTGAACCAGGATAAAGAGAAGCCTGTCTACATCGCTTCTGCCGGAAAGTCACTGGTAAGTATGGCAATAGGCAAGTTGCTGGACAATGGTCAACTATCCTCCTTAGATCAGCCGCTTTACACCTTATTTCCGGAGTGGAAGCAGGGACAGAAAAAGCTTATAACAGTAAAGATGTTACTGAACCATACATCCGGTCTGCAAGACTTCCGAAATGCCAGCCTAGAAGTGGAACCTGCCCCGGATTATAAAAACGAGAATGTTATAAAACTGGCACTTGCAGCCGAAATTCAGACCCCACCGGGTGAGAATGTATTTTACAGCAACAAAGCAACCGCTCTGCTGGGAGGTGTAATAGAAAAGGCCTCAGGCAAGCCTATGGATCAATATTTCAAAGAGCATTTTTTTGACCCCCTGAATATAACTGATTATGACTGGATACGTGATAAAGCGGGTAATCCAACGGCCCATGGGGCGTTTGTCTTAAAACCCTCTGACTTGCTAAAGTTTGGAATAGTAATGCTTAACAAAGGCGTTTATGGAGGAAAGCGTATCCTGAGTGAGAAATGGGTCGAGCAGTCAGTTGAACAAGGGCAGGAGCTTGACCCCATCTGGGGTTTGCTATGGTGGCGATTACCAGAATCAGCATATTATACAGTAGACGATGAAATTATTGCTGAATGGCAAAAAGCAGGTGTTTCCCATGCGTTCATTAAAAGCATTGAACCCATGAAAGGCAAGGTGTACAATAGCAAGGAAGCTTTCTTCGAGGCATTGGAAACACTCTTAGGAAAAAATATGTGGGAGACGCTTGAGAAGGAATTGCCGCAATATGTGCGACTTAGGAACCGTATCTTCTCAGACAAACTCCGTGGTTATTATGCTGAAGGTTTCAGAGGCAACTATTTAGTCATTATTCCTGAGCATAATCTTGTAGCGTTGCGTGTAGCTGATCATGAAGGCTTTGATTATGAGAAAGATGGGTTTCACGAATTTGTGGAATTAGTGGCCAATCTAGGCAAGCGTAATGGTTTTTAGCGCTGCAACTGTAATTGAGGGTTTTGGGTGATGTGGCTAGGACAAAACCTATTATTACCGCAACCCTGGCTGTTATCTATAAACTGTCTTGGTACCATCACTGCGGCGAACCGCCTGCACCCGTTCACCTGGTATGTCTTTGGAGTAGCCTTGAACCTTCTCAATTGAAGCTTACATTCTCTTTAGATACTTTTCCTGCGTGGCAGTCAGTTCTTCCAGCTGCTGCCGCATTTCCTCTTCATTTTGCCGTAGCTCTTCGGCTAAAGCAGTGGCCTTTTCCAGCAGCAGGCTGGTTTGCTCCTGTAGGCGCACCCGTGAGATCGCGTTGGCCAGTCCCTTGCAAACATGCTGTATAAGGTTTTGCTCCTTTTCTGAATATTCCCTGAACGAGCCAATTTCAATGATTGCTTCTACCACATCATCCAGCACAGCCGGTACAATAAAAACAGCAGTAGGTTTTGCTTGTCCTAGTCCAGACCTGATTTTACTATAGCTATCCGGAATGTCTGTCATATAGAAAGCTTCTTTCTCCTGCCAAACAGCTCCTGCCAGTCCTTCTCCTATTTCAATGCTTTTATGGATATATCTTTTCTTGTTGCCGGCATAACAGCTTTGGATCTTCATGATTGGCACACCACCTTCATCATCTGTTTTCAGGAACAAAACTGCCTGAGTGCTTTGTGTATACTGCACCAGATTAGACAGCACTTCATCGCAGAGCGCCTTTAAATCATTGGCTTGTTTCGCCATAATCCCCTCGAATAAGGATATTCCTTCTGTAATCCAAACCCGCTCTTTTTCCTGTTGAGCGGTTGTTTGTAGCAACATGTTTTTCTGATGAATCTCCTCCACTTTCAAATTAATCTCCTTAAACATGTGCCCGATACTTACAATCAGCTTCCCCAGTTCATCCCTTCTGTGCATGGCTTCTAATGTACGCAGGGTACTATCATCGCCTACGGATGCCTGCTCCACCACCTGACTTAGATGAATAATCGGACTGGATATTTTTCTGGCCAGCAGGAAACTGAAGCCCAGGCCGCAGGCTATCATCATGCTGATGGATATAAGCAGGAGCAGCATTGAATTCCCTGCAAGTTTTTGATTCCTTTGGTTTATGGTTTGCTGCACCTGTGCAAGTAAAGGCTCTGTGGCTTCCGCATTTTTATTGAGCGCTCCGATATAACCCTCTTTTTTGGTCAGGCCAATACTGGTTTCAATAGCGGCAATACGATCAAAGTAATCGCTATAATTTTGGATGGATTTAATGGTTTTTGCTTTGTAGGCATCATTCATGTGCGGTAGCTGGGAATCTTCAAGGAAGGAAATAAAGTCCTGTACCCGCTTGTGTAGCGTTTCAATATATTTGGGGTCGAGTCTGATAAAAAAATCCTTTTCGTGCCGGCGTAGCATCAGCGCAAACCACTGCTCTTCCTTTGATTCACATTCCTGCAGCTGATGAATCACTTC
Organism: Cesiribacter sp.; assembly: GCA_030147305.1. Classification (GTDB taxonomy): domain Bacteria; phylum Bacteroidota; class Bacteroidia; order Cytophagales; family Cyclobacteriaceae; genus Cesiribacter. The sequence continues at coordinate 6,939 of JASLAE010000253.1, forward strand.
CCGCATATCTCCTTCCATTCCATGATCTTTGAAACCACGAATTTTATAAGCTTTTACTAAACCCGAAAAGGTTTCTTCATAGGCCGCAACTGCAGCCGCTAAGGCGCTGATTTTTTCTGATAGCTCATCTTCTTCCGCTAGTTCCTCACTTTTTTTTATCTGCTGAATGAGTTGATGAATATTTCCTATGGCCTGTGCATGCTTTTGCAGACTTTCACTTTTTCCATCTTCCAGAAAGGCAATTTCTTTTCTGTCATACAAGATAAAATCCTTTTCCTGTTTTCGTGCTTCTGCAAAATGAGTTACCATTTCATCTATCTTACTTTTCAGCTCCTCATGGTCAATGATGGTATTGAGTATATTGTAAGATAGAATTCCTGTCAGCGTTGCCAGCAAAATAAATACCAGGAAAGAAAGTTGAATTTTGGTTTTAATGCTTGCCAAAAGCTTTTTCATATATCCAGACCGTTAAAACACAAAACAAGTAACAGATCATGGCTAATTCAATTAAATCTTGTAATCATTAAGTTAATAAAATAGAGGGCTGGGGGAGTGCCAGCCCAAATTTGTATGTAAGCGCCTATCCTTTAATGAATTGATGTGCTATCCTCTTTAGTGCCTCTGATTTTCTCCATCGTTTGCAATGCTTGTCCTGCTGGTAAACGAACAGACAAACAAGCAGCTACAGTGCCAATTCTGGCAATAGGGGTTATGTAGTTGTTATTTCTGTGTTAATCATTGGTTAAACCCTGGATCACTGCTGTTGCTGCATCTCTGGGCGAGCAGCCTTATCAGTTCATCCTGGCACAATTATATTTGTTGCTGTATGGAAGGTTATTTGATAAAAAGCTCATCTGTTGGCTCTTCACATTTCATAAAAGTTTAATACCAGCGTCACAGATAGGTGATAGTAGTATTCTTTCTTGCCGACAGATTGAAAATTTTTACCATATCAAAACCATGAATAGAAAATTACTTTTTGTTGGCGTAGGCTTAGCTTCTTTGGTGTCAGCTTGTGAGCTGTTGGATAGAGATCTGATCAAACCTGTTCCTGCCGAAGATCCTGTCAGCTTTTCGGAGGTTGGAGAAATCCTGTTAAATGGTGGGGAAGGTGCTGCAGAAATCAGCGCCTACGATCCTACAACCCAAAGACTTTTTGTTGTCAACAATGCCGTAAGTTCCAGAATTGATGTAGTTGACCTACATGATCCCAACACACCAACCCTCATTCATAGCATTGATGTTACTTCCTTTGGCGGTGGGGTAAACAGTGTGGCTACAAAAAATGGAATGCTGGCGGCGGCTGTAGAAGCCGATGTAAAGCAGGAAAACGGTCAGGTAGTATTATTCAATACTGAAACGTATGCCTTGCTGGAGCAGGTAACCGTTGGAGCGCTTCCGGATATGGTAACCTTTAGCCCCGATGGTGCTTATGTGCTTTCTGCAAATGAAGGAGAACCCAACAGCGATTATACGATTGATCCTAATGGTTCTGTCTCCATCATTTCAGTAGCAGAAAATTTCAGTGTGCGCACACTTGATTTTACAGCATTTAACGGATCTCAGGCAGAACTGCAAACAAAGGGCTTTAGGGTTTTTGGTCCTGACGCAACTTTAGCCATGGATGTAGAGCCGGAATACATTGCCGTTTCGGATGACTCCCAGACAGCCTGGGTAACCCTGCAGGAAAACAACGCGATGGCAAAGGTGGATTTAAGAACAAAATCGATCACTTCGATCATTCCCTTTGGATTTAAAGATTATGCTGCCAGTGGTAATGAGCTTGATGTAAGTGATGAAGATAATAGTATAGCTTTTGAGCGCAGGCCGATCAAAGGGATCTACCTTCCTGATGCCCTGGCTGCTTTTTCTGTAAATGGTACTGATTATGTTATTACTGCAAATGAAGGAGATGCTCGTGAGTACGATACGTTCGAGGAGGAAGCACGCGTAAAAGATTTAACGCTTGACCCTGTTGCATTTCCGGATGCTGCTGAACTTCAGCAGGAGGATAAACTGGGGCGTTTAAAAGTTACCACCACTTTAGGTGATCCTGATCAGGACGGCGACTTCGATGAATTATATTCCCTGGGGGCTCGTTCCTTCAGCATCTGGCAGGGTACTACAGGCACTCTTGTGTACGACAGTGGCAATGAGTTAGAAAAACAATTAGCCGCAGCAGCCCTTTATCCTGATGACAGAAGCGATGACAAAGGAGCAGAGCCTGAAGGTGTGACAGTAGGCAAAGTGAATAATAAAACCCTTGCTTTTGTAGGAGCCGAAAGAGCAGACGCTGTGCTTATATTTGACGTAACGAACCCAAACCAGCCCCAGTTTCTGCAAATCCTGCAAACTGGCGATGCGCCAGAAGGTATCATTTTCATTTCTGCAGACGAAAGCCCTAATCAGAAGAGTCTGTTAGTGGTCAGCTCGGAAGACGACGGAGTAGTAAAGGTTTTTGAAGTAGGAACTACTCAGTAATAGGAAGACAGGTGCCACCACAGATGCGTAGCTATTTTCTTGCTAGCGTTTTCTTGTGGAAAAAAGCTTAATTTTTCGTAGAAATCCGCTTAGCAGTATGCTAAGCGGATTTCTATTTTCTTGTATCGTTGTAATCGATTCACACACGGCAAGTTCTGTCCTTGGGATACCTGGTCAAAAAAGTATAGAATATAGAAAATGCTGATTCAAGCCTGTCGGCAACTCGCTTTGTGAGGGCGTCTGCTTTTTGTGGTGAGGCGTTACAACAGCTGTTTACAACTGCCGGTACCGCGTACTTATTGCCTTTCTCAATTTTGCTAACAGGTTCCCGCAGCTCGTAAAGTTTTATTATACCGCCAACCATCTAGTTGAAGGACTGGAAGATTACCTTTTCTGTTTAGTACTAAGGGAGAACTTAATGTTTAAATAACCTTCTTAGATCTCCATTTCAACATGCAAAAGTAGAGCAAGAGAAAAGATAACAGAAGGAGGAAAAGGAATGCTGGTGTAATACTGCTTCCGCTAATATTTGTAACTGTGCTATATCCATCAATTGGTACTTTAACCTTATAAGTTTTGGAGAATTGATGGTTTTTGAGGTACAAATAAGGGATGAGATAAGTCAGGATTTATCCCCTAACTATTTTAACCTATACATATAGAATTCTAAAATCAAAAAAAGACCGGAAGCCAGGTTTGTCGTCTGTTAAGTTATTACTTACTTTAGATATGTTTGAAGATCTCTCGATAAAGCCTTTGCAGAATCCCATTTTCAACCTATATTTTTATTCCTGGTGTTCAGACAAAAAATTCTTTTCGGTTCTTGTTCTAGTCGAAAAAAGTGGCTGAGCTAAACGTTTTTAACAGGGGATGAAAGTCTGAAGCAAACTTTTTTCCGAATAACAAAGCAAAAGGAAGCACTATCAATGGAAAGCTTGTCTAATTCCGCTAATACAGAAGGTTTATTCAAAAAAGCACCCCCAATTTTCGGTGGAGGTGAAATGGGAGAAAGAATTCGCGGTTTCGACTGGTCAAAAACAAGCCTGGGGTCCCTTTTTTCATGGCCACATTC
>JASLAE010000266.1 GCA_030147305.1 Cesiribacter sp.
CTTCAGTTGTTTCACCAGACTTATTCACCAAAACTCCTTAGTGAAACACTGGTGAAACGAAGATAGAAAAATTGTGAAACAAGATGAAATGAAAAACCGCTTCAAATACCTGTAGTGAAGGTTTTTGAAACGGCTTAAAACAGAAAAATTCAATTTTGTAGCCTCGACGGGAATCGAACCCATATCAAAAGTTTAGGAAACTTCTATTCTATCCATTGAACTACGAGGCCAAAAGTCCGGCAACTTGCGCTGCCCATTGCCCTACAGGATCGGGACTGCTGCAAAGGTAAAGAAATAGTGCTTTTCTGCAAAAGCTTATTCCTCTTCCTCGTTATAACCCCAGTTACCTTCGTAAACCTGTGGTTTTAAGTAGTTCGGATAAATCTGGTAATGCTTTTCCGTTACCTGATCCTCTATCTTGCGCCGAAGCTGCTCTACATTATCCCGATGCAGGGCTGAAACAAACACCCTGTCTACCACTGGTTGCTCACTTCTTTCCGGCACACCGTCTGCCTGCAGCTCCTGGCGATCTTCTTCCGGCAATGCATCTACCTTGTTATACACCATAATCATGGGCTTGTCGCCAGCGCCTATTTCTGCAAGCGTATCATTCACCACCTCAATCTGCTCATGGCTGGCTGGATGGGAAATATCTACCACATGCAACAACAGGTCTGCCTCGCGAATCTCGTCAAGTGTAGATTTAAAACACTCCACCAGGGTATGGGGCAGCTTTCGGATAAAGCCTACTGTATCGGTCAGCAAAAATGGAATACCATTGATCACGATCTTGCGAACGGTAGAATCTACCGTTGCAAATAGTTTATTCTCGGCAAATACATCAGATTTAGAGAGCAGCCGCATCAGGGTAGACTTCCCAACGTTGGTATAGCCTACCAAAGCCACGCGCACCTGCTGCTTGCGCCCTTTACGCTGCGTTTCGCTTTGCCGCTCTATTTTATCGAGCTTCTCACGCAGAAAAGCAATCTTGTCCCGCACGATCCGGCGGTCAGTTTCCAGTTCTTTTTCACCCGGACCACGCATACCGATACCACCTTTTTGCTTGCTAAGGTGACTCCACATACGGGTAAGGCGAGGCAGTAAATACTGGTACTGGGCCAGCTCTACCTGGGCTTTGGCCTGCGCTGTTTTTGCGCGTATGCTAAAGATGTTCAGGATTAAGAGGCTTCGGTCCAGAATTTTACACTGCAGCTCCTGCTCCAGGTTTCGTACCTGAGAGGGGGTTAATTCATCATCGAAAATAACAAGATCTGCCTCCTGCTCCTGCACATAGGCCTTAATGTCTTCAAGCTTGCCCTTGCCTACAAAAGTGCGGATGTCGGGGCGCTCCAACCGCTGGGTAAAAGTAGCCAGGGTTTCCACACCGGATGTTTCAGCTAAAAAAGCCAGCTCCTCCAGGTATTCTTTGGCCTGCTCTGCCGACTGCCGGGGGGTAATCAGCGCTACCAGCACAGCCTTTTCTACTTTGGCAGCTGTTGAAATTGGTTCTATCATTCAGTTGTTGATTCTAGATTAGTATAGCATTTAAAAACGCGTCTGGTACAGGCCAGGTTCCTGATCTGCCACAAATTACTATGCTAAATAGCAAAAATTGCGCGTTTCTTTTATATTTTTGCAGATGAGGCATACGCCATTAGCAGACAAATGCTTCGACTGAAGCAAAAACCCCATGTCTGCCTCCTCTATGAAGAAAGTTGCTATTGTCATAAACACCTCCTGGAATATCTACAACTTTCGATTGAGCTTGATCAGGGCGTTGCAGAAGCAGGGCATGCAGGTATATGCACTTGCCCCGGAAGATGCTTATTCGCAACGCCTCACCGAAGCCGGCTGTACTTTTGTGCCGCTGCCCATGCAAAGCCATGGCGCAAACCCCTTTCATGAAGCAGTTGTTTTCATGGATTTATACAAGGCCTACCGCCAGATAAATCCCGACGTAATTCTGCACTACACCATTAAACCAAACCTGTATGGGACCATGGCTGCTCATTTCTTGGGCATCCCCTGCATCAACAATGTAAGTGGTCTGGGCACGGCTTTTCTGAACAATTCCCTGGTGTCTAAGATTGCCCGCAGAATGTACAGAACAGCTTTTCGTTACCCAACGAAAGTGTTTTTTCAGAATCCTGACGACCAGCGGCTGTTTCTGAAATTTGGCCTGGTAACGCCTCAGATCGCCGAAGTAATTCCCGGCTCTGGTGTTGATACCACACATTTTACGCCCAACGGACAGCACCATAATGAAGAATTTACCTTTCTGGTTGTTTCCCGGCTCCTGTACGACAAGGGCTTGCTGGAATATGCAGAGGCTGTGCGGCTGCTGAAGCAGCAGGGAGTAGAAGCCCGCTTTCAGCTTTTGGGGGCTGCCGACCCCGGCCATCGCAGGGGTATTCCGCTGGCAACACTGCGGCAGTGGACCGCCGACAAGTTACTTGATTACATGGGGACTACCGATGATGTTTATTCCTTTGTGCGCAAAGCCGATTGTATTGTTTTGCCTTCTTACCGCGAAGGAACCCCGCGCACCTTGCTGGAAGCAGCAAGCTGTGGCAAACCCATTGTCACCACAGATGTTCCGGGCTGCAACAATGTAGTTACCGATGGTTACAATGGTTTTCTCTGCAAGGCACGTGATGCAGCAGATCTGGCTGCAACAATGCTTAAAATGTACAGACTAAAGCCCGAAAAGCGGGAAGAAATGGCCAATAACAGTCGGCAGGTAGCCCTTAGCCGCTTCGATGAGCGATTGGTAATTGACCGCTACCTGCAGGCAATTCATGAAACCTTTCATTAGCTTTGGATTAACCCTGCAACTGCTTTTATTTCGTGAAGCCTAAGCCTTAATTTAAATTCTCTTAACATAAAATATGCGTGCTGAATTAACCCCCCTGGAAGGACTGGTAGAAATATACCCGAAAGTGCTGTTGGACGACAGGGGCTTCTTTTTCGAGTCTTACCAACATAAACGGCTAAAAGAATTAGGGGTAAAAGACTTATTTGTGCAGGACAACCAGTCCTTCTCTAAGAAAGGCGTGCTGCGGGGCATACATTTCCAGAAAAAACCCAGCCAGCAAAGCAAGCTTATTCGGGTAGTAAAGGGCAGAATCTTAGATGTAGCCGTAGACCTTCGCCCACAATCACCCACGTTTGGCAAGCACTACAGTACTATTTTAGATGACCGGGAGCATAAGCTGTTTTATATGCCCGAAGGCTTCGGCCATGGATTTCTGGCTTTAGAAGATACACTCCTGCTCTACAAGTGTAACGATTACTACGATCCTGCTGCAGAAGGGGGGATCATCTGGAACGATCCGGACCTGAATATTGACTGGGGCTATGCAGCACCTACTGTATCGGAAAAAGACAAAAATTTATATACCTTTAAGGAATTTACCGATCGTTTACCGCTTTGAAGTCTCTACTCCTCCAACTTGTGCTGGCTGCTCTGCTTGTGCTTAGCAGCTGCAGTGCTTATAAGCAGGATATCATGCTGCAGGTAGAAGATGATAATTATGCAGCCCTGCGTCAGCAGATTGTAGCAGCAGAAAAAACCTATACCATACAGCCGCATGACCTGCTGGAGGTGGAAGTGTACACGAATAAAGGTGAGCGTATTATAGATCCTGACTTTGAGCTGATGAAGGAGCTGGGCGCTGGTCAGCAGCAAAGTCAGCGGATCCTGCCACAATACCTGGTGCTGCCAAACGGCGAAGTAAAGCTGCCCATGGTTGGCAACATTGTGCTGGCAGGCAAAAGCCTTCACCAGGCCGACAGCATGCTGGCTGTTGCCTATAGCAATTATTACAGGGAGCCTTTTGTATTAACGCGTTATGCTAATAAGCGTGTTATTGTGCTGGGTGCCATTGGCGCTGGTTCAGGTGGCGGGGGCCAGGTTATTCCCCTTCTTAACCAGAATATGAATCTGCTGGAGGTACTGGCTCTATCTGGTGGCATCACCGGCAGGGGCAAAGCGCATAATATTCGGCTCATTCGCGGTGACCTGAACAAGCCCCAGGTACAATTTATTGACCTGAGCACAATAGCAGGCATGCAACAGGCATCATTGCAGGTACAATCCGGCGATATTATTTATGTAGAACCCATTCGCAGGATATTACCGGAAACTATCCGTGATATTGCACCTGTTGTAGGTTTGATCTCAAATGTGGTAACTTTGATAATTGTTATCATCAGCATTAGCGGCAGTAATAATTAATGGTTTGTAGCAGCAGGAATTTTGAAGGAAGAAACAACCTATATTGAATACACAGACACAGCCGGGGAATCGGGTGGCGGAGGACCATTGCAAAACATTGATCTTGAGAAGTTAGTCAATGTATTGAAAAAAAGCCTTCCGTTCATTATCATTATCCTGTTGCTGACCAATCTGGCTTCCTTTCTGTTTGTACGCTACACAAAACCCCTGTTCCAATCTAATTCCGAGTTACAGCTTGGTGTAAACAAGCAGGCAGAAAGCCTTGGCTTTAACAGTTTTGAGCCCGATCCTGCCAGCCGCAATTTAAACGCTATGTCTGAAGAGATTGAGCTGATTAAATCAAAGCTTTTTCTCACCAAGGTATTAACCGCGCTTGACCTGGATGTTAGTTATTACACACAGGGTAAATTCCTGGATGATGAGAAATTTCGTATCTCTCCATTTCAGGTAGAGTACCTGATTAAGGACGAAGGATTCTTAAACAGGAAAATTTTTGTCAGGATCCACAACAGACAGGAGTATACCCTCACCTACTATCTAGGAGATCAGGAAATCAGCAAGCGCTACCGCTTTGGCCAGCAGGTAGAAACGCCGCCTTTTAATTTAAGCCTGCGCCCAACTGACAACTTTACCCCGGAATCTGCAGATACAGACTACTACTTCGTTATCAACAGCGATAATGCCCTGATCAACTACTTCCGGGAAAATCTATCGGTTTCTGTGCTGAATCCCAATGCCAGAACCATTGGCATTGGACTTACAGATTATAATCCGTACAAAGCAAGAGTACTGGTAGATGCCCTGAGCAACATGTACCTGACCTATACCGAGGAGGAAAAGATCAAGGCAAACAGCCAGAAGATTGCCTTTCTCAATGACCAGGTGGAGGATACAGAAAATAAGCTGGCAGAATACGAGACGTATTTCGAGAACTTTACCATCGACTATAAAACCACCAACCTCACAGGCGACATCAACAGAACCATTATTCTGATGGATGAAATAGACAGCCAGCGGGTGGAGATTCGTAACCGGCTCAGTAGTTTGAATAGCCTCACAAACCGTATCAAGGCAGAAGACACTTATTATGCTCAGTCCATTGCCAGCCGGCAGGACCAGGGTTTTTCCGAGGACATTAAAAAATTACTGGAGCAGCTAAACGAACTGGTTACTAAAAAAGAAATGGTGCTGGAGTCGCAGAACGAAAATACGCAGGCTGCACAGCTCAAAATAAAGCAGGTAGCACAGGTAAAAGAAGATTTGCTGAGAACCCTGCAGGTATACGAAAAAGACCTGCAATCGCATCTGGAGTCGCTGCAGCACAGGCATCGGCAGCTGCAGTCCAACTTTGTCCAGCTTCCTTCCAAAGGTACGGAATACAGTAAATCACAAAGAAACTACGACCAGCTGCTTGGCTTTCTGCTTACCCTGCAGGAGAAGAAAATAGAATTTGAAATTGCCAATGCCGGCACCACTACCGACTTTAAAATCTTGTCTTCGGCCAGCATGCCCGGGGCGCCTATCTCCCCCAACAGCTGGATGATCTATGGCCTGGGGCTGGCAACCGGCCTTTTCTTTAGCCTTATCTTTGTC
>JASLAE010000286.1 GCA_030147305.1 Cesiribacter sp.
AAAACCATTTTGATCAGGTTTGAGTAGTAGAAAAAAGTATTGGAGTGGTAGTTCAGTTGGTTAGAATACCTGCCTGTCACGCAGGGGGTCGCGGGTTCGAGTCCCGTCCATTCCGCAAAAGCCTCCAGATTAAGTTCCGGGGGCTTTTTTGTGCCTAATAAACCATCCTGCCAGGCATAACTTACCTGCAGTGCAGGGATTCTCACATCAGTAATCTTGCGTTGAATTTTATCACTGGGCCCAATTTGATATAAACAGCTTAGGCTGTTGCCGCTGCTTTTCTTTTATATAAGACCAGTTCTGTATTATTTATCTCGGGGTATGTCCAGGCACTATCTTTTGGCAAACCATAATTCCTGACCATAATATCCATTACTTCTAAAGTTACTTTTGGTGTGCAGGCATAGGTGGTCATAAACTCTACTCCTAATTGCAGCGGATTACCCAGTGTTTTGATAAGCCCAACCCCAATTCTCCAGTTGCGCGGATCATCATCTGATAAAAGGGCACAAATATGCTGTACCACGAGCTCGGGATCTGTATATGTTTCCATGAAAAATAAGCGATTGAAAAAAGTAATTTACTATACGAATCTCAAACCCAGAGGTATATCAGTTAAAAGAAAATATCTGCTTAAATGTCAATATTTTTTCATAGCAAATTACACTTAAACCAATACTTTAAGGCTGTAATCTCTTTAAACCAGGAATTATCTATGGTCTGACATAAGCAGTTAAATATATAGTAGTGAATTGAAAATATTGCTTGGGTTGGTTTCTTCAAAGTATTGTCGCATGAATTGTCATCTAAATAAGGTTAAGCATCCTATAAAAATTTAATCTACTTTAAGTTAAGCTTCAACACGTTGAACTTATTGCATGACTACCGGAAATAACCATACCAGGCATTTTAGCAGGTGTATATCATATGCGGGCTCCCTCTATTTTAGTATGAAAAGTCCATTCTCCTTATATTGATGGCTCTAAAAGCAGTAACATGTCGGATGAATTTTCAGGTAATAAAGTAGGGTCAGACCGGGGTCATGTATATGTGATTGATGGTTTCAGGCCGGAAGCACTTACAACTACTTTTATCCTCATCCATAGCAGCGATTCAGGGAGTACAGAAAGCAAGGGAACAAAGGAATTTCTTCCGTTTGATATTGAGATAAATGCTGCATCTTTTACTTACGCTACTCCTGTCAATGGCGCGCCACTGGTAACAGTACGCCTGTTCAATAACAATTTACTGCTGAGTTGTACCTGCTATAATGCAAATAAAAGGCTGTGCGAACATGAAGCCCAGGCGTTGTTCACCATAAAAAATCGGAAGGAGATCAGAATCTTTTTCGATGAAAACCTGAGACAGGAAAAGTTAATGGAAGAAGCAAAAGCTTATGGTCTTGACAAAGAATCTCTGCTAGAGCGTTACTTCCAGTTAAATTACCTCCCCAATCGATCTACTGAAATCATCCCTAAGCAAAAAGAGCTTTTCCCGGTTAACCACCATAGCAGCAACCATAAAAAGGAACTCTTACTGGCTGCTACCATCGTGCCGCCACCCCATCATCAGCATATTCCGGACAAAGACAGTTTAATTGTGGTCATTGGGCATCATAGGTTCTATAATGGCCTTTCAATAGAACTTTTTAGTGCTCAAAGCACACGGGAGGGAAAGGTGAAAAATCCTTTAACGTCCGTTTTTCCCCTGGAACTTGTCTGGAAAACAGCTGATCCATCAGAAATAAAGTTCTACACAGCCCTCTCGAAATTCCAGTATGGCTATAGCAGCGAAAAATCCTCCTCCGATCTGGAAGCGCTCAAGGCACTGCTGGCAAATCCACTAGGACTACGCTTCTATCAGCATAATGCTGCTGTTTCAGTTAACATAAATGCAGCCTCCATTGAGCCGGTGCAACTGAAAAGCTTCAATCCTGAGCTTCGCCTGTTTGTACACCAGGAGGAAGAGTTTTATCGTATTAAAGGGCAATTATTGTTTGCCGACAAAGCCTATGAGCTGAATACCTTACGGCTGCGGTACCAGTATTTCGTTCAGCTAGAGGAAACGCTGCAACTTGTTGATAATCTTGCTTATCTACAGGTTATTGATTTTTTTAAGCAATATAATAACAATCTGCTAATCCACACCTCCAAATTTGAGGAGTTCCGGCAAAGTGTATTAGAGAAGCTGGAGCATAGAATACACATTCACCACTCCTATGTCAAACCTGCATCACCCGAGCAATTGGCAATCCTGGGTTTTAAAGATGATGTGGAGCATCTTATATACTTATCAGATTCTGAGGATTTTGTTTTAATCACCCCTGTTATCCGCTACGGGTATGTAGAAATGCCTGTGCTCTCAAAAAAGCAGCTCTATATGCTGGATCATGCAGGCAATCCATTTTTAGTGGAAAGGGATGCAGCTGCAGAACTTGAGTTTATTGCTATACTGCTGCAGCAACATCCATTTTTTGAAGAACAGCTGCACCTGGAAAACTTTTATCTGCACAAAGATAGATTCCTGGAGGAAAACTGGTTCCTGGAGGCTTTTGAAGTATGGCGTAGCCGAAACATCACCATCCTCGGGTTCAACAGCCTAAAAAACAATCGGCTAAATGGGTATAGAGCCAAGGTCCAGGTAGGTGTGAGCAGTGGTGTAGACTGGTTTGACACCAAAATCAAGGTCAGCTTTGGGAATCAGCAGGTTTCACTGAAACACCTGCATAAATCGCTTAGGAACAAAAGCAGGTTTGTAAACCTGGACGATGGCACCCTTGGCATCATACCAGCTGAATGGATCGATCGTTTTGCAAAATATTTTCAGGAAGGCACAATTGTAGGTGATCGTCTTAGAATACCAAAGACAAACTTTGCCTCAATACAGGAGCTGTTCGAGGAAGAAGTTCTAACGGAAGAGGTGAAAGGCCAGCTGGCGTTGTACCAGGAGAAGCTCTTCCATTTCAATGCAATCGAAGCCGTGCAAGTGCCTCAGGGCTTACACGCTTCACTACGGGAGTATCAGCAACAAGGTCTCAACTGGCTAAACTTCTTAGATACCTTCGGGTTTGGTGGCTGTCTGGCAGATGATATGGGCTTAGGAAAAACCCTGCAGGTACTGGCGTTTTTACTTTCACAAAGAACCCGGCAACCGCAGAATACCAACCTGGTGGTGGTACCTGCTACACTTATCTTTAACTGGCAGGCAGAAATAGAAAAATTTTGCCCCAGTCTGAGAGTGCTGACATTTTGGGGTGCCAGGCGAAACAGGCAACTACTGGTTTTCGATGAGTATGAACTAATACTCACCACCTACGGTACCCTCCTCTCCGACATACGCCTGCTAAAACAGTACAAGTTTAATTATGTAGTACTTGACGAATCTCAGAACATCAAGAATCCTGAATCACAGCGCTACAAAGCAGCTCGCCTGTTGCAGTCCAGAAATAAACTGATACTCACGGGCACGCCTTTCGAGAACAGTACTTTTGATATTTACGGGCAGCTTTCGTTTGCTTGCCCCGGCTTGTTCGGTAGTAAACAAAATTTCAAAGAGCAGTATGCTGCACCTATCGATAAATTCAAAGATTCAAAACACGCCCTGGCGCTGCAAAAAAAGATCAGCCCTTTTATCTTAAGAAGAACAAAAGATCAGGTAGCCAAAGAATTGCCCGAGAAAACCGAGATGACTATCTTCTGCGAGATGGGTAGCGAACAACGAAATATTTACAACTCCTTTGCCAAAGAATACAGAGAATTTCTACTCGCAAAAGACGAAGGTGACATCAGCAAGCACAGTCTGCACATTCTTCAGGGACTCACCAGGCTACGGCAAATCTGCAATTCTCCGGCACTGCTGAACAATCAGCAATATTATGGCAGCACCTCTGCTAAAATAAATGTGCTGATAGAGCAGCTGGAGAATAAAGGCCGCCAGCATAAGATTCTGGTCTTCTCACAATTTGTGGCAATGCTGGACCTGATCAGGACCGAGTTAAAATCCAGAAAAATACCCTTCGCTTACCTTACTGGCAAAACCAGGAACAGGGCAGAGCAGGTACAACGTTTCCAGCAAAATGATGAGGTGCGGGTATTTTTGATTAGCCTGAAAGCCGGGGGCACCGGGCTTAATTTAACCAGGGCTGATTATGTGTACCTGGTCGACCCCTGGTGGAATCCGGCCGTTGAAAACCAGGCCATAGACCGCGCCTACCGCATTGGACAGCAGAAGAATGTTGTAGCAGTCCGTCTGCTCTGCCCTGACACCATTGAAGACAAAATTCTTAAACTACAGGCAGCTAAATCTCAGATGGCGGGCGATTTGATCAAAACAGATGCGGCCATGGCTAAATCCTTTTCAAAGGAAGAATTAATTGAGTTGTTCGGCAATACCACTTCAGGGACCTCTGATGAGGAAGCATTTGAACGCCGGAATTAGAAATACACTTTCTCACGTTCAAAGGATTAATCCGCAATCAAATCGATCATTTAGACCATAGGCAAGAATTAATTCTATCTTTTTCTTTA
>JASLAE010000294.1 GCA_030147305.1 Cesiribacter sp.
TAATCACCTCCTTATAATAGGCAGGTGATTGCTGCTGGATCCGCAATTGCTCGTATTCCTGTTTGAAATACCGGCTAATATTTTTGGTACGCTCTGTATAATTAGCGCCATATGTTGGATCGGCTAAGGCTATTCTAGGCAGAAATTTAATAGTAACAATCCCGCTTTTCAAATGAAAACCATCCTGCTTGGGCATGGTGTAATCGGTGCCGTGCAACACCACAGGCTGGATGTCCAGTTGCAGGGCCTCTGCCAGGTAAAAAGCTCCTTTGTGAAAGCGTCCCAGACTAGAGCCTTCAGAACGGGTTCCTTCAGGAAATACAATAATAGAATAACCTTCCTGTACCAACTGCCTGAGTTTGTCAAGCTGGTTTTCAATACCCGTGTTGGCTGGAACAAAATCAGCAAACTGCACCGATCTGCCGAAAAAAGGAGAATGGTATACCCAGTCATTGGTCACCATCACCACTTTAGGGCTAAACATGAGCAAAAGGATGATGTCCAGGAACGAATGATGGTTACTGATAATCACCGAGGGCTTTGAAAAGTCTGCTAATTGCCGGTCCACCACCTTTTTCTTTACATTTAACATGATGTAAATAAGGGAGCGGCAGAACAGCATCATGATGAGGTGGAAATAATACTTTCGTTTGCTGAGCGATGCAAACGGTACTAACAGCACCAGCCGAATCAGCATCAGTAACACACAGCCCAACAGAAAGTATATAAAAGCAAAAAGACTTAGCAGTAGCGAGATAAAGGTGTATGGGGGCAATCCTTTATCCTTGCGTCTCTGAATTAGGAAGTAATAGAGGATTGGCTGAACTGTGAATGTCAGGAAAATTACTGAAAGAATGCCAATAATGGCCAGCAGGGCAATTGACTTGAGGGCAGGATGCTCTGCCAGCGCCAGCACTCCAATACCTAAAAGAGTCGTTACGGCAGATAAGATGATTGACTTCTTATAGGAGATAATATTTGCAAGCCCAAACTTATAATTCTGGGTTAAGCCCCGCATTACAAATATGCTGTAATCAACGCCAAGCCCGAATATGAACGTGCAAATGATGATGTTAACAATATTGAATTGTAGCCCTAGCAAACCCATCAGTCCCAAGATCCAGAGCCAGCTCAGCAAAATGGGTGCAAAAGTTATAAGGGCAAGTTCAATGCGTCCATAACTCAGCAGGATAATCAGGAAAACCACGATCATGGAGATATTGACCAGCACATTAAAATCTTCCTGCAGCAATTCTACCAGCTGCGCTGTGAAATAAGCCTTATCAAAGATAAGTGTACCCGGTATTTTGTCTACTTCGCCTATGACAGCTGGCTTGTTATCAGCATTCGTCTTCACCGTAGTGATCACAGAAACACTGTCCTTGCTCATGATGATCATTTCCTCACCTACCACCGATAGGATAGTTTCTACTTCTGTTGCTGACAGCAGAGAAAAGTCTTTCTTCAGCAACTGATCGAACTGATTAAAACTGGCTGGTTGAAATCCTACCTTTTGCGCCTGCTCGTGAAAGTTGGCTAACAGGGTATCGGCTTTTCCTCCCTTCCAGTAATTATTCCATTGGGCCAGCCGCATTTTTTGGGCAGAAGGAGGCGGAACGATGTCACCTATCAGCAGGTAATCGTATACGACCCCCCGCTTTTTCAGGCTGTCTAATTTGTGTCGCACGAGTGCTTCTTCTTCCAGGGCTTCCCAGAGGTTGGTACCCGTACTAATTAAGAAAACATTATTGGCAGAGTAAGCAGATACTTTGTTTAGGTTTTGTTCATAGCGTGCCAGGTGGTCGGGCATATAATTCAGCTGTAGCATGTCCCGCTCAAAAGAATAATGCTGCCAGGTAAAAAGGCTTATGATCGTAACAAGCCCAAATACAAACCATGATACCTTAGACCGATGAAATGGAAAATGAGCCATCGCCGAAACCAGCCGCTCAACCCTGTTTCGACTGGCTGGCTGGCTGGCAGTTTCTGGCCCTTCACTTACCTGCGATGATTTAAATTTTGTGAAATGGGGCAATACAATCAGTGTATACAAAGCTGACACCAGCACACTTACCCCGGCAAATATACCGAGATCTGCCAGTGCATCGGAGCGTAAGAAAATAAGGGATATAAATGCACAGGCAGTTGTTAGACTGCTCATCAACAGGGGCAGCGTAATATCCTCAAACAGCTGTTTTATATCCTTCTGATGCTTGGCGTGGGTGAAGAAGTGTAAGGCATAATCTATGGTAATGCCCAGCAAGACGGAGCCTACCCCTAACGCAATTACAGAAACTGTAGGCTTTACCATTACCAATACCGCAATGGCAACCACAGCACCAAAGATGCCTGGCGTAACGGCGACAAAAAAAACCAGCATGTTTCTATAGTAGAAGGAGATGAAGAGAAACAGTGCTAGTATTGCAAAGCTTACTGTAAGATAAATATCCTGCTTGATCCTGCTGGCATTTGCAGCTGCCACCGCCGATGAACCAAAATATTCTATAGCCACCGTTGGGTCATCTTTTGTAAAGTTTACGATCAGCCTGTTCAAACCCTCCATCAGCTTACCATTTTTGGCAGTTTCGCTTGATGGATTCACCAGGCTTACAAAGAATATCAGATGTTTATGGTCTTTTGTAAGCAGATGATTCTGATATAATTGCACCCGATCGTCCAGCTGCAGTCCCCTGGCGCGTTGGAGCGGCAGGCTTACCATACTAAAAGGATCGCGCACCAGCATCTTTTTGGTTACTATGCTCATGGGAGACATTAGTGCCTTTAGATTCCTGGTTAGACTTGCTTCCAGGTCTGCTGTCTTTGTACGTGCTGTTATAACCTCATAATCTTCGGGTTGCAGATACACAGGCAAATGATCTGTATAGTAAGCATACATTTTCTCCAGATTAGCATCCGGAAATTCAAGTCTGATGTCACTGATATAGCCAGCATATTGAGATAACAGACTGTCGTTGAATTGATGTGCCTTTGCGATCAGATCCTGGGGCCTGGCTGTTGCACTATCCTTGTTATAGACATGGACCACCAGCCTGTTATTCATTTTGAAATTTTCGAACGCGCTGTTTATATCCGCCAGGTTCTTATCTTTTGGAATTACGCTAATGATGTTCTCTTCAAGCTTTACTTTACTTGCAATAAAAGCACAGATAGACAGCATTAGAAAAATACAGACTAGGAAGACAAATTTGTACCTGCTGGTCCAGGTATAAATTTGAAAGAAAACATTGGTCATGGTTTATCTGAAGCTAATCAGGCTGGTTATTTACCTTCTGGAAAGCAGTAGGTGCTTGCGGAATATTATGTGATAAAGATAATCAGTTTTCAGTGAGTCTAAAAGCCAATTATTGAGCCATTTATCTTTTACTAAGTAAGGTATAGGCATGAAAAAGATAATCCAGTTTATCCAAAGTGCAGTACATACGTTGCACGCATTTTAGACATATCCACGGCTATGGTAGCTTATTTGTGAAAATTATCTGAGCTAAATCAAGAAACTGACTTTGGTTTCCTTCCGTCTATTATCAGCTTATCA
>JASLAE010000308.1 GCA_030147305.1 Cesiribacter sp.
AAATTTTCTGCGGGAGAGGCCTGTATCCGGTGCTTCAGGTAGCGTTGTATTTTTATTTTCCATAGTAAATCCGATTCCTATACACTGAGGGGAAAAATTGTTGAACCTTCCTTAAGGTAAATAATAATTCTTTACGACAACAGCTACTATGGCACTTTTTGCGCTTTCCTTCATTCCATGGCAAAGCCTTCTGCAGTAGGATGAAATATGCAGAAGTACAAAGCCATTCTTAGAGACATGTTTACTTTAACAGACATGAAAAAAGCCGCTGACGAGGATCAGCGGCTTTTCTATAAAATCAAGGTGAATCAGGTGTTATCAGGTTAGGCAGAACGTGGGTCCTAGATCAACTCTAAAGTTTCCTGATCTGGATATTTCTGAACCATACATTATCACCATGGTCCTGCAGGGCAATCTTGCCGTTTTTAAAGCTGCCAAAGTCTGGCATGTCCTTAAATTTGCTGCCGGCAATAAGCTGGCGCCAGCTATCATCCCATAAAGTGGTAGAGATGGTATTTACACCATTCAGGTAAAAGTCAAGTTTTCCCCCCTCACTGCGGATTTCAGCCAGATTCCATTCACCAACAGGCTTGGCTGCTTCCTGAGCAGATTCGATCAGGTCGTAGAGATCACCGGCACGGTGCTTTACGATCTTCCCATCCGGATGACCTTCGTTGTGGAGGATCTGCATTTCCGGACCCGTATACCAGGGATATTCATACTTGCTGGTATCTTCCTGCACATAGAACATTACACCGCTGTTGCCATTTTCGGCAATCTTCCATTCCAGCTTCAGGTGAAAATCTTCAAACGCTTCATCGGTTACAATATCGCCGCCGGCAGTGGTTTGCCAGTCGGTTTTGTCTGAAGCATCGAGGAAGAGTACGCCATCCTCTACCTTCCAGGCAGTGCCGATGGTTTCTTTGCCCCAGGTATGCCAGCCCTGCGTAGTCTTACCATCGAAGAGCGGAATCCAGTCTTCTGCTGTAGTACCGGCTGTGTTTGCAGTAGAATCTTGCATATTGGTTGCCGTTTCCTGAGGGCTATCGGATTTTGTGCTGCACCCAGCCAAAAGCAGGCCAAGGCCTGCCGTTACAAATAGTGCTTTCATCCTCATTTAGTTATTATGTAGAGAAAGAATATAACGAGCCATCTGCTCGGCTTCTTCCTGGCTGTGTTGCGGATGGGCAGTCATGGGAACGGCACCCCAGTTACCAGCGCCACCCTGTATGATTTTGCGTGCCAGAAAGGCAACTGCGGTGTCGCTGTCGTGGTAACGTGCCGCTACCTCTTTATAGGCAGGTCCAATTACCTTTTCATCGTCTTTATGACAAGCCACGCAATCGGAGTTGGCGATCAATTCGCGGCCTGCCTGTTGGGTATCTGTTTGCGCAGGCTCTTCTGCGATGCCTTCGGGGGGTTGAGTAGTTTGTGTTTCTTTGTTTTCATTGCCGCCGCATGCCATAAAAGCACAGGCCATTGCTAATAAGAAAAACTTTTTCATGGATGTTGCCGGAGCGTTAATAGGTATTATATAGTATAAGCGTTAAAATAAGCGGACTGTTTTAGATTAATCGGCCAGTCCCAGGATCTTTTGATTTAATTTTTCGTCGGTACCGGTGGCAGCAAAATCATCGAAGGCTTTTTCTGTAACCCGAATGATGTGGTTCTGAATAAATACAGCCCCTTCTTCGGCACCCTGCTCGGGGTGTTTTATGGCACATTCCCACTCCATAACCGCCCAGCCCTTAAAATTGTAGGCAGATAATTTACTAAAGATGCTGCCAAAATCTACCTGCCCATCGCCCAGGGAGCGGAAACGGCCGGCCCGGTTTACCCATCCCTGGTAACCGCCATAAACCCCCTGCTTACCGCTTGGGTTGAACTCGGCATCTTTTACATGGAACATCCTGATGCGCTCATGATAGTAATCGATGAAAGTAAGGTAGTCGAGGCACTGCAGTAGAAAATGGCTCGGATCATAAAGAATGTTGGCCCGGCTATGGTTGTTTACTTTTTCCAGGAACATCTCAAAGGTAATGCCATCGTGCAGGTCTTCGTTAGGGTGTAATTCATAACAAACATCTACGCCACAATCTTCGAACGTGTCCAGGATGGGCAGCCAGCGTTTGGCAAGCTCACCAAATCCGGTTTCCACCAGGCCAGCCGGGCGTTGGGGCCAGGGATAAATGGTAGGCCAGAGCAGGGAGCCCGAGAAAGCTGCGCAGGCATTCAGCCCCAGGTTTTGGGAAGCTTTGGCTGCAAATTTCATCTGCTCTGTAGCCCAGGCAGCCTTGCCCTTGAGGTCTCCTTTAAGGGATGCAGGTGCAAAGCCATCGAACAGTTCGTTGTAAGCAGGATGTACGGCTACCAGCTGTCCATGCAGGTGTGCAGCAAGTTCGGTAATTTGCAGGCCGCTGGCTTCTACTACCCCTTTTATTTCATCGGCATAGGTTTTACTCTCTGCTGCCTTCTGCAGGTCTATAAAGCGTTTGTCCCAGCTAGGAATTTGTATGCCGGCATAGCCAAGGCTTTTGGCCCATCCGCAAATAGCTTCAAGTGAGTTGAAAGGTGCCTGATCGCCGGCAAACTGGGCAAGAAAAATAGCCGGTCCTTTTATTGTTGTCATATCGTTTAAAAAGAGAATTGAATATTTAGAATTGTCTTAAAAATAAGTCGTCAGCTTCAATACTTTAACATAGCAGAGCTCCGCAAAGTGGTGGCTGTTATTTAAGTGCTTTTGTTCAGCTGCCGGAAGATGGATCGCCAATACCACCAGCCTGGTTTCCTGAGTCTAAAGCTTCCAGGTGCCTGGCCCTGCTGTATTAAAGTTGAAAATCAGTCCATTTTTGGTCGCTCTCGCTGCTCTTTACCACGTTTTCGATAAAAGCCATGCCTCGCAGCCCATCTTTTACCCCGGGAAAGTCAAGCCATTCGGGCTTTGGTGTCTGGCCATTTTTTTTGGCCTGTACACTAAGGGCAAAATTGCGGTAATGGTTGGCAAAGGCCTCCAGATAGCCCTCGGGGTGGCCGGAAGGGGTTCTGGCATTGTGCGTAGCGGCTGCGCCCAGGTAACCCGTGCCTGCCCGCCAGATTTCAGCCGGTTTGTCCAGCCACTTGATCAGCAGGGTGTTGGCGTCTTCCTGTTTCCATTCCAGACCGCCGGTTTCGCCATATACGCGTACTTTTATATTATTCTCTTCACCAGCAGCTACCTGGGTAGCCATAAGGGTGCCGGAAGCGCCATTATTGAATCGCAGCAATACCGCACCATCATCATCCAGTTGTCTGCCCTGTACTACTATGTTCAGGTCAGCGCATAGCCTGGTAACTTCCAGGCCCGATACAAACTCGGCCAGGTTAAAGGCGTGGGTGCCAATATCGCCCATGGCGCCGGCTTTTCCACTCTGCTTGGGGTCGGTGCGCCAGGAGGCCTGTTTGTTATCCGATAGTTCAAGCGGCGCACTGAGCCACCCCTGCGGATATTCTACATATACCTTTCGGATTTTTCCAAACATACCTGACTGAATTAGCTGCCGGGCTTGTTTTACCATAGGGTATCCTATATAGGTATGGGTGAGGCAAAACAGGAGGTCGTTCTGGCTTACAATAGTATGCAAAGCATGGGCTTCTTGTAGGGTAAGAGTCATGGGTTTGTCCAGCACTACATGAAAGCCTGCTTCCAGTGCCATTTTGGCCGGTTCGAAGTGA
>JASLAE010000347.1 GCA_030147305.1 Cesiribacter sp.
CTGGCAGCAGTGCCGGCGCCTGCTTCGTCACGGGCAATCTGCCAGCGAACTACTGCCTGTGTATTTTCAATGAGTGCCTGCGGCAGCTGTAAAGTATAGAATTCATATTCCGTATCGGCGTTGGGAAAAGCATTGGCGCCACCCACCGGAACAGGCTCCGAAAAAGATTCACCCCCATTGGCAGAAAAACTTAAAAGTAATTGTGCCGGGCGGGTGCCCGTACCATTTGCTGCACTGCGTGCCCAAAAATTAAGGGAGGCTCCTGGCAGGCCGCGGGTATCCAGCAACAGGCGAATGTCTGCTGTAAAGCTGCTGGTAGGAACTGCAGAAAGTGCAGCATTGCCACCCATGCCCTCCGTAGCACTTCTGAATATTCGTGTGCTGCCGCTTACTTCGTTGCCCCACCAATGGGTTATAAACGCCACATCGGTGCCTGAATTAAAGGATTGTTCGAAACTTTGCGTATAAGGAAAACTGTTTATCTGACCAAATCCTGAATGAAACGTGAAAATGAGGCAAATGAATAGCGCCAAAGCGGCTGCAATCTTCATATAAAAGAAAATTTTGTTTTACTTTTGACTAAACAACCTTATAACAAATGAAACTGGCGGTAGTTGGCGCCACCGGTCTGGTGGGCACAGAAATTCTAAAAGTACTGGAAGAAAGAAACTTCGAGTTCGACGAGTTGTACCCTGTTGCATCTGAGCGATCCATAGGGAAAAAAGTAAAGTTTAAAGACCGTGAATTTGCGGTTGTAGGGATGGAGGATGCTATTGCCAGGAAACCCGACATTGCTATTTTTTCGGCTGGTGGCAATACCTCTTTAGAGTGGGCGCCTAAATTTGCAGCAGTAGGTAGTATCGTAATCGATAATTCCTCGGCCTGGCGCATGAACCCGCAAAACAAGCTCGTGGTACCGGAAGTAAATGGCGACGTGCTTGGGAGCAACGACCGAATTATTGCAAACCCAAATTGTTCTACCATACAAATGGTGCTGGCCCTGGCACCCCTGCACAAACAGTTCGGTATTAAGCGTATCGTTGTATCTACTTACCAATCGGTAACCGGCACTGGTAAAAATGCTGTAGATCAGCTTATGGCAGAGCGCGCGGGACAGCAAGTGGAAAATGGCCCTTACCCCTACCGTATCGACCTGAACCTGCTGCCGCAGATTGATGTGTTCATGGACAATGGATACACCAAAGAGGAGATGAAGATGGTAAATGAAACCAAAAAGATCATGGGTGATGACAGCATTCAGGTAACGGCTACCTGTGTGCGGGTACCCGTAATGGGCGGCCACTCAGAATCTGTAAACGTCGAGTTTGAAGAAGAATATACTTTAGAAGAAGTTCGCAGTATTTTAAGTCAGACACCGGGTGTGATACTACAGGACGATCCGGCAAAAAAGCTTTATCCGATGCCTATGAATTCTCATGGCCGCGACGAAGTTTTTGTTGGCCGTTTGCGCAGGGACGAAACACAACCCAAAACTTTAAATATGTGGATTGTGGCCGATAATCTGCGTAAAGGAGCGGCTACCAATGCGGTTCAAATTGCTGAATTTATGCTTGAACGCAGCCTGGTTTCATAGCAGTAAACTTTCAGTTTTAGTTATTACCCCGCCTTAAACAGCGGGGTTTTTTATTATAAGGTCAGTTGGCTAACGTATAATTTGACTATTATAGGCTAAAATATATAATATCTAAATAGCAATAACTATCTACAAAGATTGGCGATTGCAAAGGGTTATTCGCTTATAAAAATTCCCCGTATCCATAGGAAAACTGGGTGATAATATTGTTTAACCGTTCAAATATATGTTAAAACATAGAAAAAAAATTTAAAATACTAGCTAACAAAGGCAGGTAGATGCTGTTGGATGATTGTAAACCCAATTTTTTTATTAAATACCATTTTTTATGTTTTATCACGAAAAGAGACTTCAATATAGGGTACGCGTTGATAAACCAAATCCGCTGTTTGCCAAAATGCTTCAACAGGCTATTGGTGGCATCGAGGGCGAAATAAGGGTTTGTCTTCAGTATCTGTTCCAGGCATGGAATTCCCGGGGGCCGGTAAAATATCGGGACATGCTGATGGAAACCGGTACAGAGGAAATTTCTCATATTGAAATGCTTTCTACTGCAGTAGCGCTGAACCTGGAAGGAGCATCTATGGCGATAAAAGAAGATGTAGCCTCAAAAAATCCGCTGGTACAACATATATTGGGTGGTATGGACCCGCGGCACTATCTTTCTGCTGGCTTTGGTGCAATGGCTGCTGATAGCAATGGCGTTCCCTTCAACGGATCCTGGATTGTTAGTTCTGGCAACCTTGCTGCAGATATGCGCTCCAACGTAATGGCCGAAAGCAGCGGGCGTTTGCTGGCCATCCGGCTTTTTGAGATGACAGACGATCCGGGCATGCGCGACATGCTTTCTTTCCTGATTGCCCGCGACACCATGCACCAGCAACAATGGCTGGCTGTGCTGGAAGAAATAGGTGCACTGCAGGATACTATTCCAAACACCTTTCCAAGAGAGCTGGAAAACCAGGAATTCAATTACAAATTTGTGGTGACCAACGTGCGTCCTGAAGAATCCATGGCACAGGGTCGCTGGACACAGGGGACTTCCCTCGATGGTTATGGCCAGTTTAACCGCGAGCCCGCCCGCCCACATGGCGAGGCACCAAATCTGGCAGATGCGCCCTGGCAGGTACATGCACAAAAGGCACAGACAAAACCTGATGAAAGATAATTAAGAAACCGTTAGTTGGCCTAATGGTGAAAAGAGAGAAAGTACCCGTCTGCTGATAGGTGCTTTCTCTTGTTTTATGGCAGATTTGGTTCTTTAAATCAGGGCCAGTCCTTTAAGCTATACCTTTGTAGCCGAAAACAAAGGCTAATAGAGTCCTTCAATAGACAGGTAACGTTCGCCGGTATCGTAGTTGCAGGTAAGAATCCTTGCGCCTTTTGGTAGCTCGGGCAGCTTTTTGGCAACGGCTGCCAGCGATGCGCCGGTAGAAATACCTACAAAAATACCCTCCTCCCGGGCGATGCGCTGCGCATAGGCAAAGGAATCATCTTTGCTAACCTGTATAATCCCGTCTAATAGCGCAGGCTTCATGATAGAAGGGACAAAACCCGCACCGATGCCCTGCAGCGGGTGTGGTCCCGGGGCACCGCCACTCAAGACGGGGGAGAGTTCAGGCTCTACCGCAAACACCTTTAGGTTGGTGAACTTCTCTTTTAAAATTTCTGCAATGGCCGTGATATGCCCGCCGGTGCCTACACCTGTAATCACATAGTCTAAGCCTTCCGGAAAATCTTTCAGAATTTCCTGCACAGTGGTTTTGCGGTGTATCTCCAGATTCGCCAGGTTGTCGAACTGCTGAGGCATCCACCCGTTGCGTGTTTCCTGTACCAGCTCGCCGGCTTTCTCAATGGCACCTTTCATGCCTTTTTCACGCGGCGTAAGTACAAACTCAGCACCATAGGCCGACATAATTTTGCGCCGCTCTATACTCATAGACTCCGGCATAACCAGGATAAGCTTATAGCCCTTTACGGCCGCTACCAGTGCCAGGCCAATACCAGTATTGCCAGAGGTGGGCTCAATGATGACGCTGTCTGGTTTAAGAATGCCTTTTTGTTCGGCATCTTCTATCATCGCCAGGGCAATCCTGTCTTTAATACTGCTTCCCGGATTGTTCTTCTCCAGCTTAATCCAGATTTCATGCTCATGGCCAAAAAGTTTGTTGAGGCGTACGTGGGGCGTATTGCCAATGGTTTCTAAAATGTTTAGTGCTTTCATGGTATGTGATAAAAATTAGATGACAAAATTGATGGGTTCGGCAAAGGGGTTATTGTCTCGCACTTTTACTTCGCTTTTGTGGTATACTACCGAATGTGAGGGCACGCTGTAGGTAAGCCAGACATTTCCTCCAATGATGCTGTGATGGCCAATGGTGGTATTACCCCCCAGAATGGTGGCACCTGAATAAATAATTACTTTATCTTCTATGGTAGGATGTCTTTTTTGATCGGTATAGCCTTTGTCTACGGTAAGCGCACCCAGGGTTACACCCTGATAAATCTTTACATTCCTGCCAATAACAGTTGTTTCACCAATAACGATTCCCGTTCCATGGTCGATGGCAAACGCCTCGCCAATGGTGGCGCCGGGGTGAATATCGATGCCAGTCTGCCGATGAGCATATTCCGAAAAAAGCCGGGGCAGCACAGGCACCTGCAGTTCCCAAAGTGTGTGGGACAGCCGATGAATGGCAGTGGCATAAAAACCGGGGTAAGCCAGCAGCACTTCCTCCAGTGAGCGCGCAGCGGGATCGAACTTTAAAATAGCCTCTGCGTCGATGAGCAGCTTGTGGTAAATCTCCGGCAGGCCTTCGAAAAAAACGCCAGAAATTTGCGTGCACGCCTTAGTTTCCGGTACTACCCGCTCCAGCAACTGCACAAAGTAGGTCTTCAAAAACTGATATTCGCCTTCGGTTTCTGCCATGCTGCCAAAACGTCCATGGTAAGGCGTAAACAGGAAATGAAATAAGCGATCAATGAAAGCTTCGGCATGTTGCTTGCCCGGAAAACCAACAAATGCATGCTGATTTCGTTCGAAAAGTTCTTGTATAAAGGCCTGCTCACGCATAGTATTATTATTTATTATTTTACAGTAACTAAAAAGCCCCTCGGCCGGATAGGGCTCGAAGGGCTTTATTGATGTGTTGTTTTGCTTGATGCTTAATCAAGAACAGACATACCAACAGGCTCCTTCGAGGGAAGGATACAGCATAGACAACAACAGCTGTTGTGTTGGCAAGGGATATTGATAGTATGTTTCATATAAACCAGCTCTGGAAAAACAAAAAGCCCCACGGGTAGACCGAAGGGCTTCAACATTTATTAGTGATGACGCTGTTACATCAACCCAATCATGTTCCCTTCGCTGTACAGGGTACAACAGGCAAGGCAACAGCAATTGATTAGGTTGTTTGTGTTCATAATTTCTGCTACAAAGTAACAACGTCTAAACATTCAATCAAAACTTTTAACAGGCATTTTCTCTATGCACAGAAATATAGAACCAGATGAGCGTAAGCTTGTTTACTGATTTCTTTAGTGCATCTATATAGATAATGGCGCTGCTGCATTCTGCAATCTTTTGTAGTTTCGCCTCAACATCTTTTCTATCTGACATTGGATCTGCTGAACAAACTGCAACAGCCGCTGGTACGGCAATGGATTGAAGAGCACGAGCGGGACGACCCTGCGCAGCTGATGCTGCAGGCACGGTTGTACCCCGAAATTCCGCTTCGGGAGGCAGTTCAGCAAATTCAGGCCCGCCAGAAGGCCCGCTATAAGCTTCCGCAGTGGTATGCGCAGCCAGGGGTGATCATGCCTCCTCCCCTTTCTGTGGAGCAGGCCTCTTCCGAAGAGACAGCAGCCTACAAAGCAGGACTCATTTATCAGCGATATCTGGAAAAAGATCCTGCCATAAATGCTGGAGGTACTTTGGCCGATGTTACCGGAGGCATGGGCCTTGATAGCTGGGCTTTTGCCCAGCAGTTCAATAAAGTTATGTATGTTGAGCAGCAGGCCACCCTTGCTGAAGTTACTACTCATAATCTGAACATATTAAACACCAGTAACATTAGTGTGCACATTAACACCGCTGAAGCTTATTTGCAGCAGGCATCTGCCAAACAGGATGTTATTTATCTGGACCCGGCCCGTCGTGATGATGAAAAAAACAAAGTAGTACTGTTATCGGATTGCCAGCCTGATGTAACAAAGCTATTGTCCCTGCTGCTGCAAAACGCAGCGCAGGTATGGGTGAAGGCCTCTCCTATGCTGGATATAAAAGGTGCCATGCAGGAATTAGGGCAGCGGGTGCAGGAGGTGCAAATTGTAAGCCTCCGGGGCGAGGTAAAAGAACTGCTGTTTAGAATTGAAGACCGAGAGGAGTTTGATCCGGCTATAACAGCCGTAAACATACAAGGAGGTAAACCAACAGAACAGTTTACCTTTCTTTTTACGGAAGAAACACAGGCGAAACCATCAGTGGCAATGCCGCAAAGATATTTATATGATCCGGGAGCTGCGTTGCGGAAGGCAGGTGCATTTAAACTACCAGCCATACGTTTT
>JASLAE010000370.1 GCA_030147305.1 Cesiribacter sp.
CAATTGAATTGATGGTTTGCCGGGAAACCGATACTTTATCAGCTAACTCTGCTTGAGTAATGTTATTACGAGCCCGTTCCACTTTTATTAAGTTTTTCATTCGTCCCTAATTTCTAGACTTTAGAAAATAAAAAACGCCTAACGCCAGTAGCAAAATAATGAGAAGAGATTCATATGCTGAAAGAGATTGGATGAGTTTACTCGAATTAGGTTCCTCCGGGCTCAAAAAGAAATAATTGATCAGATGAGTGACAAACAAACCCATTGGAACCGCCCAAGTAAGAGCTTGAAATTTGAATTGGTGAATGCGTTCATCATCGATTTTTTCTTTAGAGAAAAAAATAAAAATCAAACCCCAACAGGAAAGAGCTGTTATCAAATTTATGTCCCACACCTGATATTGCCAATATTTGGAGAAAAACGAGTACCAACCCCAGAGGATACAGATAATACCAACAAGCTTCATTCTGTAAGAATAGTAGAAGATAGGAACAAGAGTTTTCATGAATGGTAAATTATATAAGACTAAATGTAAAACATACTTTACTAAATAACAAGTATATAAGACGTTTTTTGAATTCAGATATTAAAAGGAATGAGAAAAGCCTGTGCCTAACAACAGAATAAAGCAAGGGCTGTAACAGCTCTTTGCCATTGAACTACAAAACCCATACTTTGCGTCGGATCAGAAGCGGCAGCGATCAGCCCGTGCTTTATTCAACGGACGTTCTCTGCTGCTTTGCCTTTCTAAGATTGCAGGGCTTTGTATCAGATTTTGCTAACATAGAAGAAAATGAACGAAAGAATCAGGATCACCAGAACAGACCTGCTATCAAATAACTGGTATACGCTCAATAAGGTAACCTATGAATATCAGAATAAGAAGGGCGAGTGGGAAACCCACAGCCGGGAAGCCTATGATAGAGGAAACGGTGCAACGATTTTGCTGTATAACAAAGAAAACAGAACTGTAATTCTAACCAGGCAGTTCAGGCTCCCAACCTATGTGAATGGCAATACCAGTGGTATGTTAATAGAGGCTTGTGCCGGCCTATTAGATAAAGACAATGCCGAAGATTGTATCAGGAAAGAAACTGAAGAGGAAACCGGCTACAGGATTTCAAGGGTGCAGAAAATTTTCGAATCCTATATGTCTCCAGGCTCTGTAACCGAAATTCTACACTTCTTTGTAGGCGAATATGCTAAAGAAATGAAGGTGGGTGCGGGGGGTGGCCTGGAGGAAGAACAGGAGAACATAGAAGTGCTGGAGCTGGATTTTGATCAGGCCTATGAAATGATCCAGCGGGGCGAGATAAAGGATGGCAAAACAATCATGCTCCTTCAGTATGCAAAAATCCATAAACTGGTATGAAAGAAAACAATAATCCTCTAATGATTTTAGTGGCCGGGCCCTATCGTTCCGGCACCAATGATGTACCGGAGCTAATTGAACAGAATGTCAGGCAGATGAACGAAACTGCCCTGGAAATTTATAAGAAGGGCCATCTTCCTGTGTTAGGAGAATGGTTTGCGCTCCCGCTGATTGAAACCGCAGGTTCTAAAGCAATGGGAGACCAGCTATGGAATGAACTGTTTCATCCGGTGGCGATAAGGCTGATTAGCAAATGCGATGCAATACTCAGGATTGGCGGACCATCTGGTGGTGCTGATGAAATGGTGCGCATCGGCAGGGAAAAAGGAAAGCAAATTTTATTTGATCTCAGCGAGCTAACTTATGGTGCATAAATAAGGTGGCAAACACTACCTTAAGCAGCCTGTAAAAATTTAATCTGGTAAGACTTTACTTAGCAAGTACCTTTACCTTGCGCAATGCTTGTACCGGCTCATCCTGATATGTAAAGCGTTTTTTGTATCTTAAAATAGGTTGTTCTATCAACTTCCAGGATAGATAGGAGAGGGCAATTAATATGAAAAAGTTTTCTAGGCGGATGAGGTAGAAATTATATGCACGAATACCGGCAGGTAAAAATGAATTGAGGTAAACGAGCGCAGAAGCAGTGCAATAGGGGAGGATAAGGTGGTATAAGTATATACCATAACTAATCTTGCCTATAAACACCAGGATTTCATTATTAAGCAATCCATTAAAAAATAAAGATTTCTTTTCTCTATACAGGATGATCGCAATGATCATCCAGATGGTGCAAAGGGCCGTAAGCGTTCTTGAAGGAAGGACTACATAACTACTATGGCTTGCTACCCTTAATATCTGCAGCGCACAGCTGATAATTGCCAGGATTACCCAGATCGGATAAGTCTTTTTTAGTAAGGCTGGCTTGTAAACAGATACCCAGGCCAGTAAAGCACCAAGGCCAAAACCATCCAGACAGGCAACAGTCAGAATATCTCCGAGCATTACATCCATCAAATACAGTTGCGCAGCTATACCAATAAAAATAGAACACAGGATAATGGGCAATAAGGTTTTCTTATTTGGATAAAGCATTAGCCAGGGCCATAGCAAATAGAATTGCTCTTCTACAGACAAGGACCATAAGTGAGACAGCATGCCATCCCAACCCTGGATGCTAAAAAAGTAAAAGTTTGAGGTGTATGTGAAAAAGTAAACAAAATTGTTTCTGATATCGGATTCTGTGGCAGGCCCTATGATAAATAGAACGAATATGGTTAAGTAGTAAATAGGAAATATTCTCAACACCCTTCTGACAAAGAAGCTTTTAACCACATTTCCTTTTCTCGTTCCCTGGATTTCTGATTCATTCCTGTTCTCAAGAAGAATTCTTGTGATGAGAAACCCGCTCAGGACAAAGAAAATATCTACCCCATTGAAGACACTTGTATAAAAGTTAATGCTGTATTCTACCGGAAACCAATGGGTAATAATGACCAGTACAACTGCAAACGCCCTGATGGCATCCAGCTGCTTGATATAACCAAGTGAAAGGTGTTGATTTGCTGCCATGCCCCGCTAAATTTCTATTCACCGCCAATAACAACTGTCCAGGGGCGCACATACCATTCGCTGATCAGTCCGTTTTTCACATAGGGATCATTCAGCGCAAATTCCTCAGCAACCTGGGGGCCATCTCCCTTGAACACCAGCACCGCTCCGTCGGCAGGATCCGCCAACGCTCCTGCCATCACCATTGTGCCATTATCATAAGCACTGTTTGCAAGTGCTAGATGTTCATTGCGAAAAGGCTTTCGCTTTTCCACGTAATTGTCTACAGTCTTATAGAAAAGAAGGTAATACATAGGCTTTTAGCTTACCAGGCTGCAGCAGTATTTACCAGTGTGGTGCTGGCAGCGGCCTAGTAAGATAGGAAAAAGATCTCATTGCGCCCGTTAAAATCAATTCAGATAATTTGAGCAGATCTTTATTTTAAAGTATGTTTTCAATGTAGAAAAACATTAGGAGTGGAGGGCTGGGTGTCTACAAAGGAATAGATTGGGAGAACCATTATGGCTGGATCAAGAGCGTCTGAAGTCGTTTTTTGGACCCCAAGGGCACAGGGATAAAGGCCGCCAGCTGGTACTGGTTACTGCTGCAGAGAAGCAATTACAGGATAATGAATGCTGGTTGATGGAATGGCCTGGCAACAAATGTAAAGCATAAGCAGGGGTGCTATAACGGCCCAAGCAGGTGTTTATAGCCAGTTAAACCAGACAGAGCGTTCTATTCTGTTAAAGGATGCAGTTCAGTTGCGCGGCGATGAATATGTGTTGATGTAGGTAGGGGGTGCAGGGTCTATTCAAAAAGCAAAGGGCACGAAAACGTATTGCTTCCTGCCCTGCCTGTAATATGTTATTGATAGCCTGACTATGTTAATCAGGCTTCATGAATAGCCTTGTATAAGACAAGAATGTCTGTGGGTCCGATTTCATCGATTGGCTTATCGATACAGAAAATTCCTTTTTCAGGCAAAAGGTCAAGAATGCAAATCGCAGATTTAAGCTTGGTGATTCCATCAACCGTCTTGTAGCTGTACTCTCCCACATAAACTTCTGAGGGAGTTTTTAGAAAAGCGCTAACCCACTTTCGTACCTGGCAGCATTTTTCTGTATTGCAATAAGGGGATTCTGGTTTGTTAGTCATTTGCCTGTAAATTTTACATTCCACATTCGGGGTGCTGTTAAAAGAAATTTTCTTATCGTCTATAAAGCAGCCAACAGCGCTGCAAAATTTATAGTTTCACAGCCCCGGGCATAAATCTTTTGCTTAAGCCTTACTTTTGGTATTCAAAGATTTGAAATGCCCCGAATTTAAGGGTGCGAGCGCCACTGCTTTAAGCTTTAACT
>JASLAE010000410.1 GCA_030147305.1 Cesiribacter sp.
CCGAAAATGCCAGCGTGGCGGATGGTGTTTTAACCATTACCGCACGCAAAGAAAATATAGAAAACAACGAGTATTCTTCTGCCCGTGTAATTTCTAAGGGTAAAGGCGACTTTCTCTACGGAAGGTTTGAAATAAAGGCAAAGCTACCAACAGGTTTGGGTACCTGGCCTGCTATTTGGATGCTCCCCACCGACTGGGAATATGGTGGATGGCCAGCCAGTGGCGAGATTGATATCATGGAACATGTGGGCTACGATCAGGACCGGGTACATATAACTGTACATACCGAAGCCTTCAACCACGGTATCGGTACCCAGGTAGGAAAAAACAAGATAGTGCCTGGTGCCAGTACTGCTTTCCACCTCTACAGAGTTGACTGGACCCCTGAAGATATCAAAGGGTATATTGATGATGAACTGATCTTTGAGTTCAAAAATAGTGATAGGGGCTACAGAGAATGGCCCTTTGACAAAAGATTTCATCTTTTACTGAATATTGCCGTAGGCGGTAACTGGGGTGGTGCACAGGGGGTAGATCCCGGGGTGTTTCCACAATCCATGGAAATCGATTATGTGCGGGTCTATAAGATGACAGAAGAGTAAAAGTTGATTGGTTGGAGGTTGGCCGGAAGGTATTCACTTTCCGGCCTAGCTTCTGACAATATTTGATAAGCTTGCATTTTCCTTTCTTAACCCCAAAGCTGTGAACATACCTAAACCTTTAAGGGTATTGTTTTTACTTGTTGCCCTATTTTTTTATACACTGGAAAGCAATGCGCAGGGGTATCTCAGGCAGCAGGGACAGAAGCTTGTAGATGGTGGTGGAAATGAAGTGCTGCTGCGTGGCATAGGCCTGGGAGGCTGGATGCTGCAGGAGGGCTATATGCTTAAAACCAGTGGTCCACAACACCAGCTCGAGGCCCGAATTACCGAGCTGATTGGCGAAACCAAGAAAGCAGAATTTTACAGTGCCTGGCTGGCTAATCACACCCGAAAGATTGATATCGACTCAATGGCATCCTGGGGCTACAATGCTGTAAGGCTGCCCATGCACTACAAGCTGTTTACCCCACCCATTGAAGAGGAACCGGTTGCCGGCCAGATTACCTGGCGGGAGCAGGGCTTTGAAATGACCGATCAGCTACTGGCATGGTGCAAAGCCAATAATATGTACCTGATTCTGGACCTGCATGCGGCCCCTGGCGGCCAGGGCAAAAACGCAGACATCAGTGACTACGATGTAAACAAACCCTCAGGTGGAGGCCTGAATGTGGGCTATACCGATAGTGGTGATTATCTGGAATTTGAGGTACTGATTAGCCAGGCGGGAATTTATGGGGTGATCTATCGGGTTGCCAGCCAAAGTGCAGCCGGATCTTTAAAGCTTCAGCTTTTACAAAATGGAAGGTGGGAAGATCTTAACACACAAACTTTTAGCCAAACCGGTGGCTGGCAGGACTGGAAAACCATCAGCGGACAAACAACTTTGCCACAAGGGCTCCAGCGCCTACGGATCCTGGCAACTTCCAGTGGCTTCAATCTAAACTGGTTTGAGTTTAATTACCTGCGGCCTACAGGCATGCTGGATCTGCCGGAAGAAGAGAATCAACTGAGGATTTATCCCAACCCTGCTTCAGGCCCTTTTATGGTCTTAGCGGCCGGCGAAAGGCCAGAAAAGTTGCTGATCATAGACGCGCATGGGAAAGCGCTCTATGCTGATTACACAGCCAAAAGGGAAGCAAACTATAGCGTAGATGCAGGGCTGAGTAAAGGATTTTATGTATTGCTATTTGAAATAAATGGAAAACGGCTTACCCGAAAGCTCATTGTAGAATAAGGCCCTATGCCTGACTGCCAATCATCGATCGGGAGCTTTTAATAAAATGAACATGAAAGTGAATAAGTTATTGGTTGCTGCACTGCTGGTAGTAATGCTACAGCCTTGGGCAGAGGCTCAAAGAAAAAAGGCTCGCACAAAACAGCAAGCCCCGGTTAATTATGTGGCGCCTGCTCCGGCAGAGATCGACCGCAAAGTAGAGGAGCTACTGGCTAAAATGACCCTGGAAGAAAAAGTAGGGCAAATGGCACAGATTACGCTCGATGTTATTGGTAAGGGAGATAACCGCTACTCCAGCTACGAACCCCTTGCGCTGGACCCTGTTGAGCTCCAGAAAGCCTTGGTAGAACACCACATTGGTTCTGTGCTTAACACAGCGAATAACCGGGCATTAACGCCACAAAAATGGCATGAGATCATCAGCCAGATACAGGATATTGCTACTACACAGACCCGGCTGAAGATTCCGGTTATTTACGGAGTGGATGAAATTCATGGAGCAACTTATACTGCAGGGGCCACTATGTTTCCCCAGCAAATTGGTCAGGCTGCCAGCCGCAACCGGGAACTGGTACGCCGGGGCGCAGAAATCACTGCCTACGAGACCCGCGCCAGCTCCATTTCGTGGAACTTCTCACCTGTACTCGACCTGGGTGCCGATCCGCGCTCTCCCCGCCACTGGGAGACCTATGGTGAGGATCCATACCTGGCTTCCGAAATGGGGGTGCAGGCAATAAAAGGCTACGAGGGTGAGGATAACAGCATTGGGCACCCAGAGCGCCTGGCTTCTTCACTTAAGCACTTTTTAGGATACCAGGTGCCTGTTTCGGGCAAAGACAGAACGCCCGCTTATATCTCGGCAGAAGCTCTACGCGAATACCACCTGCCCTCATTCAGGGCAGCCATTGATGCAGGGGCTCATACACTCATGGTTAATTCAGGTATTATTAACGGTGTACCGGTACATGCCAACCACGACCTTTTAACAAAGCTGCTGAAAGAAGAGCTGGGCTTTAAAGGGCTGGTAGTGACCGACTGGGCAGATATAGAAAACCTGCATCGCCGCGACCGTGTAGCCGCCACGGATAAAGAGGCGATCATGATGGCTGTTAATGCCGGTATCGATATGTCTATGATTCCCTATCAGTACGAGCCATTCACGACGGGGCTGGTGGAGCTGGTAAAGGAAGGTAAAGTAAAACAGGAGCGCATCGACGATGCCGTGCGCCGTATTCTGCGGGTAAAGTATGCACTTAATCTTTTCGAACAGCCTGTTACCCATTATAATAATTACCCCAAATTTGGCAGCAAAGAATTTGAGCAGGCATCTTACCAGATGGCGGCAGAATCTATTACGCTGTTAAAAAACGATAATAACATCCTACCCCTGAGTAAGAACACCAAGGTACTGGTTGCGGGCCCGAATGCCAACTCTATGCGCACGCTTAATGGCGCCTGGACCTACTCCTGGCAGGGTGAAAAAGTAGAGGAATTCGCGCAACAGTACAATACATTGCTGGAGGCTGTGCAAAAAGAGGTGGGTGCCCAAAACGTGACCTATGTACCTGGAGTACGCTACAAAGAAGGTGGTAAGTATTTCGAGGAAGAGGTAGATCAGCTGGAAGAAGCTGTGGCTGCCGCACAGGGTGTAGATGTGATTGTGCTGGCTCTGGGGGAGAATACCTATACCGAAAAGCCAGGTGATCTAAATGATCTGTATATGTCTGAGCTGCAGACTGAGCTGGCAAAAAGGCTGGCTGCTACCGGTAAGCCTGTTGTGCTGGTGCTTAATGAAGGCAGGCCCAGAATTGTGAGCCGCTTTGAACAGCAAATGCAGGCCGTGGTGCAGGCTTATCTGCCCGGTAACTTCGGTGGAGATGCCCTGGCCGATGTGCTCTTTGGCGATGTTAACCCATCGGGCAAGCTTCCTTATACGTATCCGCGTTTTCCAAACGCCATGATCAGCTATATTCACAAACCTGCGGAAGAGCAGAAAAAAGCAGAAGGTGTCTATGATTACGAGGCCGATTATAATCCGCAGTGGGCCTTTGGCCATGGCTTAAGCTATACCACTTTTGCTTATAGCAACTTAAGCTTCAATAAAGAATCCATCAGCAAAGGCGATAGCATTGAAGTAAGCATACAGCTCACCAATACAGGGAAACGTGATGGCATGGAGGTGGTACACCTGTTTACTTCAGACCTGTACGCAAGTGATGTTACCCCGGATGTAAAGCGCCTGCGCCGATTCGAAAAGGTGCAGCTCAAGCCGGGAGAAAGTAAGACACTAACCTTTACCCTGGGTCCGGATGATCTTGCTTACTTCAACAGGGCAGGAGAGAAAACGCTGGAAGCCGGTGAGTTTGAGGTAAGCATAGGCGATCAGGTGAAGAAATTTACCTTGCAGGAATAACAGTTATTAAACAACCTGAAACTACGTAATAGCAAATGGGAAGGTATATCTTGGTGTGGCTGCTTCTTTTTTCTGGAGCAACAGCCTTTGCGCAGCGGGGTGAATTGATTTGGGCAGAAGAGTTCAATTATAAAGGAGCGCCGGACTCTCTTCGTTGGAGATATGATTTGGGCGATGGATGCCCGAATGTTTGTGGCTGGGGCAACAATGAGCTGCAGTATTATACCAGTATGCCTGAAAATGCACGGGTAGAAAAGGGTAAATTGATCATAGAAGCAAGGAAAGCTTCCACAGCAACACAGCAGTTTACTTCTGCCCGTTTAGTGAGCAGGCAGGACTGGCAATATGGTTATATTGAAGTGCGGGCAAGGCTTCCTAAAGCAGTGGGCAGCTGGCCAGCCATCTGGATGTTGCCTACA
Source organism: Cesiribacter sp. (assembly GCA_030147305.1). Classification (GTDB taxonomy): domain Bacteria; phylum Bacteroidota; class Bacteroidia; order Cytophagales; family Cyclobacteriaceae; genus Cesiribacter. The sequence goes on from JASLAE010000410.1 coordinate 4,669, forward strand.
GCATGGAAATATGGTGGCTGGCCGGCCAGTGGCGAGATTGATATTATGGAGCATGTAGGGTACGACCCCGGCGTTGTGCACGGCACTGTACACACACAGGCTTTTAATCATGGCATCGGTACACAGAAGGGCAAGCAGATACAAGTAGCTAAGTTCGATCGAAAATACCATCGCTATGCTATCCGCTGGACCGCCGAAAAGATTGAGTTTTATGTTGATGATGTGCTCTTCAATACCTTTGCCCATACTGGCGGCGACTATAAAGAATGGCCTTTTGATCAGCCTTTTCATCTTTTGCTGAATGTTGCAGTAGGCGGTAACTGGGGTGGTAAAGAAGGTATCGATGAGGCGTCCTTTCCCCAGCGCATGGAAATAGACTATGTTAGGGTATATGGGCTGGAGTAAGGGACTGGATGATTCAGTACTTTATTTTATGAATTTTATCAATATTTATGGTGATATTAAGTAACTGTTTATCAAGCTGTTACCGGCAGGGTGTATTAAATATTTATATACTTCATCCGAATTTGTTGAAATTATAGCTGTTGTTGTCTAATTTGTAAGCATACTGACACCCCAAGCTTCAACAAAAAATACGGAAGGCGATAAGTAGCTAAGTATTAGAATATAATCTTCATACAATTTTATCTGTTGGTTTATTGTGACTCAGCGCTATCGGGCTTTTTGCCAGGTAGCGTTGTTTTTTTATTATATTTGGCGCAAACGATTTTTCTTTATGGCCGACGAAACTACCAACGAACGTAAATATACTTTTCCATCGCACCAGCAGAAGTACGAGTTACTCAGGAAGAAGAACCAGGAAGCCCTGCTGGGTGGCGGGCAAGACCGCATTGATGCCCAGCATAAAAAAGGAAAGCTTACCGCCCGGGAGCGTATTCACCTGCTGCTCGATGAGGGTTCTTTTGAAGAGATTGGCAAATTTGTAATGCACCGCAGCCGTGACTTCGATCTTGACAAACAACATTATCTGGGCGATGGGGTAGTGACGGGTTATGGCACAGTAAACGGCCGGTTAATTTATGTTTTTGCCCAGGACTTCACCGTACTGGGAGGATCACTGGCCGAAGCACATGCCGAAAAGATTGTGCGTATTATGGAGCTGGCCATGAAGAACGGAGCTCCCATAGTGGGCCTCAACGACTCTGGTGGCGCCCGTATCCAGGAAGGGGTGGTTTCCCTGGGCGGCTATGCCGATATATTCTACCGCAATACGCTGGCAAGTGGGGTTATTCCGCAAATATCTGCCATTATGGGACCCTGTGCCGGGGGTGCCGTCTATAGTCCGGCCATTACGGATTTTATTCTGATGGTGGAGAATACCAGCTATATGTTTGTAACCGGGCCCAATGTGGTTAAGACTGTTACGCAGGAAGACGTAACCGCCGAAGAGCTGGGTGGTGCCAGCACCCACAGCACCAAAAGTGGCGTTACCCATTTTAGCTGCGCCAATGAAGTAACCTGCATCAACGACATCAAGCAGTTGCTGAGCTATATGCCGCAGAACTGTGAGGAAGATGCGCCAGCACTGCCCTACGAAGCTCCGGCTGATGAAGCAAGGCCGGCGCTGGATACACTTATCCCTGAAAATCCAAACCAGCCTTACGATATCCGCGAAGTAATAGAGCACCTGGCAGATGCTAACAGCTTTCTGGAGGTGCATAAGAACTATGCCGAAAATATTGTAGTGGGCTTTGCCCGCCTGGGTGGGCGCAGCATTGGCATTGTAGGTAACAATCCGGCCTTTTTAGCAGGGGTGCTGGACATTCAGTCAAGCGCCAAAGCGGCCCGTTTTGTGCGTTTCTGCGACAGTTTTAACATTCCTTTGCTGGTGCTGGAGGATGTGCCCGGGTTCCTGCCCGGGACCGACCAGGAGTGGAATGCCATCATTACGAATGGTGCCAAGCTCCTGTATGCTTTCTCCGAAGCCACAGTACCTCGCATAACCGTTATTACCCGCAAAGCCTATGGCGGGGCTTATGATGTAATGAACTCCAAGCACATTGGTGCCGATATGAACTTTGCCTGGCCTATGGCCGAGATTGCCGTTATGGGTGCCAAAGGAGCTGCTGAGATAATCTTCAAACGTGAAATAACAGAAGCAGCCAATCCTGAAAGTAAACTGCAGGAAAAAGTAGATGACTATACCGAAAAGTTTGCTAATCCTTACCGGGCAGCCCATCGTGGTTATGTGGATGAGGTAATCCTGCCTTCTGAGACACGCCGCAAACTGATCAAGGCCTATAAAATGCTGGAGAACAAAGTGGCTGTATTGCCCCGCAAAAAACATGGTAATATTCCACTTTAATCTACTGGAACATGCATAAAAAAGCAGAGGCTGTAAAGCTTCTGCTTTTTCTATTTATAAAAGGTATAGGCGCAACCATTTAAAGCCCTGCTTAGGCATAACAAATAGCTAAGCAGTTAACAATAGAAAATTCAGTATGCTTTAGCTGCTTTCTTACTTATTTCAATGCAGTTTATCATGGTCCATTACAAACACCAGATACAGGCATACTGAAATTTGTGTTCAATACCGCCCGCTAAAATCGCTTTTCAGGTCATTATACAAGCACAGGAACATGAGGGTTATCATAGAAACCGAAAGATTAAGACTAAGAGAATTCACATACGAGGATACGGCCTTCCTTATAGAACTACTGAACAGTCCGGATTGGATTAAATTTATCGGTAACAGAAACGTAGCTACAGAAGCACAAGCCATACAATACCTTGAGGATGGCCCTTTGAAAAGCTATCGGCTACATGGTTTCGGTTTGTCTCTGGTAGAGAAAAAAGACGATCGAAAGCCAATTGGTATGTGTGGAATTATCAGGCGTGATTTTTTGGAAAACCCTGACTTAGGGTTTGCATTTTTACCAGCCTTTTATGGGAAAGGCTATGCTTTTGAAATAGCCAGTGCCACGCTAAATTATGCAAAGCATAAATTAGGTCTACTAAAAATATCAGCCATCACCCTACCAGAGAACTCCAGATCAATTCGGCTTTTAGAAAAAATCGGATTGCGGTTTATGATTACATTTAGTTTACCAAACAGCAAAGAAACATTACTATTATACAGTAATTGATTCAGGCCTTTGCCCATTTGAATTC
>JASLAE010000418.1 GCA_030147305.1 Cesiribacter sp.
GGAAACTATGCACCAGCTGGATACTGCCGCACAGGAAGCTTTCCTGAGTGCCTTTTACCAGATCAAAGAAAACTTTGTGAAGGTATTCCGTTCGCTGTTTACAGAAGAAGACGATTGTGACCTGCGCCTTACGGACCCCGACAATCCGCTGGAAACCACCATTGACATTATTGCCAAACCGAAAGGCAAGCGTCCGCTTACCATCAACCAGCTTTCGGGAGGTGAGAAAACCTTAACCGCTACTTCCCTGCTCTTCAGCATTTACCTGCTCAAACCCGCGCCATTTTGTATTTTTGATGAAGTAGATGCACCCCTGGACGATGCCAACATAGACAAGTTCAATAACATCATCCGTAAATTCTCCGCAGATTCGCAATTCATAATTGTTACCCATAACAAACGCACCATGGCCAGCACGGATATCATGTACGGAGTTACCATGCTGGAGCTGGGCGTATCCCGCGTAGTGCCGGTAGACCTCAGAGAGTTGGAGGTAGAATTTTAAGTTATTGTTCGCTTTGAAACAGGAACAGCTGTGGATGCCAAACGGGTATTGATGGCTTAAAGTGCTATTCATGTCAATACCAAACATTCAGCTTTTAGGCCTAAGAAGCGTCTGGTTCCAAACGCGCTCAGGTCAATGGCCTTCGAGAGGAGACAAATATAAAAAATGAACAATTTTATTACGGCAGGAAGCTTTGTTTTATAAGAAATAGTAACTTCAAGCACAATTTTCTACAGTATAGATTTTACTTAAAAAATCTGCTTTTGCTCAATATGCAAGACAGAAGATACGCCTCAGATTTACGCAAGCTGCAAATAGAGTTGGTGCGCATGCAACGGTGGGTGCAGGAAACAAATCAACGGGTACTTATTATATTCGAAGGCAGGGATACTGCCGGCAAGGGCGGCGCCATCTTCCGTTTTGCACACTTCCTAAACCCACGTGCCATGCGCATTGTAGCACTGCCCAAACCCAATGAGGTAGAAAAGGTGCAGTGGTATTTTCAGCGCTACCTGAAAGAGCTCCCTAACCCGGGTGAGATTGTTTTCTACGACCGCAGCTGGTACAACCGTGCCGTGGTTGAGCCTGTTATGGGCTTTTGCAGCCCAGGCCAATACCAGCTATTCCTCAAACAGGTGCCCAATGTAGAGCAAATGCTGATCGAGGATGGCATTAAGCTGATTAAATTCTGGTTCAGCATCGACATTGAGGAGCAGAAACGCCGTCTGATAGAACGCCAGATCAATCCGCTGAAACAGTGGAAAATAAGCACGGTAGACATGCAGGCGCAGCAAAAATGGCATGAATTTACGCGGTATAAAGAGCTGATGTTTGAGGCTACACATACGCCCTACAGTCCATGGGTAATTGTTAAAGGAAACGACAAAGCCAAAGCCAGGCTGGAATCGATGCGCTATGTACTTTCACAGATAAAGTTTCCGCAGCGTGGGCTAACGGGTGTTAACCTGCAGCCCGATCCCAGCATTATTCAGCAGTATGAGCATATGCCTGCCAGTTATGTTGCCAATCTGCAGATTCCAACAAAACCCGAGGAAGAGTTTTAGACCTGCTCCGGCTGCTAACATTCCGTAGCCCATACCAGTCTATGCAAACCTGAATTACAAATCAAACACCAGCTTTAGTTATTAAAATAAACCAGGCACAAAATCATCAACTTTGTCTTATACATCTTCCCTGAAAGATTCTTCTCTACTTTCAATTTTATCGCTTTATTATTAGTCTCAACTTTGTTACTATCGCATTCTAAAGAGCTTGAACAACCCTATCTGTTATGAATAAAAAACATCTGATTCTCTTTTTCGCTGCTTTCATCATACTTGCCTGCGCCCCTGCGCAGATCATGAAAACCAGTCTTCGCGTTACGGTACTCGATGAAGTAGGAAATGCTGTGGAAGGTGCGACCATCACCCTCTATGAAAACGAAAAAGACTATCGCAGCTCCCAGAATCCGGCTGCTGAAGCCGTACTCACCAACAACAAAGGGATTGCTAAAATTAATGAACTGAAAGCAAAGGCCTATTTTATTGATGTGCGCAAAGACGATAAAAATAATAATGGGGCTGGCATTCAAACCAATGTTTTACAGGCCAACCGCATCAACAAAGTAAACATCATCATAGAATAAGCAAGCTGATGACGCGCAACCATTTGCTGGCCCAGCTACAGGCATACAAGCCTTTTAGTCAGCGTGAACAAACCTTCTTACGAGATATCATGAGCCTGCTGGAACGGGAAGAAAACTGTTTTTTCCGCAGCCGCGCCGAAGGTCATTTCACTGCTTCTGCCTGGGTGGTTTCGCCAGACCTAAACCATGTGCTGCTGATGCACCACCGGAAGCTGGACAAATGGTTACAGCCCGGCGGCCATGCCGATGGGGATACCAACCTGGCCGGGGTGGCCCTGCGCGAAGCTCACGAAGAAAGTGGCCTGACCAGCCTGCGCCTCTTACGCCCAGAAATCTTTGATGTAGACATTCACCCGATCCCTGCCCGTGGCACAGAGGCACAGCATTTACATTATGATGTACGCTATCTGCTGACTGCTAATCCTCAGGAGCCGCTGGTAGCCAATGGGGAAAGCAAAGGGTTTGCCTGGGTTGCGCTGCAGGATGTGGAACAACTTACAGCTGCCAATCCGTCTATTTTGCGCATGGTTAGTAAAACGCTGCAGTTGCCGGTGCTCAACCCATAGCAGGTGGGGTTTCATTCTTGTATGGCAGCAGGAAATGAGCACCCTCCATTATATTTTTTTAAAATGTTACGCCAATAAAGGCATGCTTATTTAGTTTTTATTATGCAGGATTTTAAATTTAGCCAGACGCTGGAAGTTCGCTACAACGATCTTGATACCATGCGGCATGTAAATAATGCTGTATACCTTACTTATATAGAACAGGCGCGCTCCAGTTATTTAACACATGCCTGCCAGTGGGACTGGAATCAGCTGGGCATGGTGCTGGCTAAAACTGATATAAACTATCGCAGACCTATTCATTTTCAGAACAAGCCTACCGTCTGGATTAGAACCAGCAAACTGGGAAAAAGCTCTATTACGCAGGAAGTGGTAATAACAGAAAAAGATCGGAGCGATCTGGTTTATGCAGATGCCACCATTGTGTTGGTGCATATCGATTATAAGACCACGCGCCCATTACCCTTGCCTGATTACATTCGTACCCGCATACAAGCATTTGAAATTACCCGTGTAGAAGTTTAATTGTTATGGAACAAGAGCAGACCTATGCTCCTTTGATAGTGCCCGCAGACGGAGGACCCAGCTATGCTGAAACCAATCTGCAACATAAAATAGTAGAACCCTGGAATGCAGTTTCCTCTCTGGCCATTTTGTTGCCGGCGCTATACTGGGCAATGCGCATTCGTAGAAATTATCGAAATTTTCCCTTGCTAAGCCTCTGCCTTCCGCTGTTATTCCTGGGCGGTCTGGGCAGTACCCTTTTTCATGCTTTTCGCAACCACAGAATCTGGCTGCTGCTGGATGTAACGCCTTCTGCCCTGTTAACCCTGCTGCTGGCCCTCTTTTTCTGGATGAAAGTGTTGCCCAAAAAGTGGCTGGCGCTTCCGCTGCTGCTGGCCCTCTTCCTGATAAGGATGTGGGTGTGGCAGGTATTTCCTTCTCATGCTGCCATTAACGCTTCTTATTTATTAACTGGTATTGCTTTCTTTGTGCCTCTGCTCCTGCTGCTCAGCCGCACCCAATGGATAGGGGTTCAAAATATCGGACTATCAATTTTCTTCCTTGTCTTAAGCCTCCTGTTTCGCCAGCTAGACCAGCAGGAAGCTGCAGTAGCTGTATTGCCCATGGGTACCCATTTTCTCTGGCACATCTTCAGTGGCGTGGGCGCTTATTACCTGGGCTTATATCTATACCAGTTCCGGTTGCAGCACCGCACAGCCCCAGATGCAGCCCTTTAATATTGAAGAAGCATGCTAAATTCCGGCTCCTGATCTTTATTTCATGAAAGCAATTCTGACAGTTCTGCTGCTTGTTTGTTCCAATGCCTTTATGCTGTTTGCCTGGTATGGCCACCTAAGAATTAAGGAGATGAAATGGGCCGAAAACCTGGGCATCTTCTCCATCATTCTCATAAGCTGGGGCATTGCTTTCTTTGAATACTGTTTTCAGGTACCTGCCAATCGGATTGGGTTTCGTGGCACAGGCGGACCTTTTTCTTTGCTGGAGCTTAAAGTAATGCAGGAGGTTATTACGCTGGTTGTTTTTGTAGCTTTCTCAACCCTGTTCTTCAAAACAGAAACCTTTAGGTTCAACCACCTGATCGGCTTTGTTTTTTTGATACTGGCCGTATATTTTATCTTTAAGAAATGATCGCCGTTGCCTGCGCCATAATAGAGTGGCAGGGAAAGGTGCTGGTAACCCAGCGGGGCCTCCACAAAGCAGAAGGCGGCTTATGGGAGTTTCCCGGCGGCAAACTGGAGGCAGGTGAAACCCCTGAAGCCTGTATTGTGCGGGAAATCGCAGAGGAGCTGGAGATTGTCATTACACCCTACCAACAGCTGCCGCCAGCTGAACATCATTACGCTAACAAATCAATTCGGCTTATGCCGCTAATCTGCCGCTGGACCGGCGGAAGCCTGCATTTACATGAACACAACGCCTTTCAGTGGTTAAGAGCGCAGGAGCTGCAGGGGTTAAACTGGTGCCCCGCCGATATCCCTGTGGTAAAGGCATATCAGGCATGGTTACTCGGGAGGAGCCAGGCTTGATTTTTCGGAGACTTAACACATTTCTACTATCCGCACGTTCTATAGCATAAACCTGGAAACAATGCTCAAGAAAACCTCTCTGCTCCTGCTTTTTCTCACCCTTAGTTTAGCCTGCCATGCACAATGGCCTTTTAAAAAAGATGGTAATGAAAAAGACAAGAAAGACAGGCTTAAGCTTTACCAGAGCAGCAGAGGCATTTTACTGGGCTATGAACGCGGGCGCATGGATATGCTGCAGGTTGGCTACCACTATAACTGGAAAAAACTAAAGCTGCAGAAGCCGGTAATTCGTGCCACAGAAGCGTTCCTGGAATACGCGCCCTTCAACAACGTTTTGGGTGCAAAGGCAGCTTACTGGCAAAGGCTGGGTCGCCTAAAATTTACTTACGGTGGCCATGTTGGCTTCTTTACAGACTTTGATGAAGCCAGTTTAAGCATAGGCCCTTCTGTTGGGTTCAGGCTCCTGGGCTTTCATGGCCAACTGGGCTATAACCTGTTTACCAACCCGGAAGTAGATGCAAACAGGCTTTATTTATCGATAAGTTTCTTTATTCCACAACATACCAAGCTCCGTTCAAAAAAAGGAGATAAGGAGAAGACCATCATGCGGTGGTAGCCTGGCTTGGCTAAGTCTTGAGAAATTTGCTGAATAGGTAATTATTGTACCTGCAGGATGATGGCAAAACCAATTGAAGCCTCTACAGGCTACAGTCCTTATACTGAAAACAAAAAAGAAGCCCACCAATGGCAGGCTTCTTTTTATACTTGGCAAATACATTATTTTTTAGCTTGTGTCAGGTCTATGATGCGCACTTCTACCCGACGGCTTTCCTGTGCTGTACCCTCCTGTCCTGCCGTTGCACCAAAACCTTTGGCTACAATACGACGACGACCCACACCACGCTTATTAAAGTAATCTAATACCGCTGTAGCCCTTTCGTTAGAAAGCTTACGGTTATGGTCTGCATCTCCATCTTTGGAAGCATAACCGCTGATTTCTACTCCCAGTTGCTCATGACTTTCGAAAAGGCGGATAATTTCCTGCAGGCTCTGCTCGTCTTTTGGCTTCAGTGATTTGCTGTCTACATCAAAATAGATCTTATATACAGGCCTGAGCAGCTCCTGTTTATATGCACCCCTGGCTGCCAGATTTTGCTGTTTGGCCTGTTCAGTCACTTTAAAAGTGGGCAGGGTATAAATTATTTGTCCATTTACATTTTTAGCCTCCAGCTTAGTTTTATCATTTTCTTCGTAATAATAAACTGCCTCTGCATCTTCTACCATTTTACTGTTGGCCTGTGAGAAATCCACATTGTCTACAGGATTTACCGTATACATCAGGTCCAGCAGATAATCGTAAGCAGCTTTATCGCCGGCACCAATTATGGTCTCCATCATGTCATAAATATCTATGCTGTCGCCTTTCACCAAGTTACTTTCCTTGATCTTCTTCAGGTCGTGGTGTAGCGGCTGCCCGGTATCATAGAAGGCGTTCTGTACTTTTACCTCCTGTCCCACCACTACATCGAACTGCTTGATAGGACGCAGGAATATCTGTTGAAAAAGCTCATAGAAATAATCCTGGTTAGGGATGTTCACATTGATGGCATAAGGCACGTAGCCTTCAGATTTCACGATAAGGTCGTAGTTGCGGCCCGGGGACAGAATGATCAGGTAATTACCGGTTTTAGGATCGGGATTGTATACGTACTCTACTTTATTACCAGTTTTCACATCTACCACATAGATCTGGGTATTGACCGGCTGCTCATTCTCACCCGCCAGAATGCGCCCTTTGATAAGTGTGAGCGGAATGTTACGGTCCTGCTCTGGCATGTTAAAGGTATAAATATCCTGTTCGCCTTTACCGCCAGCTCTGTCGGAGGAGAAATAGGCACGGCTACCATCTGCTGTAAGGGTAAAATAGCTCTCATTGGCTGCCGTATTGATGGGATAGCCCATATTTGCGGGTTTATCCCATTTACCAGCTACCTGGTAAGACCGGAACACATCATTACCGCCAATTGCACCTTTTCCATTGGAAGTAAAATAGAGTGTACGTCCGTCGGGATGTATAAAAGGCGCATCTTCATCTGCGTCCGTATTGATATTGGGCCCCAGGTTGGTAGCCCGGCCCCAGCTACCGTTGGGCTGCAGTTCTGTCTTGTATATGTCTAAACCACCAAGGCCGCCCGGCCTGTTACTGGCAAAGTAGATTGTTTTGCCGTCGGGCGTAATGCTGGCGGTTGTTTCCAGGAAGCGGGAGTTTAAGTCGCCTGTTAACTCCTGCGGCTGACCCCAGCTGCTGCCCTTGCGCTGCAGCATGTAAAGGTTACCGCCGGTATTGTCCTGCAGGTAAATAAGCATTTGCTGACCATCGGCAGATATGCCGGCCGTACCTGCGTTAAGATTATTATTGACTTTGAGCGGCTGGGGGGTGGACCAGTTACCGGCTTCCATGGTAACCAGCATAATTTGCTCTACTGTTTTTTGGCTGCTGCGGCTGTCTGCCGGCTTTAGCAACGTATACGCCATCAGCGATTCATCCGCACTTACTACCGGATTGTATTCTGTAAATTCAGTATTTACGCCATTTTGGAGCAGACGCAGGTTCACAGCCTTTGGATTTGCCATCAATTCAACCGCATGCTGGGCGATAGCTTTACGCTCCTTTACCAGCTTTAGCTTATCAGGGGCTTTACCTGCTAACTTCTGATACTGCTCATAGGCCTGCAGGGCTTCCTGTGGTTGTGCAGCAATATGGTGGGCATCACCCAGGGCAAGATAAAAATCGGTCGGCAGCTTATCGGCTCCCGTAGCATCGGCTCCGGGGGCAGCCTGCATCAGTAAAGGCAAAGCCTTAATTTTTTCTGCATACTGTTTACTCTCCAGGTAACAGCGGCCGGCCTTATACAGCAGATAGGAAGAAGTTTCACCGGCCTGTATGGCTTCCTGGTAATTTTTGAGTGCCTCGCTGTAGTTACCGATCTCGAAAAGCTTCTCAGCGCGGTATACAGTTTGCGACAGTTGCTGGGCCTGGGCCCCTGAATTAAGTAAGCAGAACAGCACGGCTGCCCCTACTCCTTTTCTCCACATCTTATGAACCCTGTAAATAGTGTGCATGTATAATTTTACACTTGTTTTTGCTTCTCAAGCGCCTCCAGCCGGTCTAATAATGGCGGATGCGAATAATGAACTCCAACATACCAGGGATGCGGCAAGGGCTGGCTCAGACTTTGCGCCGATAAAGTCCGCAAAGCTTCCTGCAAGGGCTGAGCAGCATAAGTGTCAGCAGCATAAGCATCTGCCTCATACTCATGCCGGCGACTCAGGCCATTCTGCAAAATACCTAATAGCAGGGAAGCAGGTGTATATAAAATACTGAAGTCAATAAGGCTTAGGTGCAAAGAAGCCTCCTCCGCTCCAAGTGCGCTGCTAATAGATTTGCTGCCCATCAC
>JASLAE010000420.1 GCA_030147305.1 Cesiribacter sp.
TTTCATCACTACTGCCAAACAAAACAAGCCTCAAACTTCTTAAATACAGAATTTAATTTTAATATAGCAGCACAAATGCTTTACTCATGAACGCTCAAATGTTCAATACCACCATTACCATTTCAACCGGTATCATTACGATTACCGGCACAAGCGGCTATGCGGTGCGAGGAAAGGCAAGTAAACAGCGTTAAAGATTTTTTAACAATATGCTTGAAAAGCCTTCCTCACTAAACAGGAAGGCTTTTCTTTTTAATACTGAGACCATGAAAATCCTGAAGTTCGGCGGCACTTCTGTCGGTTCTGTAGAAGCCCTCAGCAGGCTCCTGACCATCATTAACAAACACCTGCAGCAGGGCGAGCAGCTTGCACTCGTTTGCTCTGCCCTGAGCAAAGTTACGGACACGCTGCTGAAAATGGTGGCAGATGCTGCAGCAGGCCGGGCGTACGAACAGGAGCTGCAGACCCTGGAAAACAGGCATTACGAGCTGGTAAGGGCATTCCTGGAAGTGCGGCGCCAAAACACTACGCTCTTAGGTTTAAAAATGCTCTTTAATGAACTGGATGAGCTGCTGGCCGGCGTAAAAGCGCTGGGAGAAGTGTCACCCCGTGTGAAAGACCGCCTGGCCTCCTATGGCGAGCGTTGCTCCAGCTATATGATCAGCCACTTTGTAGACCAGCATTGTGCCGGGGCGATTTTTGCAGATGCCAGGGAGTTCATCAAAACAGACAGCACCTATGGCAATGCTCAGGTAAACGATGCCCTCACCAGTCAGCTGGTCCGGAAGTTTTTTGAGCAGCATACTGGTGCTATTCCGGTAATTACAGGCTTTATTGCGTCTAATGAACTGGGCGATACCACTACCCTGGGCAGAGGAGGCTCCGATTATACGGCAGCCCTGGTAGGCGCAGCCCTGGATGCGGAGGAGATCCAGATCTGGACCGATGTAGATGGATTTATGACCTGCGATCCGCGGCTGGTCAGAAAAGCCTTTTCCCTCAAACAGCTTTCTTATAACGAAGCCATTGAGCTCTCCTATTTTGGGGCAAAGGTTATCCACCCGCCTACCATGCGGCCTGCCATTGCCAAAAACATACCCATTGTCATCAAAAATACGTTTAACCCAGCCTTTGCAGGCACCGTTATCGGCGAAAAAGCTACTGCCAACGGATCCCTGATCAAAGGCATCTCTTCCATTCCCGCCATTAGCCTGGTAAATATTCAGGGTAGCGGCATGGTTGGCATGAAGGGCTTTAGCGGACGCCTATTCACTACCCTGGCACGCTGGGGTGTTAATGTAATCCTTATTACCCAGGCCAGTTCCGAACACAGCATTACCCTGGCCATTAGCCCGCTGGACGTGCCCATGGCGCGCCGGGCCATAGAAGCAGAGTTCGAGTATGAACTGATCAAGGGCCAGCTGGAGCCGCCGCAGATAGAGGACGATCTGAGCATCATAGCTGCTGTAGGTGAAAACATGCGCAACGCCAAGGGCCTGGCGGGTAAATTTTTCAGCGCTCTGGGCCGTAGCGGGGTGAATATCAATGCCATTGCCCAGGGTTCTTCTGAGTTGAATATCTCTGCGGTCATTGAAAAGCAGGACCTGCACAAGGCACTCAATTCCGTGCATGATTCACTTTTTCTATCGCACGTTAAAACCCTGCATGTATTCTCCTGCGGTACCGGCAAGATTGGGGGCACGCTGCTACGCCAGATCATGGAAAACCATGAGCACCTGGAGGGTCACCGGCATGTACGCATAAATCTGGCTGGTGTGTGCAACACCAAAAAAATGCTGATCAGGCGGGAAGGCATTGATCTGGCCAACTGGCAGCAGGAGCTCCAGGAACAGGGCGAGCCAAGCCGGCTGGAGGCTTTTATAGCTCAGGCTGTTTCCCTGAACCTGCCAAATTCTGTTTTTATAGACAATACGGCCAGCGCGGTGGTGCCTTCCTTTTATGAGCGGCTTTTTGAGCAAAGTATCTCAGTCGTTACCTGTAACAAGATTGGCAATACCGGTTCATTTGCGCAGTATAACCAATATACCAACCTGGCCAGAAAATACGGCGTCGATTACTGGTATGAGACCACCGCCGGAGCCGGCCTGCCGATTATCAAGACTTTACACGACCTGCTTATCAGTGGCGATGAGGTATTGAAAATTGAAGCGATCCTCTCGGGCACAATCTCCTTTATCTTCAATGAATTTAAAGGTTCGCGTACTTTTGCAGAGGTGGTACGCCAGGCGCAGGAAAAAGGCTTTACTGAACCTGATCCGCGTGATGACCTCAGCGGGCTTGACTTTGCCCGCAAGATGCTGATCCTGGCCCGGGAAACAGGCCTGCCAACCGAAATACAGGAAGTGCAGATACAGCCTATTCTACCGGAAAGCTGCCTGCAGGCCCCTACCGTAGAAGCTTTTTACGAGGAACTGGTGAAGGCTGAGAACTATTTTGTAAACATGAAAGAAACGGCAGCAGCAGAAAATAAAGTACTGCGTATGATTGGTGTGCTGGAAGAGGGTGTTGTAAAGGTAGCTTTGAAAACAGTAGGCATGGACCATCCTTTCTACAGTCTTTCCGGGAGCGATAACATCGTTTCATTTACTACCAACCGGTACAAGTCCAATCCTATGGTAATTAAAGGACCCGGTGCCGGCGCAGAAGTAACGGCTGCC
>JASLAE010000439.1 GCA_030147305.1 Cesiribacter sp.
TGAAATCCTGATTACCCTTTCCATGGTAATGGGAGGAACACGCCTTGCACAGTTGCTGCATGTTTCTGCTCCCCTGGCGATGGTTGTGATGGGATTGTTTGTTAGTTTTGGGGGCAGACTCGAAAATGCCCCCTTCAATACCGGTATTTTTGTAGGGAAATTCTGGCACCTGCTCGATGAAATTCTGAATGCCGTCCTGTTTCTGATGGTTGGTTTCAAGCTGTTAGTTATTGAAATGCGGATGGACTATTTTGTGGCAGGCATGCTGGCTGTTGTGATTGTACTGCTGTCCAGATACATAGGGGTGATCATCCCCATTTACCTGTTCAACTTCCAGCGAACATTCAGTCATAAAACCATTGGTATAATAACCTGGGGCGGATTGCGTGGCGCTATCTCCATTGCGCTGGCACTTTCTTTACCGGATATAGCTCAAAAAGAATTCATCCTTGCCATCACCTACGTGGTAGTACTATTTTCTATCTTGGTACAGGGCTTAACCATTGGCAAGCTGCTTGGGAAGAAAGCAGGAGCGGATATAGCACTGAAGCCGGCATAGCATTACCAGCTTTGCACTGCCAAACAGCAGAGAAAGAAAGCAATGGGTGCTTCTTTCAGCAAACACGGATAAACAGTATTGCATAAGGCCATTAGCTGTTTTTTAACTCTTACAAATATGAAGATATTGCTTGTAGAAGACGAACCTAAAGTTTCATCCTTCATTAAAAAAGGGCTGGAGAGTCAGACGTGCCAGGTTGAGACAGCCTTCGATGGGCAAATCGGGAAAAATATGGCCCTGGGCAACTATTATGATGTAATTGTACTGGATGTGAATTTGCCGCACATCAATGGCTTTGAGCTTTGCCGGATTATCCGCAGCGAAAAGGTGAATGTGCCCATCCTGATGCTGACTGCCCTGGGAACGCTCGACGATAAACTCATGGGCTTTGAGGCCGGCGCCTATGATTACCTGGTAAAACCCTTCGAGTTCCGTGAATTGTTTGCCCGCCTGAAAGCCCTGCATAACAACTATAATGTAAATCAGTCGAATCGCCAGGCTTCTCTTCTGAAGCTGGGCGACCTGGAACTTGACCTGGAAGAGAAGATTGCCCGACGGGAGGGCAGAGAAATTGAGCTGACAGCCCGTGAGTTTTCCCTGCTGGAGTACCTGATGAGAAACCGCGGCAAAGTGGTATCCAAAACCGATATAGCCGAAAAAGTATGGGAGATTGATTTTGATACCGGTACCAACATCATTGAAGTATATGTAAACTATCTGCGCAACAAGGTAGACAGGGGCTTTGCTTCCAAGCTGATTCATACAGTGGTGGGCATGGGCTACATGATGAAAGAAAAATAAAGGCTGGGATAATTTATTTCAATGAAGATCCGTAGCCGCCTAGGCCTCTTATTTACCCTGCTTGTAGCAGCCCTTTTAGTGTGCTTCTGCCTGTCTATCTATTATTTTTCTTCGCTGCACCGCAAAAATGAATTTTATAAGCGGCTTAGGGCAGAGGCTTATGCATCTGTTGAACTCCTGTTTGGCACAGAAACCATCAGTCCTGAACTATTTAAGTTGTTGGACCTCAACGAGATCACTGTATTGTACCAGGAGGAGATCATCATCTATAACGAAGCAGACCAGATTATTTATGAAAGCGGAACCGATTATCTGGCAGTAGACAAAAGAATTCTCGATCGGATACGACAGCAACAAGAGGTTTCTTTCAGGCGCGGCCAGCGGGAAGTTATCGGTGTATTGTATGAAGACCAGTCTAACCGCTACGTAGTGTTTGTTTCTGCTATCGATAAGTATGGCTTTAGCAAACAAGCTAATCTTGCCCTGATCTTGTCCATCGGATGGCTGATGATGGTGCTGGCCGTGGCATACGTAGGGCATATTTTTGCCCAAAATGCCTTGAAGCCAATGTCCAGGGTAGTGAGGCAGGTAAATAAAATTACGGCTTCAAGCTTAAGCTTGCGCGTGGAAGAAGGCAGCAACAAAGACGAAATAGCGGAGCTGTCCCACACCTTTAACAAAATGTTAGACCGGCTGGAGGAAGCCTTTAGGCTTCAGCGTCAGTTTATTTCACATGCATCTCACGAACTGCGCACCCCCCTTACGGCTATCAGTGGGCAGATAGAAGTAGCCCTCATGGGTGAGCAACCGGCAGAGGAGTACAAAACAGTGCTTGTTTCTTTGCACGAAGACGTTAAAGAATTGATCAAGTTGTCTAATGGGTTGCTCAACCTGGCAGGGATCAGCGCAGATACAACAGCCTTGCGCATTGCTTCCATGCGGCTGGATGAACTGCTCTGGCAAAGCAGGTCAGATCTGCTGGCTGGCCACCCCGAGTATAAAATCCGAATTCACCTGCTTGAAATGCCCGAAGAGGAAGCGGGCATGTTAATCCTCGGCAATGCCGTTTTGCTAAAAGCCGCTTTTATGAACCTGATGGAAAACGGATGTAAATTTTCCCCTCAAAAAGCGGTGGCTGTATCCCTTAGCCGACAGGAACATGCCTTTGCCCTGAGCTTTGCCGATGAGGGGATTGGCATACCTGAGGAGGACCTGCCGCGTATCTTTGAGCCATTTTACCGGGCTACTAATGCCAAAACCATAGCAGGTCATGGAATAGGCCTTTCCCTGACCCAGCGCGTTATTGCCTTGCATAACGGCAGTATTCAAATTGATTCCAAACCAGGAAATGGCACCACCTTCCGCTTACTGCTTCCGGTAAAGGCATAGGCTTTTTATAATACTACCTTTTCTGAAGGGCTGTGTTGCTGAAATGCTAAAGGGTAGGTTGCCGCGCGCAGGCAGCACAAGCTCATTCAGGGATAAAAGGGTGGTGGATCAGTTGTAATACTGAGACTTTTCAGGAATTTATACCCTCGCATGTAATTAAATCTTAACCAGTTGTGGGCGGCACAACTTTAGTCTGTTACAGAAATGCCAGCCTTACTCCGATACGGTACCTGAAACTTCTTATTGATGTAGTATCTCCAATAACTCTTTTTGAAGCTGCTCAGGCAAATGGCAAAACAACCTCTTTTTAAAATGGTATCCCAAACTGCATATCCCACAAGAAGTGGGAGACAAAACTCTAAGTAGATTCTAATCTGTAATTAATATGCTTCTAAGCATGCTCCTGTTTATTTGTAATGTAAACAGTCAGACACTGAATTACAGGCCATCAACAGGATTGCTAAAGTAAAGATGTAGCGCCTGCCATCAGGAGTAGGCATCGGTGAAAAGTTCATCTAGAATTATTATAGATACAGGTATGAATCAGAACATAAAATATAAAACTACGCTCTTTCTAGCTATCAGTATCTCTATGCTTACGACTTGTGCAGAGATAAAAGAGCAAGCAGACGAGAAGCAGAAGTTGTTTACTGAAAAAGCAGAAGCATTGAATTCGAGAATCAACCAAGAGATAAAGAAGGTTGGGCATCTGGATTCCCTGGCAACAAGGGAACTGAACAAAATCAACAAACTGGATTCTATCATTGAAAAAAATGCTACAAGAGTGGATTCATTATTAAGTAAGTAATCGAGGCATATTATTAGGAATCATTAATTCTTTAGCTATGAATAAAGTGAAAAAAGGAGATTTTCTGGAATACAGCAAGCTTATTTTAGATAAGGTAAGTTTTGATAAACGGCTGTTTTGGAAAGAATACAGGAAAAGCATTGGTAACCTCACAAAATCAGAATCGCTGGCATTCAAATATTGGCTGGTTGAAAAGTTTTCATTCCGGGGAAAGACAGCATCCAGAATAAAATATTTGATCAGGCACAGACAATCAGAGAAAAACCATGAATACCAGATTTGATGAGATCACCCCAAAAGTGTGGATGGTAAATGAATCTGATCCCTGGCCAGAGGCCTATATTGCCATTATTTTCGGAGCAGAAGATCAGCTAGGTAAAATATTGAAAAAGGATCAGAAACTTTTCTTCAGTTTGAGTGAGGCCCTCAATCGTGCCAAAGACCTTAAAATTAAGTATAGCGTGAAGCAAATCAGGATATTTTACCCAAACCAGGGGTCTATCATTGTGAAATAATATTAATTGACATCAATCTGATACAATAGAGGTGAAAGCAAAACTTATTTTTTTACTCCTACTGATATTGTCTGCCAAGGCAATGGCGCAAAACAGCAATTTAGGAAACTGGCTGATCTATTTTGGTGATAAAAAGATAAGACCAGGCATGAATTGGCACCACGAGGTACAACACCGTAACTACAATGCAATTGGAGACCTGGAGCAGTTGCTGCTCAGAACTGGTATTGGCTATGACCTAACTGAAAACAACAACAATATTCTGGTAGGCTATGCATTTATCCATAGCCAAAACTATGCAATAGGATCCGAAGACAAGCTACTGGTAAACGAACACAGGATCTACCAGCAGTTTATTACGCGTCAGACGTTTGGCCGGGTCTTTTTACAGCACCGCTATCGGTTTGAACAGAGGTTTTTTCAAGACGACTTTCGTTTGCGGCTCAGGTACTTCCTGGCTATTAACCTTCCACTCAACAACAAAGCCATGCTGGACAAAACCCTTTATCTGACGTCTTACAACGAACTATTTCTCAATACAGAAAACCATGTATTTGACAGAAACCGGCTATATGGCGGCCTGGGGTATAAGGTGAACAAATATATACGAATGGAAGCCGGCTACATGAATCAATCTTTTTCTGAGGGCAGTCGCGATCAACTCAATTTTATAACGTTCGTCAACTTTTAATATAACCATAACAGAAAATGAAAAACCTATTTAGCATACTTGTTTTTTCAGGCGTGATGGCGGCCACAGTCGCATGCGACAGCGCAGCCAATAAACAGGATCATGAAGGGAAACAGGCCGAAACCCCCATGGTAAAACCACTGGAAGAAAGAGTAATGACTGCCGAGGAACAGGCAGCCTTGACGCCGGATGCAGTCATTGAACTTTTCAAAGAAGGAAACCAGCGCTTTGTAAATAATGACTTAACGGCGCGGAATCATTCTGCACAGGTAAGAAAAACTACCCATGCCCAGTATCCTAAAGCCATTGTCTTGTCATGCGTTGACAGCAGGGTGCCTGTGGAGGATGTTTTTGACAGAGGCATAGGGGATATTTTTG
>JASLAE010000462.1 GCA_030147305.1 Cesiribacter sp.
GCCAGCGCTTCCCCCATTCTCATCAAACTTCACCACCCACAGGTCTATCGTTTCGCCAATTTGCGTAGGTACACCGGCAGGGGGTATCTGCCGTAAAACAGTGTTTGGCGTTTTTTCCGGATAGTTCACGTAGGTAACCTCGCACAACTGCAGGCCGGAGCCAATGGCTGTAAACTGGGCTTCGTCCAGGGGCATGCCCAGGAGATTGGGAATGGTTAAATCCACACTACCCTTACCATCGCCCACCACTAAGTCTATTTTAGAGCCTTTGGCAATGTAAGCGCCTTCTTCAATAGGCCTGCCTTTGTGCTGCTGCTCCAATACGGCATTCGCCGCAAGGTCGGGCTTATAGGTGATTTCACCCAGCTCCAGGCCAAAACTTTGCAACACCAGCTGTGCATTTTTTACAGAGCTGTCGATCAGCTTGGGCATGCGCACCTTGGGTGGATTCTTGGCATTGAGCGACAGAAATATCTTTCTGTTCTCCTTGACCTGTGCCCCTGCCGTGGGGTACTGTTTCATGACCGTGAGGGGCGGATACTCGGTACTGAAGGTAGAATCGTTTACCTCGTAGCGCAGCCGCTGCTGGTTCATATACTCCTCCAGCTCGGCAAAAGAGCGGCCCTGCAGGTTAGGCACCGTAATGCTTTCGCCTTTGAGGGTAGCCTTGGGCAGGTACACATTAAAGAACACAAACAGGGCAGTAAACCCAACCACCAGTATGACGGCCAGGTTAATCAGGATTAGTTTAAGAGCTCTCACTTTCATACAGTTGGCCTGAGGCGCTTGCGCTCAATGCCGTAGGTTAAAATGGCGTCGATAAATTCGTAAGGCTTATACCCGTTCAGGGCACTCTGGTGGAATATACAGGTAGCCGGGGTCATGCCGGGCAGGGAGTTGATCTCGATGATCACGGTTTCTACCCTTCCGTCTTCATACACCCGAACAAAAGCATCGATGCGGGCGTAGCCTTCAATGTTGGCAATGTGGGCTACCTGCTCCAGCTGCTTGCGCACTTCTGCAGAGATGCGCCTGTTTTCTTCCGGCGTACGGGCAAAACGGGCCGGGGTAATGTTCTGACCTTCGCCGGCCAGAAACTTTTCTTCCAGCGAAAGCACCTCACCACCCGCCAGGGCTTCGGAAGGCTCAAACACCTCGTACTGCAGCTCGCCCTGGTCGTTGCGGAGGGTTAATAACCCACCTGTTACTTCCAGGAAATGCTTTGCGCCCCCTTTGCCAATAAATTCTTCTACCAGGAAGACGTCCTTCTGCGGAAACTCCTCACTTGCCTTGAGCTTGAGGGTTTTCATGGGCAGGGCCAGCAGCTCGGGCAGGTCACGGAAGATCATGTCGCCAAAGGCATCCAGCTCTTCACGGGTCTTGATTTTCTTCACTGCAGAGCTGCAGCCATCGTCGGAAGGTTTGGCGATCAGCGGCAGCCCCAGGGTATCAATCACAGTGTCTAACACCTGCTGGCGGTTTTGCTCCCATTCCTGGCGGCTTATCAGGCGGTGTCTGGCAACCAGGATGCCCCTTTCGCGCAGGCGCTTGTTGGTTTCGAATTTGTTGATGGTAAGCTGCGAACTTTCGATGCCGCTGCCATTGTAGGGCAGCCCAACACGCTCCAGCTGCGCCTGCAGGGCACCGTCTTCGCCGGGGCGGCCATGCAGGGCAATAAAGACGGCATCTACTGTCCGGGCCAGCTCCTCGTAGGTAAGGGGCTGGAAGCGCAGCAGGTTTTGGTCTACGTACGACGATACCAGCGGCTTTGCCTCTGCAATGATCTGCTGCAGGAGCGGATGATGCTCGCCTTTGAGGTAAGCTTCGATCTTCTCCTTGATATCGTCGGCATTGTCTTTGAGCATGATGTTGACCGGCAGCTGGTAAAGCTTGTGCTGATCGTTGCTTCCCGTCAGGAACACCGGCACAGGCTGGTATTTAACGGAAGACGCTAATTTCTCGAAAATATTGCGTCCGCTCTCTACGGAAATGTGCCTTTCGGAAGAGTAACCGCCCATAATAACGGCCACCCGTATCTTCTCAGACTTTTGCTGCTGCAGGCGGTGCAGGTCTGCATCGAAGCGGCGCAGCATGTCCAGCAGCTCCTTGTTGCGCTTGCCGGTTTTGATACGCTCGGCCAGCGAGGTGCGGATAATGTAGGTCAGGAACTGTGAAGGGTTGAGCCCAATTTCTGCCGCCTGGTGGAAGAAGAAAGACGAAGGCAGCATCCCTGAGGTAGTGTTCGGGTCGTTCAGGAACACCGTGCCATCGGCGGTCATAAAGCCGTCTATGCGGGCGTATACGTTGCAGTGCAGCGTCTCGAACAGGCGGCAGCATTCCCGGCGGATCTGCTCGATCTGTGGCACCGGCAGGTCAATGGGGGTAATCTTGCGGCTTACCCCCGGCAGGTATTTGGCCCGGTAATCGAACACATCGGTGCCTTTGATGATCTGCGTTGGCGGCAGGGCCAGGGGCCTGCCATCCTGATCCTGCACTACAATGCAGCTAAACTCTTTGCCATCGATAAAGGACTCCAGCAGCACCGTTTCTTCGCTGTTGAGCGGGGTGAGCACCGTAGTCGCAGCTGTTTGCGCCTGTGTATCGAGGTACAGCATCAGCTGGGCAGGGTGGTGCAGGAGCTCCTGTTCATCGCCGGCATAAACCGGCATGCCAATGCCTTCGCGGATATCGGTGAGCACTGCCAGGAAGAGGATTTTCTCCTCAAGCGATTTTTGCTTCCACTCCTGCAGGTTAACTTCCTGCAGGAAGAGACTTTTGTTGACAGCAGTGGTAAAGTCCTGTAGGCTGTCGGCCCGCAGGATAGATACACCAATGCTGGAGCCCTGGTTAGGTGCTTTTACCACAATGGGTAAACCAACGGCAGCTTTTGCCTGCTGGAAGAATGCGCCCTTGTCTGCCGCCTGCAGCCAGTTTTGCCGGTCAATGGTCCAGCGCCTGGGGCAGGGGAAACCGGCATCTTCCATCAGCTTCTTCTGGATGATCTTGTTGATGCCAATGGCCGAGGGCAGAATGCCACAGCCGGAGTAGGGAATGTCGTACCACTCGAGCAGGCCCTGCAGGTTGCCATCTTCGCCATAGGGGCCATGCAGTGCCAGAAAGGCAAAGTCGAAGAGGGAACGGAACTGATGGGGCTCTACCTTACGGCCTACCTCTGCAATAAGCGCCTGTAATTCTGCTTCGGGCAGCTGCCCCAGCGACTCCATGTACACCTGGAAGGGCAGCTCGGAGTGCGGCAGGTACTTGGCCGGCGGGTAGAAATCGCGGATCGTGCCTTTATACACATACTGCCAGTCGAGCTGTATAAAATGCCCGAGGCTGTCTACGAATATCGGTACGGGTTCGAAAAGCGCTTTGTTGAGGTTGTCGTATACGGTGCGGCCGCCGGCGAATGAAATCTCACGTTCGCGCGACTGGCCTCCAAAGAAAATACCAATTTTCATGCTTTGCTTTTACTTGCCTGTCTGTCTAACATCTGCTTTCTGTGGGGGTGCGGCATTTTAGAGCATATTTACATTTTACTTTTACGATCGAAAATTTTCAGCACAGGGTTCTGCATGGGTCTTTTTAGTGCGGCATAGCCTATGTGGCGCGGCCTGCTTGGCGCGGCCTGCGTGGCCCGGCCTGCGCGGTGCGGCCATTACTGCGTTGAATTAAAAGCCTTCTGCAGGTTCCCGATGATAATTTGTAGTGTAAAGGGTAAAGTTTAACCATGCTCTCACCTGACCAATACAAGTTTGCGGGTAGTATTGATGCTTGCACTGCGGATACGAATATAGTAAATGCCCGCGGGTAAGCCCGGTAAATCTATGGTATAAATTTGGTTGATGGTATTGGGATAGCTGTAATTTGTGACAAATGTACCATTACTGCTCATAATTTCTACAAATACCGTTTCGCCATTGGGGTCTTCCAGGTTAAAGAAAAGTTTGAACTGATCCCTGGCCGGGTTTGGATAAAGCGTGAAACTGTTGCGGTCGGGCAGGGGGGTAGTAGTCGGCTGGTCAGATAGGGAAAATTCAATTTCATCTACATAAACAGCGCTGTTCTGCTGTCCGGTTGCCACAAAGGCAAAGCGTACGCTTTCCATCTCAACAAAGTCGCGCAGGTTTAGGAATGCTTTGGTCCAGCTTAGGTCACTGCTCGGTTCTGACGCCCCGCCAGCACCGTCTATTTTAAGGTCGTTTCCTGCTTTTTCCCACAGCACCAGCGGCCAGGTAATGCCGCCATCCAGGGAAGCCACCAGCTTTAGGGAAAGCGCACCGGGACCACCCGCATAATACCAAAACTGCAAACCTGCCGCTTGTGTATTTTTGAAGTTTAGCATGGGGCTTGCGAGCCACTTTTCTTTGGGGCCGGTGCTTTGTACATACAGGGCGGCAGCTGCAAAGTTGGTCGAGGCCTGCTCCTGGAGCGGCCCCGTCGCATGGGTGGAGATCCAGCCTTCGTCGCTAAAATCCGGGGTGGTGCTGGTCCAGTTAGTATCTTCCAGGGCTGTGCCTGTGAATATGGTAGCGCTGAAGGTTTGGCGCAGCGGTACATTGCGCTGGCTGGTGTTCACCACAAACTGTTTTGAGAGAAAGTCGTCGGAACCACTACCGTCTACCCCGCCATTGGGATTGTAAGCCAGGATATCGAGCACATGCGCGCCGATACCCAGCTCCTCGAGCTGGGCCAGCTCCAGGTCCATGGTTTCCAGGGGCTCCAGCGCTAGGTTGTCCAGGGCCAGATCACGGATTACCTCGCCATTAAGCGTTAATTTAAACTTAAGGCTTTGCACGGTATCTGAGCCTGAATTTTTGATGCGTACCATCACCGGGCTGTCTGCCTGCCCGAAAACAGCTGAGGGCTGAGAAATCTGGCTGAGGGTTACGTTAAGGGGTGCAATTGGCTCGTTAGAGATCTCTATGTCATCCAGGTACAGGTTATTCCCATAATCATTGACACCAACAATTAATATTTGCACACCCGGGCTGCCTGCATAAGCCGATAGATCCAGCCCGATGCTGCTCCACTCGCTGGCATCTTTGGGGGCAAATACGGCAGTGGTGGCCGGACTGGTGGCCAGTGCTTCGCCGGAGGCACTGTAGACCAGCGTTGCAGTTTGCAGGTTGGTGCTGCAGTCTGTTGCTACGTAAATTTCAATACCATCTGCACTGGTTCTGTCGTCGTAGCGGGCGTGCGACAGGCTCAGGGTCAGGAAGAAGTAATTTTCGTCTGTCAGGTTAAAGACGGGGCTGGCCAGGATATCTCTCTGGCCTTCATCTGCATAATCGTAGAAATTGATAAAGGCAGCAGTATTGTTGGCAGTGGTGCCATTGGGCACCTCCTTAAGCTCCCAGCTGTAGCTCTGGTCGGGGTTTACAACATAGAAAGGGAAAAGGTCCTCCTCAAAATTATGGGAGAGTGGCAGCATGTTTTGTTGAGGTATGTCTAAGGTTGCCGACACAGTGTTGTTGCTGTTCTTACCATCCTGGGCG
The DNA here is from genome assembly GCA_030147305.1 of Cesiribacter sp. GTDB lineage: Bacteria > Bacteroidota > Bacteroidia > Cytophagales > Cyclobacteriaceae > Cesiribacter. The sequence continues at coordinate 5,499 of JASLAE010000462.1, forward strand.
GCATTGGTTAGGGTAATGGTGGCTGTAATGGCGCGCTGGCCCGGGTTGCTGATGGCAATAGGGTCCAGTTGCAGGGTCTCTGACTCCAGGTAAGCCAGGTTGGTGTTAAGGGTGTAAGTATTAACCAGCTGATCATCAATTGTAAGCCCTACCTGCACCTGCGTTACCTGGGTATTGCCATAGTTGCGGACCTCCAGGTTTGGGATATAGGTGCTGTTACACTGCAGCGCGGGGGTAAGGGTAAGCTGGCGCAAGCCTGCATCATTGGCTGCAATGGTAGGTGTTTGTTTGGCCGGTGAGTTGTGCAGCTCTTTGCGGCGCGGGCTGCTTTGCAGGACCACATGCATGCGCTCCCGCTGCCCCAGGGTGAACAGGGCCATGCAGGCGTCGCCGGAATAGTCCATGTAGTTTTCATACATCGCCGGATCATTATTGCAGGCCAGGGGCTTGTCTGTTTCAGCAGGGCAACCCTGGTTTTTATCTCCTACCAGGGGCGTGTCGCTCACAAAATCATCTACATTACAACCCCCGTCGCCCCAGATGTGGCGCAGGCCTAAGTAATGTCCCACCTCGTGCGTGGCCGTACGGCCTTTGCTGTCGGAAGCGGCCTGCCCGCCGGTACCCAGGTAGCGGTAGTCGATCACCACACCATCACTGGCTTCACTCAGGTCGCCGATGTTAACACCCTCCAGCTGGTCGGACTGCGGAAACTGCGCCCAGCCTAACACCTGGTTCGATAGCTGTGCCACATAGATGTTGAGATACTGGTCCGACGGCCAGTGGCTGAGGGCTTTCAGTTGAAAATCCTCGTCCTGGCGCCAGCTTTGCTTGCTGGAAGCAACGCGTACAATTCCTTCGGTTTCTACGCCTTCGGGATCTTGTTTTGCCAGTACAAATTCTATTTCCGTATCGGCCACCAGTGATTTAAACTGTGGCGATAGCTTATTGATGTCGGTTTGGTTTAGTGCCCTGAAATCGTCGTTGAGGGTTTTTAGCTGCGACAGAATCTGATCTCTGGGAATGTTAGCACCCTGCCCAACAGTTTCACCCCTGTGGTGGATCACGTGCACGACAACAGGTATCACATACCGGGCGCTGGCAGCTTCACCAGCGGTGCGCATGCTGGTTTGCAGTGTTTTTTGCTTGTGCTGCATCCATTTTTCAAAGGTTGCTTCGCTTTCCTGCTGTTTGTTCAGTTCAGAAAGATGCTTGTTGTAAGGCACAAAAGCACATTTTTCCTGTGCAAATACAGGAAGCGAAAGCAGGCACAAACCTACGCCTAGTAAAAATCTCATACCAATAGGGGCTGATCTATTGTACTAAATATAAAAAAATCCCCGGAAAATCTGCCGGGGATCTGTTTTTTCCTATAGCAGGCTAGCGGGCAGTGGCCGGTGTAAGATTGATGGCCTCTACACCGCGCACCTGAGGTACTTCGCGGCGAATGGCCTCTTCTATACCTGCCCGGAAGGTCATGGCCGACATGGGACAGGAACCGCAGGCACCCAACAGCTCCAGGCGCACAACACGCTCCTCGGTAATCTCCAATACTTTTACGTTGCCACCATCTGCCTCCAGGTAAGGCCTGATGCCCCCCAGTGCATGCTCTACTGCGTCGTATAACTGATTAAGCTCCATATTGCTATTGTACGTCTACTACTTTGGTTTTTTCTGCATTTGCATTGCGTATGGCGATCTGGCGGGCCAGGGTTTCAGCAATCACCTGAAAGGCCTCGGCAGATGCATCATGCTTGAGCACGGCCGGATAGCCACTGTCGCCGCTTTCGCGAATGCTCTGTACCAGAGGCACTTCCCCCAGGAAAGGAACTTTGTACTTTTCTGCAAGCAGCCGGCCACCTTCTTTGCCAAAAATATAATATTTATGGTCGGGCAGTTCTGCAGGAGTAAAATACGCCATATTCTCGACGATACCCAAAACAGGCACATTTATTTGTGGCTGCATAAACATGGCAATGGCCTTGCGGGCATCGGAAATAGCTACTTTTTGTGGCGTGGTTACTACCACAGCACCGGTAACCGGCACGGTTTGTACCAGCGTCAGGTGAATGTCTGAGGTGCCCGGGGGTAGGTCAATGAGCAGGTAATCCAGCTCTCCCCAGCGGGCATCCCCCAAAAACTGTTTCAGGGCCTGGCTGGCCATAGGCCCACGCCAGACAATGGCATGATCGGCCGGGGTAAGCAGGCCAATAGAGATAAGCTTTACGCCATATTGTTCTACCGGAATGATATAGCTCTTGCCCTGTTCCTGCTCGATGCCGGGTTGTTCAAATTCGCAGTTGAACATGATGTGCTGGGACGGCCCGAATATATCGGCATCTACCACGCCAACTTTAGCGCCGGTTTTGGCCAGGGCCACGGCCAGGTTAGCCGTTACGGTAGATTTGCCCACGCCACCCTTGCCAGAGGCAACGGCAATGATGTTCTTTACCTGCGGCAGTATGGGCGCATTGGCACGCGTGCTGGTTACCCGGGAGGTCATGTGAATGTCCAGGTCCACATCTTCTCCAAAAGCTTCTTCCAGTGCCTTTACGCACTCCAGGCGAATGAATTCTTTCAGGGGGCAGGCCGGGGTGGTGAGCACTACTGCAAAGCTGATGGTTTTTTCAAACACCTGCAGTTTCTCTATCATGCCCAGTGTTACCAGGTCCTGCTTCAGGTCGGGATCCTGTACCGTGCTTAACGCTGCTAAAACGCGTTCTTTGGTTATGTTCATGAATGCAAAAGGTCTAACTCACGGCTTTGACACTCTATCAACAATGGATTGTGCCAAATAGTGCAGTGCCGCGCGGCAAAGGTAAGGAAAAGAGGAGGGATTTTCGATTTTTGAACGGTGATTTAGCGCCGGGGCACCAGGCAGGCTTGGATGACTGCCCGAAAACCGGTGAAAGGGGCTTTATATCATCAACCATCTCCCTGGATTTTCTGGCAACCTAATGTGTTCAGAACGAGGCAGCACCCGAGACATGAATAATCAGGCAGTCAAAAAAACACTCATTCAAATTTCAATCCTTATCTTTACCTTTTGTAAATCTTGCCTAGTACGTGCAGCAGCTGGAATTCAATATCTCGGAGGGTGGAGTAGAGCGGCAGACACTTTTTTGTGATGTACTGCTCCCTGTTCCTGTACCTAAACTCTTTACCTATCGGGTGCCGCTTGTGCTCAATGCTACGCTGCAGCCTGGTTGCCGGGTGGTGGTGCAATTTGGTAAGAAGAAGATCCTGACTGGTATTGTGGCCGAACTGCACGATCGGGTGCCGGAATCGTACGATGCCCGTTACCTGCTGGAGCAGCTCGACGAGCAGCCGGTGGTGCAGCCGGTGCAGCTGAAGCTTTTTCAGTGGATGGCCGACTACTACATGTGCACCCCCGGCGAAGTATTGAACATTGCCCTGCCCAGTGGCCTTAAGCTCAGTAGTCAATCGCAGGTTCAACTGCACCCCGACTTTAGCTATGCCACCTCCGAGCATCATTTCAACGAAAAAGAAAAGCTGCTACTGGATACCCTGCTGGAAAAGCCCAGCATGGCCTATGCTGATGTAGAAAGCCTGCTGGGACAAAAAACGCTCTACCAGCTTTTTAAGAACCTGCTTGCGAAAGAGGCAATCCTGCTTTTTGAGCAGGTAAAAGATAAATATAAGCCTAAAACGGTACGCAAGCTGCGCCTGCAGGAGGGCCTGGTGCAGGATCATGCCAGCCTGGAAGCGCTGCTGAAAGCGCTGGAAACACACCCCAAACAATCGGATGTAGTGCTTAAGTACCTGCGGGAGGTGCCGGTGCTGCAGCAGCCCGAACGCAATGCCGCCGGACTGACCAAGGCGGAGCTGGTCGATGCACAAATTTCCCCCTCGTCGGTACGCACGCTGGTTAAAAATGGTTTCTTTGAAGAGTTCGAAGAGCAGGTGCCCCGATTCTGGATACCCGATGGTGACAGCAGTATTGACATACGCCTCACGGAAGAGCAGCAGGGTGCCCGCCAGCAGATCCTGCAGCACTTTGACGATAAAGATACCGTATTGCTGCATGGCATTACCGGTTCGGGAAAAACAGAGGTCTATATTTCCCTGATCCGCGAGGCGCTGGACAATGGCACCCAGGTGCTCTACCTGCTGCCGGAGATTGCCCTTACCACCCAGATTGTGGGCCGCCTGAAGAAGATCTTTGGCGGGCAGATGGGTGTTTACCACAGCCGCTTTTCCGACAACGAGCGGGTAGAAGTCTGGCAGGGGGTACTCAACGGTACGTTTCCCCTGGTGGTGGGGGTGCGCTCATCGATTTTTCTGCCTTTTCATAACCTGGGGCTCATCATTGTAGACGAGGAGCATGAAACCTCTTACAAACAGTACGACCCGGCTCCGCGCTACCACGCCCGCGATACAGCCCTGGTGCTGTCGCGCATGCACGGGGGCAAAACCCTGCTGGGCTCTGCCACGCCTTCTGTAGAAAGCTACTACCAGGCCGAGCAGGACAAATTCGGACTCGTGGAGCTGACCCGCCGCTTTGGCGATGCACAACTTCCCGAAATAAAGCTGGCCGATACCCGCATGGCGCAAAGGCACAAGAGCATGAAAGCCATGTTTACGCCCGCGCTTATTGATGCGCTCAAGGAGATTGTTCATCGGCACGAGCAGGCTATTATTTTCCAAAACCGGCGTGGCTATTCGCCCTATATCAATTGCGAGGAGTGCAGCTGGATTCCCAAGTGTGTGAACTGTGCGGTAAGCCTAACCTACCACATGAATGCCAACGAGCTGCGCTGCCACTATTGCGGCCTGAAGGAGTATGTGCCAACGGCCTGTCCGGCCTGTGGCTCACACAAGATAAAAACAGTAGGGTATGGCACCGAAAAACTGGAAGAAAGCCTGCGGTTGCTGGTGCCTGAAGCAACAGTTGCCCGCATGGACCTGGACACAACCCGGCGGAAGAACAGCTTCCAGACCATTCTGGATGATTTTGGGGATGGCAAGATCGATGTGCTGGTAGGGACACAGATGGTTAGCAAGGGGCTCGACTTTGAGGGCGTAACTCTGGTGGGTATTTTTGATGCTGACCGCATGCTGCATTACCCCGACTTTCGTTCCCATGAGCGCACCTACCAGCTGGTAACCCAGGTGGCCGGACGCGCCGGGCGAAGCAGCAAGCCCGGACAAGTAATCATTCAAACCTCCAACCTGGAGCAGCCTATCCTGGAGCGCATCATGCAGGCCGATTACCGGGGACTATTCCGCAATGAGATCAGGGAGCGGCGGGAGTATTTTTACCCGCCCTTTAGCCGCCTGATCCGGCTGGTGGTGCGCCACACGGAAAAAGAGATGGCTGAAGATGCTGCCAAAGTATTGACTGAGCAACTGCAGGAGCGGTTGGGTAAAAAGCGGGTGCTGGGGCCGGAGGAGCCGCTCGTGGGCCGGATCCGTGGGCTGTACCTGATGCACATTACCATTAAGCTGGAACGGCAGGGCATCGATGTGGCAGCTGTAAAGCAGTTTATACTGGACCAGAGCCAGCAGTTGATGGCGGACAAAGCTTTTAAAAAAGTAGAAGTCGTGCCCGACGTAGACCCCTATTGATGGTTGAAGATCCTGATTGCGCGGCTGAACTATTTGTGATTCAGCTGCCGGCTGACAAACCGCGCGTCCTCACCGCGGCATTTTTTCATGCACCCTTCATTAAAATACTCCTTTAACATCACCTGATTTTTATTTTCTCCGGAAGGCCTGTTGCATTTTTAATGATTTTTTAATTGGCGTAGCTTTGCGCTTTCTAAATTGCTGATGAACAGTGACAAAAGGTTATATACCCTTGATTATCTGAGAGGTTTTGCCGCTTTTGCAATCATGCTATACCACTACCTGGGCTGGGCTTATGGCAGCTTTGATGCAGAATCTTTTCTGGGCAGGGTAGGGGTCTATGGGGTGTCCATCTTCTATGTCCTGAGCGGGCTAACGCTTTATCATGTCTATTTCGATAAGATGAAACCAGACAGAATTAGCATGAAGGACTTTTTCATCAAACGGCTGTTCAGGATCTTTCCGCTGCTCTGGCTGGTGATGGGGGTTACCCTGCTTATTTCCAAAGACAGACCGGATACTTATGAGATCTTCCTGAATATCACGGGGCTTTTTAGTGTGGTGGAGTGGGAGAGCTACATCGGGACCGGCGTGTGGTCCATTGGCAATGAGCTGGTATTTTACCTCTTTTTCCCCTTTTTTATTATTCTTTCCAAACGCAGCCTGCCGTTCTTTTATGCATTGTGCGGGGCTTTGTTAGGACTGTACGTTTACTTTGCCTTTTATGTGCTGGACGAAGCCCTGGTGCTCCGGCAGCAATGGTCTGATTTTATCAATCCCCTTAACCAGGTGTTCCTGTTTTTGGGCGGCTATCTGATTGGCCTGTGGACAGCGCAATGGCGGTTATCGCCCCAGCTTATTTATGGGTTGTTGGGCGGGGCAGTCCTCCTGTTCATTTATTATCCGGTAGAGGGGAATGCAATTCACCTGATCACCGATTCTACCCGGATGGTCTTTACCCTGCTGTGCTTTGTTATCTGTTTTGCCTTGTACAAGGCTAATTTCAAGCTGCCCCTTTTTGCCGATCATTACCTGAAGCTGCTGGGAGAAGCCAGCTATTCAGTCTACCTGTTGCATCCGCTTGTCTGGTTTGGTGTGAAGGTGCTCGCAACTGTTGCTGCGACGCAAATGGTAATGATACCCATGCTATTCCAGCTTACGGCTGCTGTGCTGCTTACGCTGCTGGTAAGCTACCAGGTGTACTTTCGGTACGAACGCTTCTTTATGCTGGCGGGTAAAAAAGTTTCCGGAAGCCCCAGGGCTGTAAGCACAGCGGTATAGTAGGTTGTTGCCGGAACGCTTTCATTAATGTTCCTTTAGGTACACCCAAAGGGTGATGCCCCTGTCTGCTATACTGTCTGCTTCTAATTTGCTGCCGGTGCTGTCGATGATGCGCTTCTCGATGAACAGCCCGATGGCCGGGCCTTCTCCTTGGGCATGAAAACGCTTATCATTTCAAACATGCCACTTCTTTGCTTTTTTGCAGGATTTCTTCTAAAAGCATATGGGATCAATCCGAAATCAGTGCTCAATTGAGCTTGCCTGTTACGAAACCACAATCGTATTAAACTGTGGTGTTCAATAAAAATGAAAATTAAACCTTACCCTGTAACAAGGTTTCTGCACGTGGTGCATAATTACTGCAGATAAAGGAAATCAAGATTTAAGTACAAAAGAGGATAAGCATTAGCAAATGCCTTTAAAGCCTTTCCAGTTTGGTAATGGTTTTCTCTGTCTGTTGTGCGCCAGTATTAATGGTCGTGGCTGGCTCAAACATCATTATATGCGCCTCTTCATCAGCAACAGGACGATGTTCCACCCCGCGCGGGACAACGAGAAAATCTCCCTCGTTGAGCGTAATATGTTTGTCCCGCAGCTCCATGCGAAAGCTACCTTTTACCACCAGAAAGAATTCATCTTCGTATTCGTGGGCGTGCCAGATAAATTCACCCAGAAATTTGGCCAGCTTTACCTGCTGCCCATTCAGTTCGCCTACAATCCGCGGATTCCAGTAATCGGGGATGCGGGAAAATTTATCCGCCAAGCTTGCTTTGTCTAGCATCATCAATGGATAGTTAAAAGTAGATGACAAAATAAAAATAGGAGCCAGACTGGCTTTGTATGCTGCAGGAAACTGTTTTACCCCAGGATTTCCTTTACCCGGCCAACCTGCCCGTCTTCGAGCCGTACCTTAATGCCATGGGGGTGGGACGGTGAATTGGTAAGCAGGTCCCTGACAATACCTTCTGTTAATGCACCACTGCGCTGGTCCTGCTTCAAAACAATCTTTACCCTGCTTCCGGGCTTTACATTTGATCTTAGGGTACCATTCATAACAAACGCAATTGTCTTAAACTTCTTTCTGTTGCTGGGCAGTGCTAAGCATTTTTAAAGTAAACCAGCCCATCACCCCAATGAGTATAAGCATAAGCGCCCAAAGCCAGGCTTTGTTGCTGAAAAGAGGACTTTTTGCGGGTAGATTTTCGGTTAAAATTTCCTCCTGCTCCAGGGCCAAGGGTGACAGTGTAGCAGGAATCTTATCTTCGAACAGGGCAATGTCGTATTCGGGGGCAGCAGCGGTGGGTTTTCCATAGACCAGCCAGTATTGTTGTGCAGCTCCAAGCCGGGTCGCGAGGCTATAGCGAAACCCTTTTACCGTTGTACCTGCAATTTTAAGGGGCAGGTTTTGCCTGTTGTCTATAACAATCCGAAGCCTGCTGGTAAGGGTGCTGTTGAAGCTAAACTGGGCTTTCTCCAGGGAGCTTACTGTACCTGAATAGAGGCTGCGGTAATGGTATTGCCATCCCGATGCAGTTTTGGTGCTATCGGCAGGGTACAGAATGGTGAGGGGCCGGTAATAGTCAATCGTGTCTGCTAACTGCAGGGCCAGGGACGAAAGTGGCACGACCTGCGGAAGTTTAATATCAATGATCGTTTGCTTTTCCTTCTTAAGCTCCTCCTGCCGGAAACTGACGGAATAGGTCTGATAGTCACCAGCCTGCTTTTCCGTTTTTATAAGCGTGAAGGGCATTAAAACAGGTTTTTCGTTGCTGTTGATCTGCAGCCGCAGGTATTGATACTGAATGGTAGGAAAGCTCAGCCTGGTGAAGCTGTAATCGGTGTGCTGGTTCTGGATGGCCAGAATGCGATAATCTTCCAGTACTGTAAACCACTCACCCTGGGTGTGACTGCCTTCCAGCTTTACCCGCCAGTCGAAATTGCGGTTGCCAAATTTTAAGACTATCTGGTTGAGCGGCAGTGCCTCAGCCAGCTCCAGGGTGTAATAATACCCTTTACTGTTCCGGCTTTGGTTAATGAGCCGAAAGGGCACCTCCTGCAGCGTAACTTTGCCGGCAGTATTTTTGAGCAGGTAGGGCATTTCCAGGGTATCCTTGTCTGCGGTAATTCCCCAGATGCGCAGGTCTGCCAGGTTTGGCGATAGCCTGCTGAATATATCAGTTGGTAGGGGTATGCTGTGCCAGCCCTCTGCAGCATTGCTGATGGTGCGCTTGTAGCGATAGGTTTCTGGCTGTGCCAGGCAATAGCTGTAGCTGAGCACAAGCAACAGCCAGACAAGCAATGCTTTATTCATGTGCTGCATCGGTAATCAGGTGCTTGTATTTATTATACAGGAAGGAGATGATCAGCAGTAAAACACCCAGGGATACCAGCACAATGGTTTTCCCGATGGTGTCCAGGTGGCTGAGGTCGTAGAGGAACAGCTTCAGCAGCGTAATGGCAAAGAGCACAAAAGCGCCCAGGCGCAGGTGCTTTTTCTGCTGGCGCATGCCAGCCACAATCACTGCCAG
>JASLAE010000464.1 GCA_030147305.1 Cesiribacter sp.
CTGGATAAAAGATATGGGTACGAAAAACCTAAATCGGAACTGGATGAGGCTGTTCTTGAGCAGGGTACCGATGAAAAGGACGCAGCCTAAGCAGGGAATCGATCTTCCAGTCAAAAACCCCAACGACTACATAAGAAGTACCCAGAACGTTTAGCGTGCCAGCCCTGGTTTTCTATAGCTCCATTTGGTTACCAAATGGAGCTGTAAAGGCCAACCGAAAAAAGTATGAAGTTTATGGCAGCAATGCTTACAAACTGGGCTAAAGCCGGGTTATCAAAATCGTGTTTACCCAATCCTTCCGAAATACTAATAAAAAGGAAGAAGTGAAGGGTGAAAACACCAAAACAATAACAGGTTTTGCCTGCCAGAACACTGCTAATTAGGTCTTCCCATTTGTTTATCAGAATTCTCTATTTAACTCCAGGTAGGTGATAAAGCAAAATGTTGAATTCAGGCAGTCAGGTACTGCAAATAATTAATTAGCTAAAATATCTAATTATAGAAGCAATTAAGAATCAGCGACCCGTGTCCAAAAAAGCAAGCCCAAACATTACGTTTGGGCTTGATGTGTATAAGCTAACTTTAATTCAATATCACCTGGTAATCATCTCGAAGCCGCAATAGGGCTGTAGTGCCCTGGGGATTCTGATACCATCTGGGGTCTGTCCGTTTTCCAGCAGGGCGGCCATGATGCGGGGCAGGGCCAGTGCACTACCGTTAAGGGTATGGGCCAGCTGGTTCCCTTTGCCTTCCTCCGGTTTGTAGCGCAGTTTAAGCCGGTTGCTCTGGTAAGTTTCGAAGTTGCTCACGGAGCTTACTTCCAGCCAGCGTTCCTGGGCGCCGCTCCATACTTCCAGGTCGTACGTAAGGGCAGAGGTAAAACCCATATCGCCGCCACATAATAGCAGGGTACGGTAGGGGAGTTCCAGTTTTTGCAGGAGTCCGGTGGCGTGCTGCAGCATTTGCTCTAGAATATTATAAGATTCTTCGGGCCGGGCTATCTGCACAATCTCTACTTTGTCGAACTGGTGCAGGCGGTTGAGGCCCCGTACGTGCGCACCCCAGGAACCGGCCTCGCGGCGGAAGCAGGGGGTGTAGCCAACACATTTTACAGGCAGCTCGCTTTCCTGCAGAATAACATCACGGAAAAGATTGGTAATGGGTACTTCGGCTGTGGGGATCAGGTACAGGTTGTCGGCGGTGGCGTGGTACATCTGCCCCTCTTTGTCTGGCAGCTGGCCTGTGCCTAAGCCACTGGCTTCGTTTACCAGCAGGGGTGGGGTGTATTCGGTATATCCTGCAGCCAGCGCCTGGTCCAGGAAAAAGTTAATAAGGCCGCGTTGCAGGCGGGCACCTTTGCCTTTGTACACTGGAAAACCGGCACCTGTAATTTTAATGCCCAGTTCAAAATCAATCAGATCATATTCTTTGATCAGCTCCCAATGCGGAACGGCGCCAGCTTGCAAGGCAGGTTTATCGCCCCAGCTGGCAACTGTAATATTATCATCGGCACCGTTACCTTCGGGCACCCGCTCGTGTGGTATATTGGGTAAGGTATACAATAGCTGGGTGAGTTCATCGCTGTGCTGCTGCAGCCGCTCGGTAAGCTCTTTACTTTCCGTCTTAAGTTCACCTACGCGTGCCTTAGCCGTTTCGGCTTCTTCACGTTTGCCTTCCTTCATCAGCTGGCCAATTTGTCTGGCAGCTACATTCTGTTCTGCCAGTAAATCATCAAGCCGTTTTTGCGTAATTCGGCGTGAATCATCCAGGGTTATTACTTTTTCAATACTTTCTGCTGCCTGCTTAAACTTTTTCTTTAACAGGCCAGTTATAACAGTGTCTTTGTTATCTTTGATATAGGATACTAATAGCATGCCGTAAGGGGTTTTCCTTGCGTTAGCTGTAAAATTACTTTATTTTTTCAGCTTTAAGCTTCCCGGTTAAAGGCTTTTTTGGCTTAACATAAAAATTGGCAGAAATCTTGCTAATTCATGTCAATCTAGCTATACTTGCAGACCTTTCAGACGCTTGCCGTCTCCTGGCTATTGGCAAGTAAGCTTTTCTTAAAGACCTTTAGCACCCAGTTTAGGATTATAATAATTCATCTTTTAAGGTATTTCAACCCTCGTTAGGTAGTCATTCCGACTCGTTGTTCTAACACCCGGATATGTACAAAATTGAAGAACTAAATCTCAGGCTACTTTCGGAACTGAAAGAGATTGCAGAGGAAATGGGCGTAAAAAATTACAAAAAGCTGCCCAAAAAAGAATTAATCTACAAGATTTTGGACCAACAGGCAGTAATGCCTGAAAACGCCCTGCCCAAGCGCCGTCCAGCACCAGTAGTTGCTGCAGAAGAAACTATGGTTGTTGAACAGGAGGCTCCTGCCGATGCTGTAAAATCTGAGGGGGAAAGAACCCGCCCAGACAGAGCAGAAAGAAGCGGTCAGGATAGACCTGAAAGGGCTGAAAGGCCTGCTGCAGAGAGAACCCGTGTGGAGTCTGCAGATCAGGAAGATCCTGCCCAGGAACGGAAGAATGCCAATGAGCAGCAACGCCTGCAACAGGAGGAAGACAGACGCCAGGCGCGGATTGCCCGCAGGGTGAATGTTACACCTGTAGAAGCCGAACCGGAAGAAGCGCTTGCAGGTACTGCAGAGCCGGCAGAACCCCGCCAGCGCAACCAGCGCCCACGGGGCGATGACCGCCGTGGAGGTGAAGATGGCCGGAGCACAGACCGCAAAGGCGACGACGCGCGTGGAAACGATACCCGTGTAGGCGAGCGCCGTGGCAATGATCGCCGTCGTGGAGACGACTCTCGGGCTAACGATAATCGTGGCAATGACAATCGCGGTAATGATCTGCGTGCAGGCGATGAAGAACGCAGCGAGCGTGATGATCGCCGTACAGGTGGCCGCGAAGAGCGCAATGCTGAAAAAGTAGATGGTCGCGCAGATGGTCGTGAAGAACGCAACGAGCGTCCCGAACGTGGAGAACGTAATGGCAACCGCAGCGATCGCAACGAACGCTTCAATGACCGTGACCGTACCCGCGAAAAAGGCGCTCCTGACAGAGAGCAGCCAGTTATGGAAGCAGATGCACCAGCAACTGCTACGGACAATCGCCGCGAGCGCGAAATCACGCCAGCCCCGGTAAAAGAATTTGATGGTATTGTCTCCAGCGAGGGTGTACTGGAAATTATGCAGGACGGTTACGGCTTCCTGCGTTCCAGCGATTACCACTACCTGGCTTCCCCGGACGATATCTACGTTTCGCCTTCTCAAATAAAACTCTTTAACCTGAAAACGGGTGATACCGTGAAGGGTCAGATCCGCCCGCCGAAAGAAGGCGAGAAATATTTTGCCCTGCTGCGTGTAGAGACCATTAATGGTAAAACACCCGAAGAGGTACGTGACCGTATTGGTTTTGAGCACTTAACTCCGCTTTTCCCACAGGAAAAACTGCGCCTGAGTACTGCTGCCGGTGATTACAGCAATCGTATCCTCGACCTGTTTTCACCCATTGGCAAAGGCCAGCGTGGTATGATCGTAGCCCAGCCTAAAACGGGTAAAACTGTGCTGCTGAAGCAAATTGCCAATGCCATTGCCGAAAATCATCCCGAGTGTTACCTGATCATTCTCCTGATCGACGAAAGACCTGAAGAAGTAACCGACATGGCCCGCAGCGTAAAGGCCGAGGTAATTGCTTCTACCTTCGACGAACAGGCAGAGCGCCACGTGAAAGTATCGTCTATTGTTTTGCAAAAAGCAAAACGCATGGTAGAGTGTGGTCACGATGTGGTAATCCTGTTGGACTCTATTACGCGTCTGGCCCGTGCCTACAATACAGTGGTGCCTTCTTCGGGAAAAATTCTTTCCGGTGGTGTGGATGCCAATGCCCTGCACAAGCCTAAACGCTTCTTTGGTGCAGCCCGTAATGTAGAAAATGGCGGTTCACTAACCATTATTGCCACAGCACTGATCGAAACCGGCTCTAAAATGGATGAAGTAATCTTTGAAGAATTCAAAGGTACCGGTAACATGGAGCTTCAGCTGGACCGTAAGCTGTCTAATCGCCGTATTTACCCTGCCATTGATGTTCCGGCTTCCGGCACCCGCCGCGAAGACCTGCTGATGGACAAGGAAACCCTGCAGCGCGTTTGGATTCTGCGTAAGTTCATGAGTGACATGAATTCTCAGGAAGCCATGGAGTTCCTGCTGGACAGAATGAAAGGCACCCGTGACAATGACGAGTTCCTGGTATCGATGAACGGTTAATGTAAAAAGAATATTATAGTCTGATGCTTTGCTTCAGGCATAAAAAAAGCAGCTAGTTCTAGCTGCTTTTTTTATGCCTGCTTTTGTGCGAATCGGAGAAAGATCAATACCTTGTAGGTTAGCATCTACAGGTTATGTTATATCCCTAAAGGGGCCCGGCTTGATCTGTACATGAAAAAAAGGCTAAATAATAATGGCAAAAAAATTGGCTTCTGCACTTAACGCAGTGCGTTCTGCTCATACGGTGGCATCCAGGATGCGAAAAGGAAAACGAAAGGTAGGGCTCCCCCCTGGTTCTCTTTACTATACAGGCCCGCAGCACGATGAGCCCGTCAGTATGCAGCTTTTCAGCTATGATCAGGATCAGTTCCATGAATCTGTGCCTGCCACCCCTGCGGAAGCCTTTAAAGTGGCTGCTGCAAACGGAGAAACTATCTGGATTAACATAGATGGTGTACACAATGTAGCGTTGGTAGAGGAGTTGTGTAAGCAATACAACATTCACCCTCTTACCATAGAAGATATAGTTAATCCCAACCAGCGCCCTAAGGTGGAAGCCCTGGAGGGGTATTTGTACCTGGTGCTTAAGGTGTTGGAGTATGACGATGTAAAATCATGTGTAGGCCTGGAGCAGATCAGTTTGGTGCTGGGACCCAATTTTGTGATCTCGTTTCAGGAGCGGCCGGGCGATACTTTCGAACCCGTACGCAACCGCCTTCGCGCCAGCCGGGGAAGGATCCGGGGCGCCGGCGCTGACTATTTACTCTATGCCCTGATCGATACCATTGTAGATAACTATTTTGTGATCCTGGACAAGATAGACGATCGGGCCGACCAGCTGGAATCGCAAATGCTGGTGCACGCAACCCAGCACCATTTTGATGAGGTCTATAATCTTAAGCGTGAGATGCTCACCATCTGGCGCTCGGTCTGGCCTTTGCGGGATGTGATGTATCGCCTGGAGCGCGGAGATTTTGTGCTTATACAAGAAAAAACCCAGATCTACCTGCATGATGTTTATGACCACATAACACAGATCACCGACATTGTAGAGGTTACCCGGGACCTGTTAAAAGGGATGGCCGATCTGTATCACTCCACGGTGAGTAGCCGCACCAACGAAGTGATGCGCGTGCTTACTATCATCTCTACCATCTTCATTCCGCTAACATTTATAGTAGGCGTATATGGGATGAACTTTGATATAATGCCTGAACTGAGGTGGCGCTGGGGTTATCTGGCTGTATGGGTATTCATGATCCTGATTACCGGCACAATGCTGACGATCTTTAGAAGAAAAAGATGGCTTTGAAATGAAATCCACGATTGTAACCATAGCTTCTCTTTTACTGATAAGTGCGTGTGTCAGTGAACCGCCACCTTGTCCGGGGCCAGAAGAAAAGTGGATAGCCGTTGGGTTTTATCGATCAGGTGCCAGTATTAACCGATGGGAGTTGCCTATTGATACAATGTTTAGCTCTGTTTATCCACTTGGTAGCAGCACGGAGTTAGCCCAGCGTCGTATTAACAATTTCTTCCTGCTTCCAATTCCGCATGCAGGTGGCAGGGTCAATTATGTATTTCAACAAAATGATCGCCAGGATACCCTAAGCCTTTTTTTTACAACCAGTGTTGGGTTGTATGCAGATGATTGTGGGCTGCTCATGCACATACGCCAGGCAGAGGTGCTTCAAGAAACAACCACCCTGGAGGCTGATTCTATTAATATTGGATATTATTTTACCTATGATGACCCTAAAGCTATTGCCACCAGCCTTGGTGTATTTGTTCCTTAGCCTTATAGCAATTGAGGTAAAAGCCCAGGAGCCAAAAGAGGTGGTTGTCAGCGTGAATGAACATCAGCGTTTCCGGAATGCACCTGAGTTGGGGAAATATCAGCTAGGCGTGGATGTGGGTCGGCCGGTTGCAATGCCTTTAGGTCTGATCAAAGACTGGCAGAAAGTACTTCCGCTGGAGGCTGTTTTCCAATATAGAGTTCGAGAACTGCCCACTTATTTACAAATTTACGGAGGTTATTTTCAGGGAACTCAGCATTATGAAAATGGGTCTGAATTAATTCAAAATGGTTTTCACCTTAAAACGGGACTCTTGTTTGTTGTAAGCAACAAAGGCATAAGACACAATTTTACCATGGAAGGCAATCTATTGATGTCTCTTGGGAAGATTGACGGTAGAAATACTTTTAAGGGTCCGGTTTTTGGTGACCATGAAGCGGCTGCCTCATTTCCGGTAGAATCGTTTGGAGCAGAAATAGGGTTTGGCGCAGATATAATACGGTTAGGTAGCTATAAGTTAAAAGCAGTAACAAGAATATTGATGTGCTCTTTACCAGAGCACGATGTCTCTTATATACCAGGGGTTGGTTATACAGGCTTTATGGGGTTAGGCTTTGGTGCCAATTTTTACCTGATGCATGCCTGGGGAGATCAATCAAAGTGAATAATAGTATATCCACCGTCGTACAATTCTCCGGCGCCATTGCTAAATATCTCCAGCCTATATGGTTTCTCTGCTTGGGGAAAGGGTTGCTGATTTCTATCTGTGAAATCGCTGATTTGTAAACGCATTTCTGCTGCTGGGGCAAGCGTAACCCCCTCATAAGTAAAAATACTATTCAGCACCAGAGTAAGCTGTTGTAGAGAATCTGCAGATTCGTTTTTTACCCAAATGTATTGTTCTTCTGCACTGGCTATAACTGGTAGGTTGTTAATTTCTAAAGGCTCATCATCCGAGGTAGCCCAGGCGATAAGTAAGAAGAAGAGTGTTGCTAATAGCCAGGCAACTTTATAGGTAAGTTTTTTTAACATATGATCTGTGGATTAAAAGTAGCCCGACAATCATACAACCTAAGAAGGCAAACCCTAGATCCACTAAGTCTGCTGTGCCTGGCCATACTTCTATTGCCTGTAGATATTCTATAACCAAAAGACACAATAGTGGCCAAAACAAGGGTCTCCAACAAGTAGATAAGGACTTGTCTGGTGAAAGATAGAGTAAAAAGCTAGCAAAGGCAGCAGTCCACAAACCATCTGGCAGATGTTGGTGCCACCAGCCCGGTACGTGAATTGACAAAGACTGCCAGGGCATCCAGGATAATGGGCGAAAGCATACGTAAAGCATTATGCCAGCCAGTAAGCAGGTAATACAAGTGTAAAGCCAAAATGGGCTATTACTTCTCCATAACATAATCCTGTAAATAAGTATAGTCTGGTGTAAGACTTCCATTTTCTGCTATGGTAGCCCTGGCCAGGATGTCTTCATGGTCTCCTGCTGTAAAACAGGGCAGTACATACTTAAGCAGGTCTCTGCCAAAACTTTCTGAAGCATCCCGGGGTAATTCACAGGGCAAATTGTCAATAGCCATGATGGTGATATTGCGTTCATGCGAAAGGGGCGTGGTAATGCTGTCACTGGTAGGATCATAATCATAAATAGGCTCAATGACGTTGCTGGGCCTTTTGGTGGCCGGTATAGAGCCATTTATATCGCAGGTAATGTCGGCGATAACCTTGATTCGGAATTCTTCGCGGGCAGCTTCTCCGGCTGAAAAAAGAACAGGCGCAGCAGGATGCCAATAGGCAGCTGCAATCAGAATATCTGTTGTTCTATAAAAGCGTGCAAAGGAAGAATCGTAGAGTTGCGGGGAGTTGTAGAACTCCTGCTGATCGAAGCCGCCGTCGCTACGGCGAAAATGATAGTGGCTGCTGTTGAGCTGCGTAAATACAGCCTCGTCGTATACTTCATCCAGCAGCTCAGACGGACTAACGCGGCGTATACCCATGCCTTCCAGAACCTCAATGGCACCCCTGGCCACGCGCCCGCCACCGGTAACAACAATCTTGATAGGAGGCAGTTTAACTTTCCTGAATTCTGTTTTAAGGTCTTCGTAATCGTAGCATGCGTGTGCACGCCGCAGGTCAAAGACATTATAACGTCGACCCCAACTCCAGATGCCATTATAGGCCCCTACTATACCGGCCCATTTACCAAAGGCCACCAGGCGCTGACCCTCCTTGTTGGTTATCTTTTCATAGTCGATGAGGCGGATTTTTTTTTGCAGGATCTCCTGCAACAGCCTGCGGTTATAAGGCTGCTTTTTTATTGTGTGTGAAAAGAAAAGGTAAGTTTTGTGGGAGATCAATTCATCAAGGGGCACTTCTTTTACGCCCAATAATACATCACAATCTTCTACTGAGTCCTGAACAGTCACACCTGATTGTTCATACTCTTCATCGGTAAAGCAACGAACGTGGCTGGCCTGCGCCACGATCTTAACTGTATCTGAAGTATTGTTGAAAGCTGCTGTTTGCTTGGGCGTTAAAGGCACCCGGCGGTCAATGGGGCGCTTGCCTTCGCGAATGAGGCCGATCTTCATAGACAAAAAGCTAAATCCTGTAACTTGAGGTAAAACGGGTTACCTAAAAGCGGATCAAATATACTAATTTGCCCGTATGGCCCCATATCTTCTCCTGCTTATCTTATGGGTAGTATATTTCTGCCTGCATAGCCTGTTTGTCAGACCAGGGGTGAAGGCATGGTTTCAAGATCATTGGCCCTGGTTAATGCCACACTACCGCTTACTCTATAGCCTGGGCTCAGGCCTGGGGCTTGTGGCGATTCTGCTTTATAATGCTGTAATCTCCAACGAACGGCTATGGCAGCAGAATGATGTATCCCGTTATTTTGGTTTGATGCTTGCAACAGCAGGTGTCATTGTGATCAGGCAGGCTTTCAGGGTTTATTCATTGCAGGAGTTTATGGGGTTGAAAACCGTTACAAAGCATACGGCCGACAGCAGTGGGCTGCGCACTGATGGTATACTGGGCCTTGTACGGCATCCGATTTACCTGGGTACGCTGCTGCTGGTACTGGGCTTTTGGTTGTACATACCTACCCTGGCTAATCTTATTACCACAATGGCAATTATAGTGTATCTTTTTATAGGTATTTGGCTGGAAGAGCGCGACCTGGAAAAGCAGTTCGGCCTTGAATATAAGGCTTATAAAAAACAGGTTCCCATGCTGATACCAAGCTTAAGCAGAAAGGCTAAAAGTACCTGATAGCCCATGCTAATTATTTAATATCCTTTTAAGGGTACGGAGGCATTTTAGCAGATCATCTGCTTCTTCTACAGTGGCCGGTTGATTGCTCTTAAGAATCAGAAACTCCTGATGAACCTCTGCAAAATAGTTGGTGAGCCCTTCCAGGGCATCGTCAAGCTGTAGCAGCTGGTGAGGAACGTCATCTGTATTAGTATAGATCATCTGTTTGTCTGTGGCAGCGGAATGCCCGGTAGTAAGGGCGGTTAACAAGGGATGATTGATGCGTTTGGGTACCAGTAAAGCGTCTCCTGAAAAATATTCCAGTTTGAGCACACCCATCAGCTGATGCTCCCCAAGCTCGCTACCTTCCCGGCTATGCCCTAACTCGGGGCTAACCTGCATGACCATCAATTGTATGCCCGGATCAGGAGCTGCAGCAAACAGGTACTCCATTTTGTCACCATAGGACTGCAGGATTCTGCTTGCACGTATTTCATTCAACAATGCATTTGCCTCTGCTGCAGTCACTAACCCAAAGTTCTCCAGAATTACCCAGTTGCGGATGCGCAGTACAGCCACTTCTTCTTCGGTGTGTGTCTGGGCGGGCTTTTCCTCGGGTACCAGCTGCTCATTTTCTTCCTGCTCTACTTCATAACCTTCCATGGCTTGTTCCAGCGTTATGCGTTTGCCGGTTTTAGGATCATAGAGATATTCATCTTCCTGAGCATCCGTGGACGCTGCTGTTGCAGGTGAATCTTCTTTTTTGCGGGAGCCTTTGCTTCGGTAGAAGACAAATACAATAAGAAGAATGGCAATGATTGCAAATAGATAGGTCATAGTGCGTAATGACAAATGATTTTAATGCCTGCTGGTTCTGCAAATGGTAAGCAGAAGGCTAAAGATATAGGTAACAGTGCCTAAATACGTCAATTGTAATAGATTTTCATTATAGAAACAGGCGCATACTTGAAAACATTCTTAAAAAGAAAAGCTGACAAGCTAGTATAAAGTATGCAGATTGTGGCAGGCTTTTAAATAAATATCCCCTGGCCATGCATTACAGCCAGGGGATATTAAATGTCTTTATTCTTATTGCTCCAGGAACTGACCTAAGAGGGAGCTTCCTCCTTTTTCGCTGTTGCCACCATTAGGCAGCAGGGCCTGAATAAGCTTACGGA
This sequence comes from Cesiribacter sp., assembly GCA_030147305.1. GTDB lineage: Bacteria > Bacteroidota > Bacteroidia > Cytophagales > Cyclobacteriaceae > Cesiribacter. The sequence continues at coordinate 10,518 of JASLAE010000464.1, forward strand.
CCGGCATGCTCTGCAGCCAAACCTTGCCCGTTCCATGCAGCGTAGCCAGGAATATGCCTTCGCCACCAAAGATCATGCTCTTGAGTCCACCGGCACGTTCAATATCATAATTGATGGTAGACTCGAAGCCAACAATGCAGCCGGTATCTACCCGCAAGGTTTCGTTGTTGAGCTGACGCTGAATAATGGTGCCTCCGGCATGAATGAACGCCATGCCATCGCCCTGCAGTCTTTGCAGGATAAAACCTTCGCCACCAAAAAGGCCACTGCCCAGCTTTTTATTGAAGGCAATGGAAATTTTAGTGCCCAGGGCAGCACACAGAAAAGCATCTTTTTGTACCATTAATTCACTTTGGTACATCTGCGACAAATGTACCGGAACAATGGTGCCTGGATAAGGTGCCGAGAACGCTACCCGCGATTTGCCGGCAGGGCCACGGCCGCCCCGGTTGGTGAAGTGGGTCATAAATAGGGATTCACCCATGATCCAGCGGGAGCCAGCCTGAAATAACTTGCCCAGCACGCCTGAGTTGGCCTCGGAGCCATCACCCATTTTGGTGCTGAACTGAATCCCATCTTCCATGTATAACATGGCGCCGGCTTCGGCAATTACTGTTTCGCCGGGATCTAGTTCTACCTCTACAACCTGAATACTTTCACCAATAATGTTGTAGTCGATCTGGTCGGAAGCGCGGTGCATGGTTTATTCCTCTGGTTTATTCTTAGGATTCTTTTTGCCTGCTTTTGGCTTATTCTTTTCCTGGATAAACTCCAGATCATCCCGGTCCCGTAGCTTTTTATCATCTACGTTCTTATTCAGGAATTTATTGATCTGGTCGATGCTCATGGTAGATTTGATCTCACCAAAGGTATCGATCTTAATATCGAAGCCCTGCAGTTCTTCATTTACTTTAGGAGCTTCTTTTTTTGCGGGTTTATCGTTTTTTTCTGGTTTGCGTGCCATAGCCTTATTGGTTTACGTGCAAATGATGCAGGGCCTGGCGAAGGCGGGCTACTGTTTCTTTTTGGCCAATGATCTCCATCATATTCATTAGGTCGGGGCCGGAGCCCACCCCGGTTATTGCCAGCCGTACTGCTTGCATAACGCGCCCGATCTTTACATTGTTTTTCTCAAGCACCTCTTCCAGCAAAGATTTAGCGCTTTCTGCGGTAAGTGTAGTTGTGCTCTTTTCCAATGCTTCCGCATAATGCTCAATGATCATTTCAGCTTCAGCATTCCACTTTTTAGCAGCAACACTTTCGTCGTAGCGATCCGGGCGAATAAAATATACAGCACCATCTTTCCAGAGATCTTTTGGGAAAACAGCCCGCTCCTTAATTTCCAGGGCTACCTTTTTCGCCATCTCGGGTGTATAAGGAACCTGATGCTTGTCCAGCTGGTCCTGCAGCATTTGGGTAAGTTCTTCATCCGAGCGCAGACGCAGGTAATGCTGGTTGTACCACTTGGCCTTGTCGATATCGAATTTAGTACCCGCTTTGCCGATCCGTTCAATGCTGAAGGCCTCGATTAGCTCAGGTAAAGTAAAAAGTTCGTCTACTGTGCCCGGGCTCCAGCCCAGGAATGCCAGGAAGTTAAGCGTTGCATCTGGCAGGTAGCCTTCTTCCCGGAAGCCTGTTACTTTTTCGCCACTGGTTGGATCTGTCCAGGCCAGCGGGAAGATGGGGAAGCCATGGCGCTCTGCATCCCGTTTGCTTAGCTTTCCGTTGCCGTCGGGCTTCAGGATCAGGGGCAGGTGAGCAAACTGGGGCATTTGAGCTTCCCAACCTAAAAATTTATAGAGCAACACGTGAATAGGGGCAGAGGGTAGCCACTCTTCGCCGCGGATCACGTGTGAGATCTTCATCAGATAATCGTCTACAACGTTGGCCAGATGGTAGGTCGGCATACCGTCGCCCTTCATCAGAACCTTATCATCCAGCGTTGCAGAATGTACCATCACCCAGCCCCGGATCATATCATTAAGCCTTATTTCTTCTTTGCGGGGTACTTTAATGCGGATTACGTAAGAATCGCCACGTTCCAGTCGTGCCTTAACTTCTGCTTCCGGCATGGTTAAGCTGTTTTTCATCTGCATGCGCGACAGGGAATCGTACTGCGGGTTGGCTACACGCGAAGCTTTCAGGCGCTCACGCATAGCTTCCAGCTCCTCGGGGGTATCAAAGGCATAATAGGCATTGCCTTCGTCGATAAGCTTTTGGGCGTATTCCCGGTAGCGGGATTTACGCTCACTTTGTCGGTATGGGCCATAGGGGCCTCCTTTCCAGGGGCTTTCATCCAGCTCTATGCCAGCCCAGGCCAGGGCTTCCTGTATATATTCTTCGGCACCCGGTACATAGCGGGTTTGGTCGGTATCTTCGATCCGGAGAATCATGGTACCGCCGGTTTTGCGGGCATATAAATAATTATAAAGGGCAGTGCGAATGCCACCAATATGTAAAGCCCCGGTTGGGCTGGGGGCGAAACGAACTCTCACATCTTTTTCCATGCTGCAAAATTATAAAATTATTACGAAGCCAAAAGTTAAGCCCAGTTTCCGGGCTGCTTGCTAAATAAGACTTTCTCTAAAAGCTGTCTGCTTCGCTTCACCTGCCAGTTAAAGTTCTTAACTGCTATCACATACTGTACGCAGCCCACACCAAAAGCAATGGATGCATAAAGCCAGGCCTCGTGGTAAATAAGAAAAAACAAGGTAAGCAACAGGCAAACCACCGACCAGAACACCAGAAACAAGGTGGTAGAGAAAAAAAGCCGGTAGCTCACAAACAACAGGCAACCTACAGAAGTAGCTTCCTGTTTGCCAACCAACAGTGGTAAAAAATTCTCGGGTCTGGTAATTCTTCTGCTAATTCTAAAACCATTGCCCGATACTATACCATTGAACAGGAACCGGCTTTCGTCTGTGCGGCTGTACTCAAATCCCTTTTCTATAGGACGGGTATAGAGGCGCATGCGGTTGAGCACTTCTTCCGCTGCATAGGGGAGCACATAGGTTTCCTGTTGATAGGGGAGCAGGTGCATCAGGCCACGGCTATGCACGAAATTTCCACCCGAACATCTTTTGGCAGACGGCTTACCTCAACGGTTTCGCGGGCCGGTGGCTGCTGGTCGGTAAAGTAACTGCCATATATCCCATTGATAGCCCCAAAGTCATTCATGTCTTTTATAAAAATGGTGCATTTGGCAATGTTGCTGAAGTGCATGCCGGCTGCTTTTAGAATAGCCTCCAGGTTTTGCATTACCTGGCGGGTTTCTTCTTCAATACTACCTTTTATCAGGTCTGTGGTGCCAGGTATCAGGGCAATTTGGCCGGAAACATAGAGGGTGTCTTTCACCAGAATTGCCTGGCTGTAAGGACCTATGGGTGCAGGTGCCTGCTCGCTATAGATAACGGTTTTGCTCATGGAAAATAGAGTTACAAGATAAAAAAGCTTATTTTCGCCTAAAATTAACCCATTTATGCAAATACTGGTGACAGGTCCTGCCCAAATGTTGGCCGAATTTCAGGAACGATTTGGAGAACCGGAAGGTGTAAATTATCATACAGTGGAAGCTTTGCCTCTTGCTGATCTATCGAAAGCAGATGCAGTGATTGATTTTTGGTTGGATACACTGCCTGAACGTTTGCAGCAATATCAGCGAAAAGATGGGTTAACTGTTTTTTGTAATGTTCCCAAAACAAGTCTTGCCACACTGGTATATACCTTTGGCATGCCAGCCTGCAGATTGGTAGGCTTTAACGGACTGCCTGGCTTTGTGAACAGACCAATGCTGGAAGTAAGCCTGTTGCAGCCCGAAGATCTGCCCAGCCTGGCAGCAGTTTGCGCTGTGCTGAATGTGCCTTACCGGGTCGTTCAGGATCGGGTAGGCATGGCAACACCCAGGGTAATCTGCCAGATCATCAACGAAGCTTATTATACCGTGCAGGAGGGTACTGCAAGTCGTGAGGATATTGACCTGGGCATGCAGCTGGGCACCAATTACCCGATTGGACCTTTTGCCTGGTGCAGAAAGATAGGCCTGAAACAGGTTTACGAGCTCTTGCTGGCCGTGCAGCAGGATACCGGCGATGAGCGCTACAGGATCTGCCCTTTACTCAAACGTGAGTATCTGCTGGAGATGGCTGCCGCACCCCCGGCTCAGCTATAAGAATATCTAAAAAGTGTAGTGATAGAGGTCTAAAACTTTACCCACCTGCTGGTGAAGTTTTAGACCTTTTTTGATTACGGATAACAAAAGTTGATGGGAAGTGCAGTTAAATTCACAGGCATCTGTTGGAATTATGATTTATCGTATATAAATTTGTATGATTTTACAATGTGGAATCAATACTTTCCATGATCTATGAAGCAATCTCAAAAAATCCAGTATAGCATCCTGCTATTTATCATAGTGTTGTGTTCGGGAATGGGCTTTGCTAAAGTTAACTACAGCTACCACAGCCTGTATGTCTATAATTTTACCAAGTATATACAATGGCCGGAAGTTACCCGCGAAATGGTTATTGGAGTTGCCGGCGGCAATCCCGAGATTTTAGAAGCTTTTGAGAAAATGGCCACGGCTAAATCCAGCCAGGAACTACGTTATTTGGTTCGCATAGTACAAGCACCGGCAGATGTGGCAGACTGCCATATCCTGTACATTCCTGAAGCTGAGAGCAGTAAGCTATCCTATTTTAGGAACAGTGCTGCGGAGGGTAAGCTTATCGTTACTGAGGGAGACAACATGCTTGGGCATGGCAGCATGATAAATTTTATAATAGTGGATAATAAACTGCGCTTTGAATTGAACCAGGAAGCGCTTGATAAAGCAGGCTTAAAGATTTCCAGCCAGCTAAAGGTAATGGCAGTAAAATAAAACCAGCAGGGCAGTGTATTGGCCCGGGCTGTTGCTGTTAAGCAGGTTTAATGGTTGGAGCTTTAGGAAGCTCAATGTAAAAACGGCTACCCTTATGCCGACCGTCACTTTCGGCCCAGATTTTTCCGTTGTGCTGTTCTACTATTTTTTTGGCAATATAGAGTCCCAGGCCAGTTGAGCTTTCATTATCGGTGGGTGTGGCACTCAGGCGGTTATATTTACCAAAAAGCTGTTCCATGTCTTCCTCGGTCAGGCCCTGGCCGCTATCTTTTACTTCCAGCCTTAAAACAGCATCCAGCTGCTGCAATTGAACATGAATTGGATTTCCGATGGGCGAATATTTAGATGCATTGCTGATCAGGTTATCGAAAGCAAGCTTTAAGCGTAGTGAATCACCCAGCAGTTTCAGTCCTTTTTCTGATTGGAAATGGACCTCCTGATTTTTCATCAGCAGGCTGGCCTTGTTCTCCTCCAGTGTCTGCTGTACCAGTTCGCCTGCATCAAGCTTTTCCATCCTCAGACTATAGCTATTGTCGCCAGCAGTGTTTAAAGAAGAATCCAGGAGTTGTTGCACCACGCCATTCAGGGTTTTAGCAGATTGCTGGATCAGGCCGGCATAGGAGCGAATGGTTTCAGGATTATTCGATTCTATACTGATGAGGTTGGCCAAACCACTAACATTATTAATTGGATTTTTAATGTCGTGTACTGTTAGCGAAAGCAACTCATTTTGTGCCGCTACAGCCTTTCGGGCCGATAGGCGAAGCTCCAGCTCGTCCATGACCAGCCCAGCCATTTGCTCCAGGATATAGCGTTGGTCAACAGAAAATTGACGGGGTTTGTGGTCTACAATACAGACAGTGCCTACCCGGTAGCCATCGTGGGTAGTGATAGGAGCACCGGCATAGAACCGCAAGCCAAAATTGCCCGCTACCAGGGGGTTGTGCAGTAGACATGGATCTTCGGGTGCGTTTTCAAATACAGTTACACCATCCTGCAGAATGGCCAGTGAACACAAGCTTATGCCTCGGTCTACATGGGTGGTGGTACCCATACCAACATTAGCTTTGAAAAAAACCTGTTCTTTGTCTATGAGTGCAACCAACGCTATGGGCACCTTAAACACGCATTGGGCAAGGCTGGCAATTTTATCAAAGGCACCTTCGGGTGGTGTATCCAGAATTTCATAGCGATTCAGAACAGCCAGGCGTTCTTCTTCATTTGCAGGAATTATGTCTTTGCCGAAAGAATTCTTGATCATTTTTCTTTGCCCTAACCTTCTACCTAATAGTGTTAACGGTGCATAACTCGTTTTGATTCAGCCATAAAACAAAAATTAATGGACAAACATTGTATATTTTATTCTGAATGATAGAGGGTTAGACCTGCAATTGGGTTTTCCAGGATATGATGGATCCTAAGCCCCATGTCTGCGGCAACTTTGCGCAGGACATTTGCATAATGGAAGGCCACAGAGCCCACAAAATGAAGTTTGTGCTGCTGGTAGTCGGGGTATTTGGTAACGTTTATCTCCAGAAATTTTTTAAAGCTGTTGTAAACCTGCTGATAACACCAGGGGTCTTGCAGGTTGTCGTGCAAAAAACGGGCAAAAGAAGCGATGTAGGGTTTGGGGAAGGGCTTGCGATAGATATAATCGTTTACTACTTCTGAGCTAATGCCAGGGTGCTGTTGTTTGAATAGCTGACGCAGGCGATCGGGCATATCATACCGTATGTAATCTGCCACAACCCGTTTGCCAAGATCGGAGCCACTGCCTTCGTCGCCTAAAATCCAGCCCAGCGCAGAAATGTTATGGGTAACATCATTACCATCATAAAAGCAGGAGTTGGAGCCGGTGCCCAGAATACATGCAATGCCTGGTTCTTTTCCGCACAAGGCACGGGCTGCTGCCAGCAGGTCGTGTTCTACCACAGGGTCAATGGTTGGGAATACCCCGCGGAAAGCCTGGCGAACAATGTCTTTACTTGTTTCGCCGCTACAGCCGGCGCCATAAAAGTAGATATTCTGGGGTACGGAATCTTTAGGTAGCTGTGGCAGTAACTCCTGTTTAAGCAGTTCCCGAATCTGATCAGTTGTTTGGTGGTGTGGATTGTAGCCGCTGGTGCGGGCCTGTAAGATGCTGCCATCGGCCTGTAGCAGGCGCCATTCTGTTTTGGTTGAACCACTGTCGGCAATTAGCTTCATGTGCTTAGTCTTTTAGTTTTCCTACTACTTGAAATTTATCAAATACCTTATCCGTATGAGGAGCATCTCCCAGCTCTTCCGTTAAATCCTGTCCTGCCCAGTGCTCATAATGTTTGCCGGCACGCCATAGTCGTGAGGGCGCCACATCGTAAATGATCCCCTGGTAGGCACACCATATTTCGGGGCGGTCCTGCCCGTTGCGCAGGGCAAGCTGGGCTTTGGTATATTCTTTCAGCATTAGACCCGGCCGCTCATCTGTTCGTAATCCTTTACCAAAGTCCCCAGCAGCCTTACAGGCGGCATATTGGTATCAATGGCTAAACGGGCCTGTATCGCAGCGGCCAGTTCCTGCACGGGCTGTGTTTTGGCAGTTAAGCGGTAGGTACGCAGCGTTTGGCGAATCTGCTCAACCTCCTGCGCCGTAAGCTGGCTGGCTTCTTTAAATACAACCTGGTAAACTTCTTCCTGTTCTGCGCGATAGAGCAATTGTTCCAGTTCGTGGTGCTGCCGGTTGTATTTTACCAAAGTTGTGCCGGCGGCTAAATCCCCCAGGCGCTGTCCCTTTCCGTTTATCAATATAGTAATAATGGCTACAGAACCATACAGCCACAGATCCAGGGGCCGCAATACCCAGCGAAACAGGTAATTGCGAATAGCAGGCTGTGTGCCATCCAGCCGCACTACTTTTAAGCGTAAAAGGCGCTTGCCCATACTTTGCCCATTCATAAAAATCTCGCATACCAGATGATATAAAAGAGGCGGAAGCACTAAAATAATATTTGCCCATTCAGGGAGCATCATTATTTCGGTATTGTACATGAATAGCAGGATATACCAGGTGGCAATCAGGATAAAGTCCAACAGGAAAGCACCAATACGTTCGCCCAGACCAGCCACTTCATAATCAATGAGCACACTTTTTTGGCTGTGGTATTTTATACTCTGCATGCTGAATTAAGCGCTATAAATAGATTTTAACAAATGTATGCGCAGGGCCGTATTTGTCAAAGGGATTAGACTAAAACATAATTACTTTAAGGCATGATTGAATGATTTTACGACCTGTGTTATTTCTCTGTTTATCAATTTAATAGCTATTGATGACCTACCTTTACAAAAGGTTTTGCTCCTGTCCCCCGACTTTTAACCTGTCTCTAATAAGTGGGTGCTGCTATGTTATTATTTTTATAAAGTTTACCCTTGCATTGATTTATCCAGAGGAAAATTGCTCACTTAAGCTAAAAGGGGGCACAAAAAGAATATTTTTGTATAGAATTGCGTTGTTAGAAGTATCTTGAAAAAACTGCTGCTTTGTATATTTTCACTCCTGGCGTTACACCTGAACGCACAGGGCCAGGAACTGCGCCAGGTTAAAGGTCGTGTGGTTATAGCTGCTGATACGGCACAGCCATTGCCCTACGTACAGATTGTAAACCGCAGCAGAGGCCAGGGTGCAGTAAGTGATCTGGAAGGGTACTTTCGCTTAAGGGCAGCGGATGGTGATAGTATTGAGTTCAGGATGATTGGCTATCAGGACACGCTGCTGGCTTTTACAGATCTTCGCAAGCTGGGCTATACCCTTCCGATGAAGGAAAAGATTGTGACCTTAAAGCCTGTAACGATTCGGGGTGAACGTGCCTATGAGCCTTTTGCTCCGCCGGAAAGAAAAAGTGAAGATCCTTATGTTGGTTATCGCAGTGTAAAGCCCAGCGGCCTGGAACCGGTAGAGCAGAAAATAGACCTGACGACCACCGGCAACGGCGCAGCGCTGGAAGGGGCCATTACCCAGTTTGCCAGCCTCTTCAGTAAAAAAGAAAAGCAGCGAAAAAAAATACGTGCGCTCAAGGAAAGAGCCAGAGAAGAAGAATACTATAAAGCCCTGTACAACTACTGGTTCGATGAAGAAATAGTAGCTGAGCTCACCGGTTATCAGGGCAAGGAGCTGGAGAAGTTTCTGAAATTTTGCAATCCTACCCTTCAATTCCTGGAAGAAACCAACGAATACCAGGTAATTCTCACCATCTGGCATTATCAGCGACAATACGATTCGCTGTATTACCGCGATATGTAGTTGCTGGTGAATTTGCCGGTGCGCTAATTGGTTATAAGATTCCTGTTAGCAGTAAACGCATAAACTGTAACAGGCACCGGCTCCCGCAAGTAGCTTGAAAATCCATCATCTGGCCAAAGAACAGTTCTCTACCGAGAATGATAATCGCGAATTTCTGTTTTATTCCCCCTACACCAGCTTATTGTAGGTATTGATCCAGCGTTCGGGCACTTCCCCCTGCACGGCCATTAAATAGTCGTTGTAGCTGCAGGGGACCATGAAATTACGCCCATACCGGCTCAGGTCATCGTTTGGATGTGGCACTTCCATCCACCATTTTTCACTGCGGCGGCTCTTATAAAAGGTAAGGGTTGAAGGCTCTGAGGGCATGGTCACGATAAAGCGCTGATAGTCGTTGCTGGCAAAGCTTTTTTCCTGCTTGCGGTTATAATAGCCTTCTATAAAATACCAGATCATAGTAGCCACTACGGCTGCCGTGGTTTTACGGGCATCATCCAGGCTGGGATTGTATTCAAAGAAGCTGATAGAGCTGAGTTTCTCATTAAGGCCGGCATACCAGCACAGCTGGCAGGCTTCTTCGCCGCTTAAGCCGAAAGGTTGTGCCTGTGCATTGCCAGGAGCATCGGTTGCTTTAATGGCGGTAATATCAAAACTAAGCAGGTCCGCTTCACGCACCAGCGGTTCTGCTTCGCGAATATCGCGGCGCAGGGCACCCAGGCGGTGGGCTTCAAAATAAAGCCGCTCCAGCATAGACATGGCAGAAGGGTCTACAAGGTAGCTCTGATAGCCAAGCAGTGAAAAGTTGAACAGGAAATTGGGCTCGTGCACCAGCAGGTTGTGAACGTGACGGCTGTTGGCAGGCATGTCGGCGCTGTCTTCCAGGTCTAGTTTGGCGTCAACATGCACCACAGACACCAGCTTCTCCAGATCTTCATACGCCTGGTACTGGCCAAACGCCAGGTCGTGGCTGCCACCCAGTAAGATGGGCAGAATGTTCTCGCTTATAAGCATGCTGCACACTTCCCGGATGCGCAGGTAGGTTTCTTCCAGATCATGACCGCTGATAAGATTGCCCAAATCTACAACGCGCATGGTACCAGTGGGGCAGCGCTTGAGCCGGTAAAGCTTGTGTCGGATAGCATCGGCCGCCTCGCTCACACCACTGTTCTCGCCGCTGCCCCGGTTTTCTACAAGACCAATGAGGGCCAGATCGGCCTGTGCCAGGGCCGGGAACGTTTCTGCATGAAGGCGTATGCTTTTCACCAGCGCGTCGGGTGCTGTAATGCCACTGTGTACCGCTTCTGCCAGCGGGGCAAAGAAAATCTTAAGATCGGGCTGTTCCATAACAGCGAAGATACACGCTTTTGTGGAAATGGTAGCGGCCTGAAGGCTAGCTTAAACAACAAAAAGACTGCCTTCACTGAGCAGCCTTTTTTAATTAATCAGAGGGAGTAGTAAAATTTTTAGTGTTTGCTGCGCACTTTTGGTTTTTTAGTTTTATTAACCACTTTATCGTGTTTCATGGCTTTATAATCATTGAAAGTCTGCCGCTGCTGGGTTACATACACAGTTTCGCTGCAGCCGGATAACAGGGTGCAAGCTACGCTTAAGCCTATGATCAAACGTTTGCATGATTTGTTCATCTGGATAAAACTTTATAAAATTGGCCCCTGATATGTTGTAAAGGTAATAGAAGCAACCGAGGGGCTTTTTCCAAATCTGTGGCTGACGTTACCCATGTAAGGTATTTTTTATTAAACTTTATTATTTTTTTATGGCTGTGAACATTGAACAGATGTTGGGTCAGGAGGCTGAAAGCCTGCTGCAGCATCGCAGTGAAACCATCCTCAGGGAAAGGATCCATTTACCGGGTCCGGATTTTATTGATCGCATCTTTAGCCAGTCTAACCGCAGTCCGCAGGTATTGCGCAGCCTGGCGGCCCTCTACAATTCAGGCCGCCTGGCACGTACCGGCTACGTTTCTATTTTACCGGTAGATCAGGGTATAGAACATACGGCAGGCGCTTCTTTTGCGCCCAATCCAGAGTATTTCGATCCTGAGAACATCATTAAGCTGGCTATAGAAGGAGGCTGCAGTGCCGTGGCAACTACTTTTGGTAACCTGGCGTTGCTGTCCCGCCGTTATGCCCATAAGATTCCGTTTATTGTAAAAATTAACCACAACGAGCTGATGACGTACCCCAATAAGTACGATCAGATTATGTTTGGTTCTGTAGAAGAAGCCTGGAACCTGGGTGCTACGGCAATTGGAGCCACCATTTATTTTGGTTCTGAGGAAAGCAACAGGCAGATTGTAGAGGTGGCTGCAGCCTTTGAGCGAGCACACGAGCTGGGCATGGCAACCATTTTATGGTGTTATACCCGCAACAATGATTTTAAGAAAGAAGGTACCGACTACCATGTAGCTGCCGACCTTACCGGACAGGCCAATCACCTGGGTGTGACTATTCAGGCAGACATTATTAAACAGAAGCTGCCGGAAAATAATGGCGGATTTAAATCTATAGGTTTTGGTAAAACGCATGCAGGCATGTATGACAAGCTTTCATCCGGTAACCCCATAGATCTTTGCCGTTATCAGGTAGCCAACTGCTACATGGGTCGTATAGGTCTGATCAACTCAGGGGGTGAATCGAAAGGGAAAAGTGACCTGGCCGATGCCATTCGCACTGCAGTTATCAACAAAAGAGCCGGTGGACAAGGATTGATTAGCGGCAGAAAGGCCTTTCAGCGCCCCATGAACGAGGGTGTAGAAATTTTGAATGCTATTCAGGACGTTTACCTTTCCGATAATATAACGATTGCCTAATTTTACGGTAAATCTATTGAGCACCTTATGACGTGGTTTAAGAGAAAGGACAAAGGTATACTTACGCCTACCGAGGCAAAAAAAGAAGTACCCGACGGATTATGGTTTAAGTCGCCAGGCGGTAAAATCGTCCATACACGCGAGTTAAAGGATAATTGCTACGTGGTGCCCGATGAAAATTATCACGTACGGATAGGTTCTAAGGAATACTTCGAGATCTTGTTTGATGGTAATAACTTTACCGAACTGGATGCTGAACTTTCTTCTGCAGATCCTTTGCAGTTTGCCGATAGCAAGCCTTATCCGCAACGGATTCAGGCTTCGCAGAAGAAAACGGGCCTCAAGGATGCTGTTCGTTCCGGGGTGGGTAAAATAAACGGACGCGACCTTGTGGTGTCCTGTATGGACTTTAGTTACATAGGCGGTTCTATGGGATCTGTGGTGGGGGAAAAAATAGCCCGTGCTATTGACCATTCGCTGCAGCACAAGATTCCTTTCCTGATGATCTCCCGTTCTGGTGGTGCCCGAATGATGGAAGCTGGCTTTTCGCTGATGCAAATGGCCAAGACTTCTGCCAAGCTAGCCTTACTGAACGAAGCCAGGATTCCCTACATCTCCTTGTTAACTGATCCTACCACAGGCGGGGTTACTGCCTCCTTTGCCATGTTAGGTGATTTCAACATTGCAGAACCAGGTGCGCTTATTGGCTTTGCCGGACCTAGGGTTATCCGCGAGACCATTGGTAAAGATCTGCCAAAAGGCTTTCAGAGCTCCGAGTTTGTTTTAGAACATGGCTTTCTGGATTTCATTGTAGACCGCCGCAACCTCAAGAGCAGGATTTCTCTATTATTAACCATGCTGGCCTAGCCAGCGAAAGCTCCATATTGTAAAAGCCGGCAGGGTTGCCGGCTTTTTTGTTTTGTTCCATTCAATGGAATTTCTGTCTATTCCCTAAACCCTGCCAAAGCTTATTTAGTATTTAATTACAAACCCTCGTGGTGGCAAAAGCATTGCATGCCATGAGTTTGAAACTTTTTTAACTAAATGACTATGGATACTACCTTACAAGACAGACGAATAACCTGGTTTCTGATAATACTTTATGGCATCATTGCAGCGCTCCCTGGTATTATTGGCAATCTTATTTATGTTTACCTGATCGGTTCACCCATGAGCGATGCTTACCCGCTGAGCTTCAATCAGGAATACATGAGCCGAATAGGCATTTTTATTTTTATGGCGCTGGGCTTTCTTTCCTATGCAGGCATTGCTTTCTGGATTGCCAAGCGAAACAGGGTACGCACACTTTATAATAGCTTTCGTTTAGTATTGGTGGGCTTTATCACAGAAGTGATTTTTTTGATGATAGTAGGTGTGCAATACACTTTTGCCTATGCCTTTACATTTGCCGTTTACCTGGTTGCCGCTGTTATCGCTTCATTCACGCCTGTGTTGCTCAAAGGCAGAGAGACACACGCGAAAGACTGGGATGCCCGTAAAGACAAAAATTACGACGAGCAAACCAGAAGGTAATACCAAATCCTATAGATAACATTATTTTATGTGCCTGCTACAGTAGAAAGTAGCAGGCATTTAATTTTACATAACAATTGACATCATTTATGCTGTTTTTCTCTGATAAATTGGTTATTATTAACATAAACAGAAGAGAAAGAGCACCTTAGCGTTGTGCTCAATAACCAACAGCAATCGCAATGATAGAAGCTAAAATAAATGATGATGAAGATGAAAGACTAAAGGAGTTAATTCAATATGAAATATTGGATACTCCACAGGAGCAGGATTTTGAGGATGTAGTAAAACTAGCCTCCTATGTTTGCAATGCTTCTATTGGGCTGGTATCGTTTATTGATGAATGCAGGCAGTGGTTCAAAGCAAAGGTAGGTTGGGAATACGAGGAAAACCCCAGAGAGATTTCATTTTGTGCCCATACGATTTATATTGATCTGTTGATGGAAGTAGGAGATACATTAACCGATGAGCGCTTTGCCAGAAATCCACTGGTGATGGAAGGGCCTAAAGTAAGATTTTATGCAGGTGTACCGCTGGTAAGCCCCAGGGGTTTTAAGTTGGGTACGCTCTGTGTGCTCGACAAAAAGCCACGCAGCCTGTCTAAGGAACAGCACTTTGCGCTGGATGTATTAGCCAGATACATTGTGCAGATGCTTGAACTAAGACTAAAGCAAAAGAACCTGGCCCAGACACAAAAGTTGCATGAAAATCTTCAGGAAAAAATGTACCTGCAGCAACGTGTCCTTACGCGAACACAGCGAGCTGCTCATATTGGCATGTTTGAATTAGAACTTTCCGATCAACGGCTTAAAGTGTCCGAAGGCTTTTGTCATCTTTTTGGACTTAAGGTTGTCCATGAGCTAAGTGCTGAAGAATACCTTAGCCAAATCCATCCCGAAGACCTCAGGACTTACAAACAGTATTTTGACCAGGTGTTAAAAGGTTCTGCCAAAAAATTTTCCCACGACTACCGCTGCAGAAAGAAAAACACAAAACAGGAAATTTATGTCCGTACCCTGGGAGAAGTAGTCAGGGATGCAAAAGGAGAGCCGCTGCAGCTGATTGGGATCAAACAAGATATAACGCAGCAGAAATGGTATGAGAAACAGCTGGAGGATCAGAATGCCGAATTGCTGAAGGTGAATCAGGAGCTGGATAATTTTGTCTATCGGGTCTCACACGACCTGCGAGCTCCTATATCTTCTTTGTTGGGCCTGGCTGAGATCATAGCTGGTGAACAGGATCTTAGCAAGGTAAAAGAACTGCTGCTGCTGGTGAAAAAGACGCTGGAGAAGCAGGATAAGTTTATCAAAGACATTCTGGATTATTCCAGAAATGCCCGTCAGGAAATACGGGCCGAGTTGATAAATTTTCATGAGATATTGGAGGAAATGTTTGCTCAGTATACCATGACGCCGCTCTACAGCCAGGTAGAATATTCTTTTGATATCGATCAGGAAGTACCTTTTGAAACAGATGCCTATCGTTTGAAAATTATATTGAATAATCTTATCTCTAATGCCTTTAAATACCTGAAGCAGCGTAAAGTAAATTCATTCGTACACATAGCGGTAAAAGCAGATGCAACCGGAGCCAGGATTGAAGTTAAAGATAATGGCAATGGCATACCCAAAGAGTATATTAACCGGATATTTGAAATGTTCTACCGGGCAACCGATCAGCAGCCAGGCTCCGGGCTGGGTCTTTATATCGTAAAAGAAACCATAGCTAAATTAAAAGGCAAGGTATCTGTTGAATCTCAGCAGGGAGAAGGCACCACCTTTAAGGTATATATTCCTAATCTGGCTAAAGCAAACAAATCTAAAAAAGCCTGAGTCTTTAACCACTGTTATTAACACAAACAGCCACTTTATTTAAAGAGGCTGTTTGTTGTTACCCTATGACTATATGTGCCTAAAATGGGTCTGCTGTTTGCAAAACTTAAATCCTTTCCCTGTCTTTGTTGCCTGGCCAGCGAATTTCTGTAGCCCCTTCCATCGAATGGCGCAGATTAAGCTGTCCTTCAGGCGCTTGTTTCATGCTTTCATGCGCTTTTTCGCCAACATTACCCTTGGCAACCGTGATTCCGCCATCGGCAAAGAATAACGCGCCGGTTACATAAGATGCTTCATCGGAGGCTAAAAACAGGTATACATTTGCCATTTCTTCCGGGGTTCCGCGGCGGCCCATCGGGGTAGCATTGATCACTAATTTTTCTATTTCCCGATCCATCGGGCCTTCCTCCTTACGGGTCCAGGCAGTATCGATGGCACCTGGGCATACACAATTCGCCCTTACCCCGTGTTGTGCCTGCTCTACGGCAACCCCCTTCATAAATGCATGAATAAAACCTTTGGTGCCACCGTAAGGTGTATTTTGAGCTATGCCCAGCTTGCCTGCCTCCGAACCGGCGGAAACTATGCAACCGCGGGTCTTATGAAGTTCTGGTAGTGCCATGCGGGTCATCATAAAGGCAGTGCGAATGTTATTGCGCACCATATTATCGAATACTTCAATATCGTACTGGTCCAGCTCTTTCATATCCGGGAAAACTCCCGCATTGTTGATCAGGATATCCAGCTTACCGAATCGTTCTACGGCCAGCCTTACGCAGCGCAGGGCATCGTCTGCATCGGCAACATCGCCACTAAAGGCGGCAGCCTGGCCACCGGAATCTATGATTTCCTGTACCACATCCAGCACCGGGTCCTGGGGCATGCCTGCCACCACGACCTGAGCACCTTCCAGCGCAAATTTTTTACAAATGGCTTCTCCAATACCTGTAGCACCACCGGTTACTATGGCTACTTTTCCCATGAGTCTTTCCATGCCTGATTTATTTTG